>JBLIRG010000040.1:0-31236 GCA_049472195.1 Thermoplasmatota archaeon
TTCCAACCAGTACCTTATATAAATGCAATTTGTTCTTGCGAGAGTCCAGAGTGTGGTGCATTCACTTTAAGGAATAATTTTGATTTAATGGCTATATATAAAGCAGAATATATTATCCAACTAGATCAAGATAAATGTCAAGGACACGGATCCCCTGGCAAATTATACCTGGTTCACGACCGAACCCAACACCAATTTCACTTTGAACGGAGCAACATATACAAACTGGACAGGCCAGAATATCACCCTGCCCACGGTCAAAGGATCGTACTTCCTCACGGTCAATTCCACGGATCGCTTCGGACACTACACGGTTCGATCATGGAAATACGTGATAAGCGATTTCCTGTCTTCCCCGTACTACGTGGCAGATACGAAGACATACAAGAACAGCAACGTGGTCATCGGAGACATAACCGTATTGAGCCAGGGAAAACTCACATTCGACAATTCGACCATCGTATTGACCGATACCTTCTCCAGGATAGATGTCCTCGACGGAGGTCAGCTCACGATCAAAGGACCCGTGGTGAACTCAGGATCAAAGATCGTTTCAACGGGAAATCAATACCGGATCATCACATCCAAGGGATCGAAGATGCTCATAAACAACACTCAGATAGATGCCTCTGTGAATGTTGATTTCCCGTCCACGTTCGATCTCAAGGCTGGAAAGATCTCCAGATGCAGCATATCGGGACTTATGGAGAAGATGAGGATCTCCGGAGCGGGGGTGACCATCCAGAAAAGCGATATCATGATCGAAGACCCCTCCGGCGGGATCAAGATAGATATGAACCACACTTGGGGAAGCACCCCCACGGTACTCCTGGATCTCAAGATCAACGGCACCTCCGAGGTTCCCCTGGAGATCGAGGAAGCTTCCATTTACACCCCTTATGACGGGGGGGATCTTTACTATGCCGACGACTCGAACGCGACCTTCGAGTTCAGATATGACAAGACGGGGATCAGCGATCCGCTTGTCAGGATCCCTTACTTCGTCGATTCCAGGTCCCCGGATGCTGAATTCGGAATATACTATTACAACGGGGCCGACTGGACCCTGCTGAGCGGCATCTCTATCTCGGACACGACCATGGATGAATGGACGAACGGGGAGGAAGCGGTTTTCAATCTGTCCGCGGCACCTGACGTCGCCAACTACAGGATCTCTTGGATGACTGACGATCCGGGTCTGGGATGCGCTTATCTTCTGAACCCGGTCTATGCAGGCAACAACACGCCCGTTGCTTCCCTCCGCAATCCCATCGAGGATGAATGGACCCCGGTCACCAGCGATGTCCTTCAGATCAGCAACGTATCCATCGTTCAGGCTGACATAAGCTTCGTATCGATCCTTTCGAGCGGGAATATCAATATTCACGATCTGAAGCTCAACGGGATCAGGAATGTCACGTATTCCGCCCTCGAGCTCATCAGGACGAGAAACTCTGATTTCACACTGATGAACACGAGCGTGAATGCAAATCCGGGGCTGTTCGGAGTGATGAGTGCAAGGTTCGATTCCATGAACGACTGGCCCACAATAACCTTGGAGAACGATGACTTCCGATCATATTCGGCCGACACCGTATACAATATCGAGACCGCAGTTACGATCCAGAGGGGATGGCTGGACGTTCAGAACCTCGATATACACAATGCATCCAAGGGATTGATGGTGGAGCGTGCACTGATCAACATAAACGGGACGACCATAAACGCAGAGGAATCACCGATTTTCATTGAACTTCCCTTCCAGTATCCTGAGGATGTGGAGATCGAGCTTCGGGATGTGGAGATCGAGCACTATTCCGAGGCGGGATTGTATATTTACGGCGACAATATCGACTACAACCTGGATATCCAAGTTATAGACATGTCGATATCGTCCAACAACAATACTGAACAGGAAAGGATGGATGGAATGGGTGCGGTTACCGTGATGGTAACGGGCGATACCGCGGGAGACATAAAGATTAACGGGGTCGTGGACGACGCACATGGGCATATAATAGCCGTAAACAGCTGGTTGTACAACGGAGAGGTCGTCATTCATAACTCCGTATTGTCCAATGCCGGGATAGACGGAATATATTTCATCGCTGATACCGACCTGAGAATCAACAACGTCGTGATCGATCAGGGCGATGGGTACGGGATCTACACGAAGGACCACACCACGTTTCATGTCGAGCATTCCCGCGTCAGCTTCTTCGATGAAGGTGGGCTCCTGCTGGGAGACAACTCATACCTGACCGCGAACGATCTTACAATCGATAACAGCACGACGACATTCGGACTGGATACAGGTTCGGATTCCCACGTGGAACTCAAATTGACCACCGTTACCATGAACTTCAACGGAATCCTGGTCTCGGAGGGGACCTATATCAAAATGGACAGCTGCACAATAAAAGGCAATACGGAATATGGAATAAAATCCAGAAACGCCGACATCGTCTTCTTCGATTCGCTTCTCCCCGATTCGATAATATCCGACAGCGGAAGGACCGGTCTTTTCGCGGAGGGTGGAACACTGGATATCAAGGGAGTTACCGTCGAGAACAACTACGGGACGGGAATTAAGCTGTGGAACGTGGAGATCATCAGATACAGCAGGGTTTCAACGGAATCCAATTACGAGAACGGCCTGTCCATTTTCATATCGAATGCGGGCCTTGCTGGAAATTCCCCGTACTGCTGGCTAAACGAGACCACCTCGATCGGCAACGGAAAGCACGGAATAGTTTTCACCTACGACCCGACAAGCATCACCAAGCAGGTTGAGATCAAGCTGTACGAGGCCACGATCAACGGCAACGGCGGTTTCGATTTCACGGCTCCGGAGATATTCCACAGTGAATGGGATATAAGAAGCGGTGAGATCGGGTCCGAGGATACATCGGGTAAGATGAGGGTAAACGGCGACTTCACCATAACCGGACTGAACGGCAAGTTCACCAACATGAACGTGACGCTTCTGGGCATCGATAACTACTTCGAGGTATCCCAGGCAGGAGTTATCGAGTTCGAGAACTGCTTCATATCCACCGAGAGAAGCAACCGATATTTCTACATAAACATGGACAACGGGGCCAATATCAAGTTCAAGGGCTGCTACATGGACAACCTGGGGGGCCTCTATGCCGACGGGTCCCAGATAGTCGAGATCAGGAGCACCCTCATCCGGGACAGCCCCGGCGGAATCCACGTGAAGAACTCAAGGATCATCGTGAAAGACAGCCGGTTAGAGGACATATCGGGCAAGGCGCTTTTCATCGAGAACAGCGAGGCGGATATCATCGGATCGAGCTTCCACGAGAATTCATATGGAATATGGGTGAACGGTCTTTCGGCCGATCTGGATATATCCGGATCGTCATTCACCCGCAACAACTGGGGAATATACCTGTTCGATTCCAGGGACAAGACCACCAACAGGGAATATGAAGTGACAATCGAGGATTCCAGATTCCTCGATAACGGGCTTTCCTCGATTTGGACGGTTTACAGCAACGTAACCCTCCTCGATACCACAATCGATCTGGACAGCATCAACGTGAAGGGACGGGATTATTTCGCCAACATCACCTACACGCTGGAGGTCAAGGTCCTGGACGAGGACGGGGATCCCGTGGATTTCGTCATGGACATCGACCAGGGATTGACCTCGTTCAACTACGATTCCAAGGATGCGGGAGAGGATTACTACAGCGAAGTATTGACCGGTTTCATGGTGGTCTACGAAGATGATCTGGAGACCGGATACTCAAATGTCACCATCGATATGACCTACTCCGACGGTTCGGGCACGAGAAGCTTCATACTCAACAAACCGACCAGTATTGTATTCAACGGACCGATCGCCCCGTGGAAAACCCCCCTGGCAAGGGATAACCTGGTGGGCGAGGAGGATATCGGCCTGAACGGCGTATACGTCGATATCGCCGGATGGTTCACTGACAACGATGCCGACAAGGGCAAACTCAGATATTCCGTCAACCAGATGGACACGGAGATAATGCCTCACATCGAGGGCACCAAGATATGGGTGACCCTCAAAAAGGATTGGTACGGGGAGGGTAACTTCTCGATAACCGCTACCGATCCACACGACATGTCCATAACACATGTGGTCCGCCTCTCCATCGGAAAGGTTCAGGACCCGCCGGTTGCTACCAATCCGAGGATCATCGTCTACAGATCCTCCCCGCCCAGGGAGGTGGTTTACTCCGGGGAGGTCATACAGGCGACATGGGAATGGTATGACGTCGACGGTGACGCGGAGTCAAAGATCAAGGATATCCACTGGTATCTGAACGGTAAATATTCCGCTGAATACGAGGGGATGGTGGTCATCAAGGATGTCGAAGCGGGGCAGATCTGGAATTTCACCATCATCCCGACAGATACCGAGGGATCAAAGGGAACACCCGTATCATCCCCGCACGTTGTGATTCAGAACATACCTCCCACACTTGACAGCGTAAAAATAACCAATTTGAATCCCACAACCGAGACCGACCTCATAGCAAGCCCCGTCGATCCGGCGGATACCGAATCCGATGTTCTCATATTCCACTACATGTGGGAGAGGAAGATCGGAGAGGACGAGCAGGGAAATGATATTTTCGCGAATATCGGCGCATCCGACTCACCGATGCTCCACCACACCTTCACCAGGAAATACGATACCATAAGGGTATCGGCATGGGTGTCGGACGGATACAGCAACAGCGAGGTCAGGACCGCCAAGGTGTTTATCCAGAACACGAAGCCGCGTATCGTAAGTGCGAGATTATCCCCGGATCCCATCACGGAGGAAACGAAGGTGATAGGTGTCAAGGATATCGTGTGGGTCGATCCCGACGGGGACAGCGTATACCTCGGATACCGGTGGAGCGTCAACGGCGTTCCGATCAGCACCATCGAGGAGGCAAGCGAGATCGATATAACGCTCGGAAGGTGGGAGTATCCCCTCAGGATGAACATCACCGTCCAGATCAGGCCGTTCGACGAGGACAACGACGAGGGCGACTCCTATTACATTACCGGCTACATCGAACCCACCGATACCGACGGCGACGGAGATTTCGACGATGCGAACGGAAACGGTATCAACGATTTCGGGGACGATACGGACGACGATAACGACGGGTACCCGGACTATATCGAGGAACACGAAAAGATCAATACCGATCCGAAGGACCCGAACTCCAAACCGAGGGATACGGACGGCGACGGGCTTCCGGACGGCGATGCTCTGAATTCCGCAGGCGTCGGCTACGTTGATTTCGACGACGACAATGACGGCCTGGTGGACGATGCCGACTCCGCACCGACGAACCCCAACCTTCCGGGAGATATGGACAAGGACGGTATCGGCGACGACGTCGACCCCGATATCGACGGAGACAGGGTAAGGAACGAGGACGACTGGTATCCCAGGGATCCCGACCGGTGGAACAAGCCGGAGAGCAAGCTGAAGATCAACCTGTTCGACATCTTCACATTCCTCATCATCCTCATACTGCTGATCGCCATAGTGGTTGTGATCCTGCTGGTCTATACCGGCAAGATAGCGCTTCCGACATCCGCACCTCCCACCGTGGAGGAAGCCGATCACGAGGCCATAATCGAGGAAGAGGAGACGGGAAAGAAACCCAAGGCGGCAAAGGAGCTGGAGGAGATGGAGGAGGAGGAGCTGGAGAACATGAGCGTGTGCTCCGAATGCGGCGAACTGGTCAGCCTCGACGATCCCCAGTGCCCCAACTGCGGTGCCGAGTTCGAGGAAATGGAAGAGTTCGACGAGGAATGAGCGGGGAAAATCCCCTTATCAAGCGAAGGGAGATCGATTCGGATCCATCTCTTATTTGATCGAACGAAAAGCGGTCTCGATCAGTTACCGGAGGGAGGTCTCTTCATTCTGTTGATGGCCCTCTTCCACGCAATGCGCTCCCTGAGCTTGATGATGCCGAATACGATCAGACCAAGTATGACCAGGAGCACCGCCAGGGATCCCCAGAGATAGATCGGTTCCTGAAACAGGGTACCCCTTAGAAAACCGAGGATCTTCTCCTCCACGTTAACGGTCAGAAGCGCGGTGGATTCCTCGCGGTTGGACGAACCCTTGTGCTCGGACCATACCTCCACCGTGATGATCGCGAAACCCCTGTCGGCATTGTCTGAGACCTTCACAACCGCGGTGGTCGTTGCGGAACCTCCTTCCCGGACCGGTACGGATGATGATTCGAAGGTGACGGTAATCCCTTTCTCCTTAAGAAGATCCGGATCCCTGACCTCGAGATGGAATGTATCGTCGGCATTTCCGTGGTTTATGACAGTGATCGTGAATTCCTTTGAATCGCCCTGAATGATGGTCCCCTGTATCACATCGAAGGTTATCTCACCGCCGTAATAGGGTTTTATCCGGACCACGGCGGAATCCGGTTCCACCTCGTTCTTTCTATCCGACGGGGTAAGGGTGGATTCTCCAGCGATCTCCAGGGAACCGGATACCGCCGATGAAGTTTTCTCCCGGACATTTACCGTGGCAGTGAAGAAGATCTCCGGATCATCCTCTGTGAGCGTAAACCTGTCGGCGGACAGGTTAACGCTGTTGACGTATTCGGGAAAATCCGTGTAAAGGACAACATCCACCGAATCGAATATGACCGTCGCCCCGGGTTTCAGGTAGGCCCTGCAGCTTACCGTCCCGGTCCTGTTCTGTCCGAGGGATATGTCGATTTGTACATCATCATCCAGTATATCCACCACGACGACGGACAGCGCATCGGACGGCCCCCTGCTTCCATCGGCGATTAATGGAACCGCAGCAGCCAGGATCGACAGGGAGATCGCCGTTAAGAGGATGCGCTCAAGTTCTTTTTGGGCCACGCGATGTTATCTAGTTCATGGTTATTTAATTGTGATGATCACTTCTTCTTGAATGCCCAGAGCTTGGACCCCAGGAAATTTATGACGGTGACGAATGCTATCACGGAGACCAGGGCGATATGATACAGCGGCATCCCTTCGAATCCCAGCATCTCCACCGCAACGTATAGCAGGACGGAACGGATCGAAAGAGCGATTACAGCCACCGTGAAGAATTTCGCATACTGTTCGGAACTGGATCCCCTCCTGGCGTCAAAGGTCCAGTACCGGTTCCATACGAAGTTCCACGTCACCGCGTAGATGAACGATACAACCTGGTACAGATGGAAGAATCTAACGTCCTCGAAAGACAGCAGGTCGAACCTGTTGTCGCCCAGAAGCAGCAGGAGAAGGGTCACAAGACCGAGGTCCACAAGCATTCCCGATCCTCCGACGAAGAGGAACTTGATGAACGGGGCGGACCCGGGAAACGAGTAGAGCTTGATCAGGTGCCCGACGTAGTTCACTATCACCCCGCTACCCAGCTTCGATTCCCCGTATTCCCTGTCCTTGAACACTATGGGGACCTCCTCGACCTTTTCGTAGCGGCCCTTTACGAGCACTTCAAGAAGTATTTTATATCCCTGGGCCCTGAGAGGGGCGTCCTTGATAACCTCGGGGCGAACTGCGAAGAAGCCCGACATGGGATCGGAACACGGGGTAAGGGGCCTTGCGAGAAGCGCCGCCCCCCAGGAGATTATCTTTCTCGAAAGCGGCCAGTTCTCTATCCCTCCCCCCTTCGTATGCCTGCTTCCGACGGATATGTCGGCTCCTCTCTCGACGATCGCCCGGTACATCTCCGGGACGACATCCGGCGGATGGCTCATGTCGGCGTCCATGACGAGGAGAACATCCCCTCCGGCTTCCCCGTATCCGTCGATCACGGAGGGGGACAAACCCCTGTTCTCCTTCCTTACCACGGCACGTGCTTCGGGATGTTTCCTCGAGATCTTCTTCACCCTGGCGGCCGTTCCATCCGGGGAATCGTCATCCATCACTATGATCTCGAAGGGTATACTCTCCTTCTTAAGAACCCTGGCGAGGCTGGGAATGATAACATCCATGTTCTCCACCTCGTTGTAGGTTGGAATGATCACGGAAAGCATGGGATCGCGGTCGCTCAGGATATCACCAGCTAACGCAATATCGAATCATTCCATTTAAATATTGGCGGAAAAAATCAGAGATATAAGAAAAAGAAAAAATTGATCGGATCCCGTAAATGGGAATCCGATCAGATGTTCACTGCTTGGGTGCCGGGGGTGCCTGCGGCGTTGTGGTTGGAACCGCCGGAGGTTTCGCAGGGACGGGAGGTGCCTGCGGCGGTATCTGCGGAGCGGGGGGTTTCGGAGGTGCCGCTGCAGCCTGCGGAGGCGCAGCGGGTTTCGGCGGCGCTGCCTGGGGCTGCGCAGGTACACCGGGTTTCGGCGGTGCTGCTGCGGGCGGTTTCGGCTGCTCGGCAGGTTTGGCCGTTTCGGTCTTCGGTGGTGCCCCAGCCTGCGGTTTTCCCGACGCGTCGGTTAGCTCCTTGGTGAACGCCTCGCTTCCCTTTGCCATTCCTGTGGATTCGAGGTACTTCTTGGAATCGACGCCACCGTGGATCTCGTCCTCGATGGTCGTGTCCTTCTTCTTCTCCTCCGCCTTCATCTTCTCCAGAAGCGCCTTCTTCTTCTTCTGGTCCTTCCTCTGGACCACGGTGTTGAAGACCACGAGTGCCAAGTAAACGATGACCACGATAACGAGCAGCGCCGGGAAGACGAAGATTATGTCCCCGTATTCTATCGCCACTTCCTTGGGAACGATGGTGAATGGTTCGGGGGGAGGATCGTGGAGGATCCTCGCCCTGTATTCCTTGTTGGTCACCAGTCCGTCCTCGTCAACAGCGGTGACAAGGATGGTGAACGTGCCCTTCTCATCCGCAGGTATGCTCTCCACATCGAATTCATACTCGAACCCGTCGTAACCGAATTCGCCCTCTTCGTTGAACATGTAATTGTCACCCGAGGGCGGAATGATCTTCACCGTGATGCTCAGATTTCTGTACGATTCCCGATCCTGGAACAAGGGGCTGTCGTAGTCCGAGAATTTGGTGAAATTGAACCTCCCCTTCACTGTATGGGATTCCTCGGTAGCTCCGTTGAACGTCAGCTGGATCCAGTCCGGATCCTGATCGGTCGGAAGATCCCAGCGCTCGATGTACAGATCGATGTAAGGGTAGAAATCATATGACAGGTCGAACGTGAAGAAGGCGATATCAGCGGAGCTCAGGCCGGAGTCATCATATGCAAACAGCCTTACGGTATATTCGCCCTCGGCATACGGGGCGTTGGATCCCTTGTAGTTGCCGGTATCCACCGCGAAGCTGTACGAATAGCCTCCCGATTCGTTTATCTTCATGACGTCGTCATCGGCCTCGAAGATGTTCTTTGTGTATATCTCGTCACCGGCGTCGTATACCTTTATTATGATCTCGTTGACCTTCTTGCCCAGATCCAGATAGGTGGACCTCCAATCCGGTTCCCAGACGGTTCCGTTGATGTATATCACGGGGGAATACTGGGTCACGAAAACGTCGATGCCCTGTCCGATAACGACCTCCTTCGACGAGTCCCTTGAATCCTTCACCCGAACCCTGTGGACCAGCGGCCTGTGGTTGATGGCTTCCTGGTTGATAACGAAAAGGTGCCCCCTTTCGACCTCGTAACCGGTATCCTTTCCGATCACGTTGAGAACGACCTCGCCGTTGGGGTGGACCGTGGTGTCCCACTCGTAGCTCCACTCGGAGAAGGGGGGCCCTTCACCCGATATGTCCTGGGCCTCTCCCAGAAGAACGTCATCTAGTTCGACGGATACCTTCTCCATTATGTTCTGGGTGTTTCCGGGTATGGCGAATCCTACAAGTGACGCCACTCCTCCCACGACCATTCCGGAAACGTAAGGCTCGCCGTTTACCGTTTCGATCCTCAGGGTCATCAGAGTGATCCTGATATTCGTTACATGGTTCTCGTTGCCGAACCTGATCTGGTCCGAGGAGGCCGATGCGCCTCCCTGGATGGCGGCCCTGAAGAAATACGTGACCGGATTGTCGTTCTCCCGGGCTTCGACCTCGATATCTATCCTGCCCTTATCGTCCGTCAGAAGGATGGTGGAGGAATCCCTCGGATATATCTGGGGATCGGTTCCCTTGGTATACGTTATGACAGCGTTCTTGAGCGGGCTGTTGTAGATATCGGTCACCTTGATCTCGGCCCACCAGAATATCCTGATATTCGTGTTTCCCTCCTGCGAGGGAGGGCTATCACCGACATCCACCTCGTGCAGGTCCGCGGCATCGGGAGCGTCTATGGTGGTGATGGCACTGATAAGGGACGAAAGGGACTGGATCTTCTCGTCGCCGAGCTTCTGGTGATCCATGTAGAATGCGCCGGATCTGGACTTCACCTGCAGCCTCGATTTCTGCTTGAGGTCTCCCTCGGACGATAATCCCTCGATGGACTGGATATCGCATTTATACATCAAGATGTCGCCCTCTGCCCTTATCTGGAACTCGGACTGGCCTCCGTCCGCCGCCTGACCTATGGTCGATCCCGCTTCCCCGCTGTTGGAGAGGATCTCGCAGCGGTTGAATACCATCTCTTCCGACCGCAGGGTCAGCATCGAACTCCCGCCTGCACCAGCACCGCTGCCCGCCAGATTGTCCCCGCCTCTGCCCCCGAAGGAATGTATGATCGCGTCCTCGATTATCAGGTTGTGAGGGCTGTATGCTTCCACAAGAACATTGGAGTCGCCTCCCCTGCCCCCGTAGATCGTGTTGGTCCCCGTCCCGCCGTTCTGGGCGTTGACGGATATCTCCGTATTATTGATCACGAGGTTTGCCTTCCTTGAAACGAGGAACAGCTGGGCATGGCCTCCGTCCTCGGTACTCTGCGCGGCCTCCCCCCTGTTCTGGATGACCGATATCGTGGAATCGGTCAGGATTACCTCGCCGGCATTTATATCGACCTTTCCCTCGAAGACGGACAGGAGGGCGTTGTCTTCCATTTTGAAGCTCGTGTTTTCAGCGTCCTCCGAGCATACGATCGAATCAACCGTGATCCTTGCTCTCCTGATGATAAGATTTCCGTTGTTCTTTATCCTGATGCTCTGGAACTCCTCGTTCTGGCTGAGCGTTACCGTTTCGTTCTCGACCTCGAGGGTCTCTCCCCTTGCCCTGGTGACGGCCTCGCCGCCGGCTGACAGGGGTTCCGATATGACAAAGGCAGCGGCCGCAAGGGAGAAAAGAAGCAGAATGGTTCCGATCTTTAACGCGTTGGATCTCATCATGACTCCTCCTACATTCTCCTCCTCATGGAAAGATCGCTGGCCTGGCTCTTGCTCTTTTCGTACAGCCGATCGTTCGTTATGAAGAGAATGAACATCGTCAGACCCGCCAGGAAGAACAGCGCCAGGAAAATTCCCTGAACAGCGCCGAAAGGATTCGAAAAGAGTATGGGAAGCGCCAAAACGAAGAAAATTATCATGAAGATAGTCGAATACTTCTTCCTGGCCTTGAAGATCTCCATACTCGTTCTCAGATCGACGACCATCTTCCTCCTGATATACTCGTCCTCCTCCTGGGTAACATCCTCCCTGGAGAAGTTGGATCCGCAATATTTACAAGTCATTTTCTCCTGTTTGGTATCCTCAAGCTGCTTGCCGCAGTTGGGACACTCAAGCAAACGAGTTCTCTGGACCATGGATATCAGCGAGGGAACTGGTTTATAAATTATATACCTTTCTCATGTGTAACTTGGTACTATGACGATGCCATTCCCAAAACATTATGAACCCGGCAAATGATCGGGTCACGGGTGAGATATCATGGAATTTCGGGACTTCCAGAAGATCGAGAGGGTGAACCGGATCGAAAAGGCTGTCAGCCCGAATCTGGAGGCTGCCGGAATATCCAGAAGGGATCAGGAAATGGCCTGGATATCCGATGCGGACGGATACCTGGGATTCAGGATCGCGGGCAATGTCTACTCGACCCGCTCCGGAATGGCAAATTGGTTCAACGTCGAAGTTGACCGTTTCACCGAATTAATGATCGGGGCCATGGACCGTCCTGTTGAACCCGAAATCGTTCCGGTCCCTTCATATTACAAAGAGGCGGCGATCGATGAACTTCCGATTCCAACCTATTACAAGGGGGACGGGGGGCCTTACGTCACCTCCGGTATATTCCACTCCGGATTCGACGGGAAATACAATCTGTCCTTTCACAGGATGATGTACCTGGGAGGGGGCAGGTTCGGTGTCAGGGTTGTTCCCAGGCATCTCAACGCCCTGATGAAGGAGGCAGAGTCAAGGGGCAGGGAGCTCCGGGCAGTCGTGTCCATCGGCGCGGATCCGGCCAGCCTGCTTGCGGGTTCGTCCTCCGCGGATTTCGGCACCGACGAGTTCGGCATAGCATCCGCACTGCACATGAAGGGGGAGGGGAGGCCTCTTGAGCTGTTCGAACCGTTCGATGACGCCCTGAGGGCCCCCGTGGGGACAGAGATCGTTCTCGCGGGAAGATTCCTCTGGGAGAGGATTCCGGAGGGGCCGTTCGTCGACATCACATCGACATACGACAGGAAAGGGCTCGATCCCGGTGAGCCGGTATTTCAGGTCGAGAAGGTACTGATCCGCGAGGATCCGATAATGCATGTTCTACTGCCGGGGGGACTGGAGCACTACCTGCTCATGGGTCTTCCCAAGGAGCCTGCAATATTGAGATCCGTCAGGAAGGTGGTTCCCAGGGTCAACGGGGTAAGACTCACCGAGGGGGGCTGCTGCTGGCTTCACAGTGTCATATCGATCGGCAAGCAGAAGGAGGGCGATGCCAAGAACGCCGTAATGGCTGCGTTCTCCGGTCATCCGTCGATGAAGAGCGTGATTGTCGTCGACGGCGATATCGACATCTTCAACGACCGGGACGTGGAATGGGCTGTTGCAACGAGGTTCCAGGCTGATCGGGATCTTGTCGTTGTCAGGAAAGCCAGGGGATCGACCCTCGATCCGTCAGCGGATCCGGCTGACGGTACAACGTCGAAGACCGGATTTGACGCGACAATACCGCTGGGATCGGCAGACGATTTCCGCAGGGTCGACGAATGAGAGGGCCGTTTTGACCGGGGAAACAGTTTTTATTCTCCATGTGAAATACCGATACGTGACCCGAAACCGCCCTCTGACGGGATTCGCGGCCGTATTGGCCATCGCAGCCGTTCTTCTTACATCGGGTTGTTTCGATATCAATACGGCCAAGCGGTCGTTCTTCCCGTCCGAGGATCAAGAGATCAATCTCATCGTCGGAACCATCGGAGAGGTATGGTATAATTTCACGGGTCCTTACGATTTCAACGGAATAAGGGTTGGAAGATACGAGAAGCACATGGAAGTTGACAACTTCTTCATCGACGAGGGGGGGGAGTACCTCTATCTCTGGATCCAGGTGCACTTCGGAGTCGATGATTCCGCAAACCCCCAGGACAGGTTCATAAACGTAACATTGAGCTATATCGGGGATGACGGGATCCCCATTGTCAGGATCAGGAAGAGATACGATGCGCTGGCCAACGACCGGTTCGACAGGTCCGAGGCAGTCGGAAACGTCCAGAATCCGGAGAAAGGGATATGGTCGCTCAAGGTTGATGGAAGGGGGACCGCGTCCGGGGTATCCTACGACTGGTTCCATGTTTCGGTCAACGGGGAATATCCCGACACTTCATACAACAACAACCCTCCGGATTGAGGGGGGGAGGATTTCCCATAGTATTATCACGGCGAGAGATTGGACATTTCTGCAACGCCGGGAGTTTTTCCGCTTCCTGCGACCGGATCACTGGCTCTGGCCATGTGCACCGTCCTCTGCGGGAACGGTATCTCGATCCCCTCCTTGTTAAACCGATCGAATATCTCGTGACGGATCTCGCTGGCAACCCGCCACTGATCGTTGAAATCACGCAGCCAGAACATCACTATGAAATCCAGTGATGAATCGCCGAAAGAGCTGAACCTGTAGATCGGTTTGTGATCGTCGTCCTCGAACGTGTCGGGGTGGCTGCGGACTATATTGAGCAGCAGTTCCCCGACCTTCCGGGGATCGGAATCGTAACTGACACCGACGTTCACGGTATACCTGCCCATGTAGTTGGGCTCGTTCAGGTTGGAGAATATGTGATCCGATATCCTGTTATTGGGAATGGTGACAAGCTGATTGGATGCGGAGTGGAAGAAGCGGGTTGACCTCAGTCCGATATGTCTGACCTGATATACCTTCTCGTCAAGCATGATCCAATCCCCTTCCTTGAACGGCCGGTCAAGAAGGATCATTATGCCCGCAAAGAAGTTGGAAAGAGTATCCTGGGCAGCCAGGGCGATGACGAGGCCGACTATGCCCATTCCGGCCACGAATACCGTGATATCGATCCCGAACGTATCCAGGAACATAATGATGGCAATTATCCATATGACCACGGTTGCAATCTTTCCGAACACGGGTACAAGCACGTCGTCCGCTTTCGTCTCCGTCTTGGCGGAGACCACCTTGAGGTAGACCATCAGGACCTTCTTGAACACCTTTATCACAATGTAGGCCAATGCGACTATCGTTCCTGCCTGGTAAAGCCTGGTTATTATGAACATCAGCTGATCATTGAGGTTCAGCATTGACAGGGCAACCAGGATCCCGTACAGCAGGAGAATGATGAAGAGAGGCGCCCGGAGTATGTTTATGAAGGTGTCGTCCAGGCTTGTCTTCGTCTTGTTGACGATCTTCACGATTATCTGGAAAATGACCCAAAGGACGAAAACCATTACGACCCAGACGACCAGGACGAGAACGAACTTGAACCAGGGGGTTTCGAGATCATCGGGCAGGCCGCTGAGCGATATCTCGTATCCAAATATATTGATGGTCTCCCCGTCCAGTATGATCTCGTCCTCCCCCACCCTCAGTATCTCGATGTCGTCGATCTGCGCGTCAAGGACCTCCCCGTACTCCCCGTCGATCGACAGGTTCACAACGGTTACCTTCGTCTTGATCTTGGTATTGGGGGTGAGGATCGAGGTGAGGTCGTTGGGATAGGTGAGCGTCGGGGAATAGATGCTCCCTCCCGTGGACCTGAACCATACAACAGTGTCCCCGTCGGCGTTGAGCCTGGAAACCGAGACATGATCCACGAACTCGATCACGTCTCCGTCGTCATATCCGGCAAAATCCCTGTCTTCCGCATCATACGCATCCATGATGTCCTCGAAGCTCAGATCATCCGAACCCCCGGCTCCGGTTGCTGAGGGTAGACCGATGATCAGAACCGCCATCATTATACAGATCGCAAGGTTTCGGGCTTTCATCATGATTCCCCGGTTAAGATTATGGGGGGGACAGCCCTTTTCAATTAAAAAACATTACCCGAAAGCTGCCATCAGATCAATCCTCTGACCCACTTGGGGCCCGATCGATCCGTCTCGAGTTCGGCTGTCAGCCTGGACGCGGAATAGGGGGTCGAGAATGAAATGACGGACAGGCCTCTCATGGTGCAGTCGATTATCGACCGGGGTCCGGGCATCTCCAGATCATATCGGATCCCCGACCTTCTCAGGAGAGCGGCTGCTTCCAGATCGAGCGCTGCTACCCTCAGGTCACCCCTCTCCACGCCGTCGAGCTCGGGAGTGGAGAGTATGAGGTTTTCCATATGCTCCTTCCCGATGGTCTCATCTCCTCCCCCGCTCCGGGCCGGCAGGATCTCGACAACCACCACCACCGGATCTCCGATAGGCACGAGTCCCGAGAGATCCGACACCGATACCATGCTCTGTCTGGCAGCATCGCATTCCGCTCTCCCCGTGGAGGGGCCGTCATCGCCCGGCCTGGCAAACAGAAGTCCCCCGCTCATATAGAGTGTGACCATCTGGCCTTTCCTGATGTCGGTGTCAGCAACCGCATCGGTCGATCTGACGATCTCCAGTCCGGATATCGATCCGTCCACGAATTCCTTGAGAAGAAGGAGATTGTGCTGAAGGTACTCCACACCGTCGACTGTGGCTCCCGGCCCCCCCCTGTTCATCCTCACCAATCCCTCGGAACCCATCTTTTTCAGGTAATCCGAAACGGCCTGCTGGGTGATCCCGATCCCCTCTGAAATGCCTTTCAGGCCCTTTGGACTCTTGAGAACGATCTCACGAAGGATCAGAAGTCTCGTCATTTTCCCCTTGGATCTCATCAGCTCCATGTTGACCCTCCGGCATCTATTTATTCACGATGTGTTATCGTCTCTAAAATAGACTTTATTTATTTCAAGTTTACTTTAAAACCTTTCAATCCCGGTTAAAATGATGGTTGGTGAGATCATGAAGAAATCGATAATGATCACGATCCCCGCACTTCTGATATTGGGAATTCTGATATCCGGGTGTGTCGAGAACGTGGGCGGGGGGACCGAGGAATTCGTCGACGACATGGGCGACACTGTCATGATAGTGGAGAACCCGCAGAGGATAATAACCCTGACACCGGGTCTGACCGAGATGATGTTCTACCTCGGTCTGGGCGACCGGGTGGTGGGCTGCGATTCGGGATCCGATTATCCTCCGGAGGTCTCGAAAATCGAGAGGGTCCATACATACCTGGGACCGGACAGCGAGAAGATTGTGTCACTATCACCGGACCTTATACTCATGGACAAGGGCCTTGATCTCTTCAATTACACATACGATGCCCTCTCATCGCTGAACCTGCCGGTGTACCGCATATACCCGAGGAGCATCGACGACATGCTGGAGATCATGCTTGATCTGGGGGAGATCATGGGTGTGCCGGAAGCGGCGAGGGAGAAGGTGTCGCTTCTCGAGGCAAGGATCGATGCGGTGGAGGTTTCAGCTGCATCGCTGCCGAAGGACGATGCGCCCGAGATCCTGCACGTGAACTACTACTCCACCGACTCCGACCCCTGGGTGATGACAGGCTCCACAATATCGGGGGACCTGATAAGGAAGGCCGGAGGAAAGTGCGCAATCGATGACTCCTCCGGCATGGCTGTCCAGATCAGTGTCGAGGTGATCGTGGACGACAATCCGGACATCATCCTGACCTCCCAGAGTGCCGCATGGCCCACGGAATCGAGGGATCTTATCCTGTCCGAAAACAAGTTCAGCGATCTGGATGCGGTGAAGAACGGATTGGTCAGGGACATCAGCGGAGATATCGTGGACCGCGGGGGGCCGAGGATGGTTGAGGGTCTCGAGGAGATACACCGGATTATTCTGGAACGCGCGGGATATGAATGAGGATCGTGAGGAGGAGAGCGCCCTTTTTTGGCGCGCTCGTCATACTGCTCATCTGCGCCGTTATCGCGGGCATATCAGTTGGATCGGTCCATATACCGCTGGTCGATATTCTGCATATTCTGGCTTCCTCCATCCCGGGATCCCGTATACTGCCCCTTGAATACACGGCCAGCGACAGGCTGATCATTCTGGATATCAGGGTCCCGGTGGTGTTGATGGCCATGTTAACCGGTATTGCGCTCTCATCATCGGGGGCGTCGATGCAGGGCCTCTTCAGGAATCCCCTTGTCGATCCGTTCATCATCGGCATATCCGCCGGAGGGGCATTCGGTTGGATCGCCGCATCCATTTTGACGAGGGAGATCTCGGGGATCCATATCGATCTCTTCAGGATTGCAGTGAGCTTCCTTTTCGGAATGGGGACCGTCATTACCGCTTACCTGGTTGCCAGGTCCGGCAGCCGGGTTCCTGTTGCCAACCTCCTCCTTGCCGGTATCGCCCTCTCGGCCCTGCTGACATCCGCCACCTACCTGCTGATCTATTTCTTCATCGATAATCCCTCCGAGATGATCTTCTCGCTGATGGGAACGTGCGGCAACTCCACCTGGGAGGAGCTGTACATGGTGGTCCCGATCGTGCTGATGGGAACGGTTGTGCTATTGGTTTTTTCCAGGGACCTCAACGCATTCAGCACCGGAGAGGACGGGGCCAAGCACCTGGGCGTTGAGGTGGAGAGGAGCAAATTGATCATTCTCGGTGCCGGGTCACTCGTAACCGCGGTGACCATACCCTTCTGCGGCGTCATAGGTTTTGTCGGTCTCATCGTCCCACACATAATGAGAAGGATCATAGGGCCCGATCACAGGTTTCTCGTTCCCGCCTCCGCGCTCGCGGGCGGGATCTTCGTGATCCTGTCCGATCTCTTCTCGAGGGCGGCCCTCGATGTCATCATACCCATTGGGATCGTGACCGGTTTGATCGGCGGCGGATTCTTCATATACATACTGATAGCAGGGAGGAGGGATTGATGCTCTCGATCAGGGACCTTCATTTCTCATACGGAAACGGGAGCGAGGTCCTGAAAGGGATCGACCTTGACCTGTCAACCGGTGATCTCCTGGGGATCATCGGACCGAACGGATCCGGCAAATCCACACTTCTCGGGTGCATGAGCGGGGTGCGCCCGATAGAGAGGAACCGGGTATACCTGAAGGGGAGGGATATCAGGGAGTTGAGAAGGAGGGATATCGCAAGGATCATGGCCGTTCTGCCCCAGGAAAGGGCCGTCGGATTCGACTTCAGGGTCAACGAGATCGTGTCCATGGGGAGGTATCCGTACATGGGAAGGTTCGAGTTCGGGGGAACGGAACACGAGGCCGTGGTCGAGAAGGCCATGAAATATGCCGACGTCTGGAAGTTCAGGGACAAGAGGTTCTCGAATCTGAGCGGCGGAGAGAAACAGAGGGTGAACATCGCCCGATCACTGGCACAGGAGCCGGAGCTTCTGCTCCTTGACGAACCTACCAAGGATCTGGATATCCGCCATGCCCTGGACATACTCGGGCTGGTTGAATCAAAAAACAGGGATGAGGGATTGACCGTGGCGGTGGTCCTCCACGACCTGAACCTGGCCGCCCGGTTCTGCAGGCGTATCGCCGTTATGAAGGAGGGCAGACTCGTATCGGCGGGAGAGCCCCGAGAGATCCTCACATCCCGAATGATAAGGGATGTTTTCGGGGTTCGGGCGAGGGTGACCGGGAAGGGGAAGGTCAGGGTAGACGTGTACGGATAGTTGCATGATCTGATCGATATTTAATCTGAAACGGGTTTCAATCGTTATAAAAAAAATCCATATGCGGTCCTGTACAAATCGCCGATATACGTGCAAGGCCGTTATTTTCACATCCCTCCCCCTATGTTTTAATAATGTGCCCGCCTGAGGATCAAAGGGTTTCAGGAGTTCTTTCATGGCCGATTTTTGCGAGAGATGCGGGTCGCTCCTCCTGTGGAATTTCTCCGGAGGAAGGCGCGTCAAGAGATGCCCCCGCTGCGGGTTCGTAGATGAACCTCTGCCCGGCATGGAGAAAAAAGAAAAAAAAACCGAATACTCGGTAAGGAAGGGCGTTTCCCCTAGGTCGTCCGACTATGCCCGAAGATCGATCAGAACCGCCGTGCTGAATGATGATTATGACGAGGATGACGATCTTGATTGTGAAGGCGGCGAGGATTCCGGAATCAGGGTTCCGGATGGCGCAATGTTCCCATTCGATACGGTGAGGCCCGGGCAGGATGAGTTCATGAAAGACGTCGGAGAGGCCCTTGAAAGGGGGAAGTTCCTCCTGGCGAGCGTCCCGACAGGTATCGGGAAAACCGCCGCATCGCTGTCCCCCGCCGTCGAATACGCGTTGAACAACGGCCTGTTCGTATTCTTCCTTACATCCAAGCAGTCCCAGCACCAGATCGCCGTCAAGACATTGAGGCGGGTTTCACAGCGGTCCGGAAAGAAGATAAGGGTGGTGGATGTGATATCGAAACAGTCGATGTGCCCGCGTGACATATCGTCAATGCCGCATTACACCTTCAATTTCATATGCAGACAGCAGAGCAGGGACGGAAAATGTCCGTATTACAGAACACCGCCCGGACCACTTCTCCATTCGATCAGAAATGAAATCCTGGACGTTTACGAGCTGAAGGACCTCTCGGTATCCCGGAGGATCTGCCCGCACCGGGCGGCTTTGGAATCCGCCAAGGAGGCGGACGTGATAATATGCGATTTCAACTATCTCTTCTCCGAGCTGTCCGATCCGATATTGAAGGGGCTCGAGAAGAGACTTCAGGATATCGTGATCATCGTCGACGAGGCGCACAACCTGCCGGATCGGATAAGGGCCAATCAGAGCAGGGAACTCCATATGAAGATCCTCCAGGAGGCGGAATTCGAGATGGGAGGGAACAGGGTCCTCCGTCGAAAGTTGAAGGAGATGAGGGAATTCATCATCCACGAGGCGGGGAAGAGAATGGGAGATGAAGAGGAGGTTCTCCTCGACAAGAGGGAGTTCATCTCAAGCATCATGGCCCTGTTCAGCAGCACCCTGGATGAGAATTTCGATATCCATGCTTCCATCGAGATGCTGGAAGATGAAAGCAGGAAACGGGGAAAGGGGGAGGGGGAGGATCCCGTTATTTTCGTCACCCAGTTCATGAAAGGGCTGCTCGGCCTCACCGAGTCGCATATTCTCTATATTGCCCTGAACAAGAACAAAGGCCTCGAATCGCTGAAGCTGATATACCGCAATCTGGATCCGGGGGAGATCAGCGGTCCGATATTCAAATCATGCCGCTGTGCCATTCTTATGAGCGGAACGCTTACTCCTCCGTCCATGTTCGGGGATGTTCTCGGGATGGCGAGGGAGAGGAGGATGGAGAGAAGCTATTCCTCCCCGTTTCCCAGAAAGAACAGGCTTACCCTGATCGACCATTCGGTGACAACCGCCTACACAAGAAGATCACCGGCGATGTACCGGAGGATCTCCGGTAACGTCTCCGAGATAGCCAGAGCGGTCCCGGGAAACGTGGCCGCATTCTTTCCATCCTATTTCATGATGAACGAGATCAAGGATCATCTCAGGGTGGGAAACAAGTCGATCATCGTCGAGGGAAAGGAGATGTCCCGGAGGCAGAAGGCGGAGATACTCGAAGATCTCAGGAGGAAGAAGTGGGGATCGGGTGGCCTCCTGCTTGCCGTGATGGGAGGATCGCTCTCGGAGGGCGTTGATTACAGGGACAACCTCCTTTCGGGAGTTATCGTGGTGGGCCTCCCCCTGGCACCTCCTTCCCTTGAAGTCACGTCTCTGAGGGATCTCTACAGGAAAAAATGGGGGCGGATCAAGGGCGATGATTACTCCTATTACTATCCCGCCGTTAACAGGATCGTTCAGGCGGCGGGAAGATCGATAAGATCCGAGACCGACAGGTCCGTAATAGTGCTCATGGAGGAGAGGCTCGGCCATCCCAGGTACCTCAAATTCCTCCCCGAGGATCTCAAACCCCGCAGCATGGATCGAAACTCCATCAAAACGGCCATATCATCTTTTTTCCGATGATGATCTCAGATATTCATCCTCCAGGCCCTTGATGAGCCTGTACATCGTCCAGTTTACCGGGGCGCAGATCCCTTTCCCAATTGCCTTGTTGAAAATGGCGCCGTTTATCGAGTCCACTTCGGTTCTTCTTCCCCTCATGATATCCTGAAGCATGGAGGAGATGTTGGCTGAAGTCCTCTCGGCGACCTTGAAGGTCCGATCCATCATCTCCTCCTCGGAGATCTCCATCCCGTACTCTCTTGCAACGTGGACCCCTTCCTTGATGATATTCACGGCGATATCCCTGATCTCCTGGTTGTCGATCAGTATTCCGTTCCTCTCCCTCGTTATTGCGGTCAGGGGGTTGATGGCCGAATTGATGATCGTCTTGGCCCATATCTCGCGTTCTATGGTGGGTGTTACGTCCACATCGAGCCCCGCCTTCCTGAAATGCTGTGCGATATCCGCTATCTCGGAGGTCATATCGGCATCGGCGGGATCCGAATGATACCTGCCTATCATGGTGTCCCCGACGCCGGCGTGTTTTACAAGCCCGGGTTCTTTGTATGTCACCCCGTGGCATGTGATCCCTCCGAGAACCCTTCCCGGAAGCCTGTTCTCCCTCAGGTATGTGAATATCCGCTCCTCGTTATCCAGGCCGTTCTGGAGGGACAGTATCCATGTGTCGTCCCTCAACAGATGGGACAGGGGGCCGAGGGTCAGATCGGTATTGTATGCCTTCACACACAGGATTATCAGATCGAAATCCTCCCCCTCCGGAACATCGACCATGGCCCGGGGATGGAACTCGCCCTCGGTAATTCCCTCGATCCTGATCCCCCGGCTGTTGAGAACATCGACCTGGGCCTCCCTGCCGATCATCGTCACATCGTGATCTGCGGATAGTATGCCTCCCACGAGGCTTCCCAGGGCGCCCGCCCCTACCACAAGGATCCTCATCGACAGCCCCCAAATGGTCTTTACAGTGCATCAAGAATCTGAATGATCTCCTTGGATATCTCATCTATTCTTCGGTTTCCGTCCACTCTCCTGAGAATATCCTTCCCGGCATAATAGTCTATCAGCGGTTCCGTTTGTTCCCTGTAGACGCCTATCCTCTGCCGGATGGTCTCCTCCCGATCGTCCTCCCTCTGATAAAGATCGCCCCCGCACTGATCGCATACGTCCTTCTTTTCCGGAGGATTGAACTCCACGTGATACGTGGCGCCGCAGGGACACATCCGCCTTCCGGTAATCCTTCTAACAAGAACGGACTCGTCCACGTCGATCGTTACGACCGCATCGAGATCGACGATGCTTTCAAGGGATTCCGCCTGCTGCAGGGATCTGGGGAATCCGTCCAGTATGAATCCGTCCGAGCAGTCGTCTTTACGGATCCTTTCCCTCAACATTCCGATTACCACATCGGAGGGGACCAGTGCGCCCCTGCCCATGTATCCCTTGGCGAGTATGCCCAGTTTCGTGCCCTCCCTGACCTCGGATCTCAGCAGATCCCCGGTCGATATCTGGGGTATCCCGTATCTATCCTTGACGACGGAGGCCTGGGTTCCCTTTCCCGCTCCTGGCGGTCCGAACAGAGCGATCTTCATCGAACCTACAAATATGGATACACCATATAAAATATGTCCCGTATGAAAAATCGAACGCGGAGGGAATACTCCGCATTCGAACTTTGAACCCCCACACCCCCATGAGATTGGGTGTTCCCACTCAGACAGGAGTATTTAAAGAAGGAAACGACTGGATGCTTTAAAATTCCTTTATGGAAAAAAATAAAAAAAAGGGGGCCGAAGCCCCCGCATACCCGACGATCTATTGCTGGATCAACCGGATTTTCTAAGCTCCATTGCCTTTCTGTACTCCTGCTCTTCCTTTTCCAGCTCCTTCGCCTCTTCGACGTCCTCCTTGAAAGCCGAGCGCTTCGAGAAGAAAAGAAGGATCAGAACTACGATCACGATCAAGGACACGCCGATAAGGATCAAAGTGATGATCTGATACTGCTTCGCAAGATCGTCATCAGTCTCCTCCTCAACATCTACGGTCGCGATCTGAGGATGAGAATCGGCACGGGTCGGATCGGTACGGTTCTGGAACTCCTGCATATTCGAAAAAGAATCGAAATCGCTGTCATAGAAAGAATCGGGACGATTCGGATTGAGACCATAAAGACGCTCCCAGGCATCGTAAAGACCGTCGCCATCAGTGTCAATCGTCTCGGGATCGATCTGGGAAGACTCATACACCTTGATCTCGAAGGTCTTAACAACCGAATGAGCGGGATCATTCACGATAAGGGTGATCGCGTGAACACCCGGAGAAAGAGCACGGAAAAAAGACTCCTCGCCAGAAAGGAAATCATCGATGTCGCTGTACCACTCGAACTCGAGATCGTCGCCGTCAAGATCATAGGTACGGCTCGCATCGAAGAAGATCTTCTCATCGGTAGTGTAAAGAAGACCGTTGATTGGATCGGACACTACAGCATCAACGATAGGAGCCGAATTCACCTTGATGTTATACTCACGGCTCACAGCGTAATTGCCCACCTCGTCATAACACCGATACTGAATGAAGTTCTGATCACCCTCGGAAAACTCAAGCTCCATCGAGACCTTGGCAACACCATCCGAATAGGAGATGATAGAAGCCTCAAGCCAGTCACCGAAAAGACCCAGACCCGAAGTGGAATAACGATACTGGATCGTAGAGGGAACAACACCAGAACCGTCACGGCTGCCGTGAAGATCGGTGATGTCAACGGATACAACAACAAGACGGCTGTTCTGATACTCGCCCTCATAAGGACGGAAATTCGTGAACAGGGGATCCTCCTCATCTACCCACACATTGTAGTCATCCGAATAGGTCCAGCCGTTGCCGGCCTGATCCTTCGCACGGAAACGAATGTAATTGGTCTTGCCGTTGGCAAAATTTGTCGTAACGGATATACGGATCTGATCCGCATCGCGAATACCGCTCACACGAAGCCACGCACCATACTCGAACATCGAAGTGGTCGAAATCGAATACTCGACCTCACGGGCGGATATTCCGGAACCCGCACCGTCATCGATCAGAATCGAACACACCGGAGTATGGGTGTTGACCCAGACCTCGCTACCGGGGGAAAACTCCGAAAACGATACAGGGGTTCGATCCACATTGGTCACAGCAAAAGTGGGGATGGACGGATTGCCGGCTCGATCAAGAGCCCAGATATAGAGCTTCTTGACACCGTTGCCAAGAAGATTAAGCTTCACCGAGGTAACGGGATGCTCGATATACATGTAAATATCGGAATCCTCGCCCGCCAGAGCGGGCTCGTCGGTCGAAAGCCAGTAACCCGCGATACCCGACTCCAGATCCTCGGCGGGCTCCCAGGTCACGAAAACCTCGTTCTCATTGTCAAACTCGGTATTCGGATCCTCGTAGGAATCGGAATGGATCAGAAGATCGGTGGGAGGGGACGGCTTGAACGGATCCACGTTGAGAATGAACTCCGGAATGTCGGAAAGATCAGTCTGGGGAGGAACGTTGCCGATGCTGATAAGGTAGGTCTTGGCAACAAGATCGTTCTCTACATTGGCCGGAACCATGCAGTAGCCTTCGACATATTCCTGAACAAAGAGATTGCCGAGCTCGTCAACCGCCTGGATCGAATACGACCCGGGAAGGGGCGACTTGGAGGTCTGCGGATACTCCGCCTTCAAACCGGTGAAGTAGAACTCGGCGCCGCCCTGAACCCAGCCGCCGATACCGATATTTTCCCCCTCTCCCGATCGAACCTCGAGGAAACCCCCCAGTTTGAGGCGGGTTTCAACCCAGAAGATATCGTCGATCCTTTCTGCGGTCGGCATTATTCCGGTCCCGGTGAAGCTGAATACGATATCCTGGAGAAGGTTCGAGGGATAATCGAACGTTGGAGTGAAGGCCATTTCCACGATGAAACGGCCACCGCTCCGGTATCCCCTCGAGTTTTTCAGGTCGAGTTGTATGTTATCGTTGGGATCGATCTCGTGGAATATATGCCTGCCGTTCCGATCGTAATGGAATTCCAGCCTCGCGTAACCGTTTCCAATCACGACAGTGCATGTCCGTATCATGTCGTTGTTGATCGGGTGCATTACAGCTGCCTTCAGGGTATAATACCTCGACATGGCATACACTGTCCCGCCCTCGTCGGTATCCAATTCAACGGATTCGATATCCCCGAGCCTCTTTCCGAACATCACGGCCAGACCGTTTTCAAGCTTCTGGGACCTGTACGAGTACTCAACGCCGGTCGTTCCGTCCGGGGATTCAATGCCGACAACGGAATAACCTCCCTTTGCATAGTTGCTGTACGAGGTTTCCACGTCCTTGTACTGGAATTTGATCAATCCCGACTCGAACAGAACCGCCTGGAACGTGATCTGGTAGGAGGGATCGTGGGAAAGATAGGAATGGTATGCCTTCTCCCATTGAAAGCAGACCCATTTCTCTCCGTAGGTCTCACCCTCCTTTGCATATACCCTGAACTCACCGGTCGAATGCTCGTGGAAGTTGGCGCCAACCGCCCCGTGCCACGGAGCGATGAAGCCGTTCGGTCCGTATTCATAGGGGATGTTGGCCAGGTAGTAGCTGTTGTAATTGCGGGATCCCGGAAAGATGGTCCCGTGGGCCATCACATCGACCTTGTTGTAGGATCTTCCGTAGAACTCGAAATTGAACTGCAGATAATAGGTCTGGTAATAATCCTCATAGGAGCTCCCGTGATAGTAGTATTTGATCTGCTGGAGAAGTATCGCGTCCGTTGCATCGATCCAGGCGAACTCCACCTTCGGATCAGGTTCCCTGCTGTCAACATAGGTATAGCCGGCGGAATCCTTATCCTGGGATAGAGCGGCGCGGGCGGA
This sequence comes from Thermoplasmatota archaeon, assembly GCA_049472195.1. Classification (GTDB taxonomy): domain Archaea; phylum Thermoplasmatota; class Penumbrarchaeia; order Penumbrarchaeales; family Penumbrarchaeaceae; genus JBLIRG01. Next base: position 26,255 of record JBLIRG010000040.1, read on the forward strand.
CAGATCCGAAGGTTCGGATATCGAATTGACTGCCGTGAATGCCGCAGTTATCAGAAGAATAAATGCGAATATCATTGGCAGGGACCTGTCCGCCCGTCTTTGCAAATAACACACCTCAATAGGACTATCTGAAAGACCCAACCGGTTTGACCTATCAGACGATGGCTTCTATCGATATGTGTTTATAAAACTTTTGTTAGCTCCCTTTTTCCTAGTATATATATTTCTACGATTATATTGAGTATTACTGGAATTACTTTCGTAACCATATTTTTCACTGGTCTGCAAATCCGGTTTAGTACTTTCGTATACCCGGATAATATGATCGCTGCTTATTTGGCTGGTATCATATTCCGGAATCGAACGGGCTGTAACCGTTATATCGAAGGAGATGATATTACTGTTGTCCGGCAGGTGATTAATCGATGGAAGATCATGGTGGCGATTCCCGAAAAGAGAATCTGGTCCTGGCATTGTGCGGAATGCCCGGTTCGGGCAAAGGGGAGATTGCCGAAATCGCCTCGGAACTGTCAATACCGATACTATCGATGGGCGACATCGTGAGGGAGAGGTTCTCCGCGGACTGCCCGGGAAGGGCCAAGGCGGAGACCGGGATATTCGCGGACGAGCAGAGAAAGGCCCATGGAAAGGACATCTGGGCCCGGAGGCTGATAGATCGGATGAACGGGATTATCGAGGGAGGTGCCAGGATTGCCATCATCGACGGGCTGAGAAGCAGATATGAGTCCGATCTGTTCAGGGAGGCCTGGGGGGACCGTTTCAAGGTCCTGGCCGTCCATTCCTCCCCCGGAGATCGTTACAGGCGTCTTCTCGTCAGGGGGAGGGGCGATGATCCGTCAAACCGGGATGAATTCGATGAGAGGGATTCCCGTGAGCTCGGATGGGGCCTGGGAGACGTCATATCGACCGCCGATATCATGATGGTGAACGATGGTTCCATAGAGGTCCTCATGGATGCCGCCCGTGACCTCCTGTTATCCCTGGAGGGAGGAGGTTGAGGCTCTTCTTCGCGGTTCCGGTACCGATATCAAAGGCACTGCACGAACTCCATGGAGGATTGGATTCCCTTTCGGGGGATCTCAAACCGGTCAGACCCGAATTGATCCATATCACCTTGAAATTCCTGGGGGAAGTTTCGATCCCCCCCGACCTACTTTCGAACTCTGCGAACTCCATACTCTCTGATCTCGATCCCTTCCCGATGAAGATCTCGGGATCCGGGGCTTTCCCAGACTGGAGAAGGCCTTCGGTACTTTGGCTGTCGGTCAATGATGAGGACAAAATGTCTGAAATCGCCTCCAGACTTTCCCGGGTCCTTCAGAAGGACCATGGAATTCCCCCTGACAGGAGGCCTTTCAGATCCCATATAACGGTGGCCAGGGTCAGAAGGAACGGAAGGATAAACAGCGGAAGGGCTCGAGACCTCCTTGAGAATTGCGTTACGAGCCTGACAAGGGAAGGATACGAGATCAGAGTGGACGGGTTCCGTCTGATCTCCTCACGTCTGACACCACTCGGTCCGGTGTATACCGAAGTTGATTCATACGGATTCTGACGAACGAGGCGGGATCACGGCCGCTTGGTGTTTCCGGACCGATCATGAAGTCCGCATGAAATAAAATATATATTCCCGAGTCCGTAAACCAGAATATCGGGTGAGGAAGATGACGAAATCCGTTACCAAATGGATCAAGGAAATTATCTCTACCAAGGAGGCTCCGCCTGCGGTGGGCCCTTATTCGCAGGCAGTTGGGGCAGGACCCCTGCTATTCGTATCGGGTCAGCTGGGATTGGTTCCCGGCAGCAAGGATTTCCTGGGATCGACGGCTGATCTGCAGACGCGCCAGGCCATGGAAAACCTGGCGGCGGTCCTCGAGGCGGGGGGATCCTCGCTTGACCTGATAGTGAAGACAACGATCTACCTCAAGGATATCGGTGATTTCCCCGCTGTCAACGAGGTTTACGGCAGTTTCTTCGAGGGCGATCCGCCGGCCAGGGAGACCGTTCAGGTCGCCGGCATGCCCCTTAACGGTCTTGTCCAGATCTCGGTAGTGGCCCTTCGGGATTGATCTACTCCTCCGAATACAGACCGCGCTCCTTGTTGGAGGCGAACATGTATACCACTATTATCATGATCGCGATCAGGGCGATCGCCAGGAGTATTATCCATACGATGATGTTGTTTCCGTCGTCATCCTTCTTCCCGGGATGGTCATCGGCGTCGTCGGGATCCGTCCCTTCCTTCAATTCCTCCCAGTCCGAATAACCGTCCCCGTCGGTGTCGAATCCAAGAACCGTCGGATCCTTGGGATCCGCGTCGTAATCGTCGGGAACGCCGTCGTTGTCGGTGTCCTCGTCGGTGGGATCCGTGTCCATGATGTACTCCTCGAGGTTCGTGAGGTTGTCCCCGTCGTTGTCAAGACCCGCGTCCGACGGGTCCTCATCGGACATCCCGTACTGTTCCTCCCACCAGCCCGGTATCCCGTCTCCGTCCCGGTCGTAGCTGTTATTCGCCCCCACGGTTATGGGGAAAACTGCCTTGAACTCCCCCCCGTCATCATCCGACACGATAAGGGTGATGTTGTATGTGCCGATCTCGAAGAAGTCAAGATCCAGGGTCATCTCATCGTCGGAAAGCTGATAAGCGCATCCCTGATCCGGGATCGTCCAGTTGATGGTGAGGACATCCTCGACCGACGGATCGGACATGGATGTTATGTTGATGGTGACATGATCTCCCTGTATCACATTCTCCTTCCCGCCCGCGATAACCATATCGGTCTCCACGACGGGATCGAGGTTGACTGCGTCGAACGTAACATTCAGGTCCAGCTCTCCGCCGTCTCCGTCGTCGACGATCACCGTAACCATGTAGCTTCCATCATCCGTCAATTTGATCTCCCTGGTTCTGTTCAACTCATCGTAGGTCAGGACCTCGGCTTCCTCATCGTTGATACGCCATGCCACTGTAAGCGGATCGGCGGGGACGTCTGAGGCGTTCAGGATGAATGTAACGGTATCCCCTTCCTCGAAGGTCCTGTTCAAACCGCCCTCGACCTCGAATGTACCGATCGGATCGAGGTTCCCCACCTCAAGGGTAAATTCCTCCGTGATCTCCCTGGTATAGTTGTCCCAGATCGTGATCTCCACATCGTAGGAACCGTTGTCGGCATACGTATGGGTCACCTCGGTATCGTTCGTGTCCAATGTGGTATCATCTCCGAAATCATACGTGAAGTGAATCGAGTTGTCCGGCAGGTATTCCGTGACGTTGACCGATATGTTGAAGGGCTCGCCCTCGACGGGTTCCTCCGGTTTGATCACTTCCGCATCGAAGGTGTTGTCGTGATATGTGAGGGATATCCATTCGTAATCGATATCGTCCTCGTCGTCGGGATCCCTGGCCGATGACATCTCAAGCATTCCCTCGCTGTGGGTTATCTCGTGGACCGTATCCGAAATATCGGTAATGATCCACCCCATGGGGGTGTACGCATGCATGGTCATCATCTCCCGCTCCCTGGAAAATGTTCCGTTGAACCTTACAACATGAGACCTGGTATCCGGAAGATCGTCCGCCAGTGAGTAATTTGAAGACTGCTGCAGTTCAAGACGGGAGGTCGAATCGATGGGCCCCGTGAAATTCCGAAAGTCCAGTTTGTGGCTCGATTCGTTGATATGATAGCTCAAACCGTCGATGGTGATGTTATCGTCGCTGACCTTGCCGAACGGACCATCGGCAATTTCGGAGTCGTCCCCTATCATGGCTTCCGTCCAGAGGTCGAACTCGTCCTGGTCGATCGTCAGGTCGCCGTTTCCCATCATCATATCGACGTAGGCCCTGCTCGCCATCGTGTTGTTCACCGGCAGCGCCATCCTGCTGGACGATGAGAAGGAGGACCATCCATCGAAGGTGATCAAACCTTCACCGGTGGTGTAGTCGTTCTGGGTGAGATTTATGTTGACCGACAGATTGTCCCTTAGATCCTCGATCTTATCGAAATATACGTCGTATTCACCCGCCTCGAACGGATTATCCTCCACGACCATCAGATATCCCGTCCCCCCGGAGACGTCGAACTCGAAATAGCCCATCTCGTTGGTGGTCGCCGAATTGTCGTCGGGGAAAGTATAAGGTTTGATGAACTGAACCCTGACATCGTTTACCGGAAGACCGGCCGGGTCCAGCACCCATCCCTTGATCTGGAATTCCTCCTTTTTCAGATAGATGTTGATCTGAAGCTCATCTTCCGATGAAAGCTGAATTCCCCTGAAGTAGGAATCATATCCCTCGGCCATGGATATCAGATAGTGCTGGCCCTCCCAGAAGCCCAGTTCGTAGTAGCCGGTCTCGTTGGTGAAGGTCATGTTCACGATCTCCGTGACCGGGTCCATTATCCCCACCATCGCACCCGGGAGAGGTACTTCCCCTTCCATGACGTATCCCGTCACCTTGGCGTCCTTCGGCGGGAGAGACGGGAGTGTGACATCGAAATCGTAGGGTCCGCCGCCGCTGTCGATCGCGACCTCCTCCTCGTAAACGTTCAAACCGTCGAGTTTGACCTCAAGTTTGTAAGCGGCCGGGAATACGGTAAATCCGTAATCACCCAAGGCATCCGTTACGTCCTTGTACTCGTGTCTGTTGCCTTCGTCCTCGTAGAGCAGCGTCACCTCCACTCCGACGGCGGATGCGCCTCCATCGAAAGTGACCGTTCCTCCCACTGCCTCGGTTTCCGCAGGTATGGGTCTGAGGGTGAAATCCAGTTTGGCATTCGTCTCGTTATCGAGATAGATGTAATTTGTGTATTCTATGAAGGAATCCTTCTGGATCGCGATCCTGTGGATCCCGAAGAACGTGACGTTGATCAAGTAGTATCCGGTCTCGTTCGAAGACGTGTAGTTGTACTCCGATCCGTCCAGCTTGATGATTATTACGGTGGCCCCGGCGATCGGATCGCCCT
>JBLIRG010000041.1:0-30860 GCA_049472195.1 Thermoplasmatota archaeon
GCCGCTCACAACTACCTACATCGAGACCTCGGTGTAGTTGTTCGCTCCCTGATGGATGAACTGATCGGCGCTCTCGATCACGGTATTATCGGGATCGATGACAATCGTGATCTCGTGTTCTCCAGCCTCCGCAACCCAGGAGAAGATCACGGTCTTCACGTCCTGGTTTCCTCCCTCCGGGTGCTTGATCGAACGAAGTGTCTGGGTCTTCTTCTCCTTTCCGTCCACCATGAGGGTGACGTCTACGTTCTCTGTGCTGATATCTCCGTTATTGGCGATCCTGGCGGTTATGGTGATGACATTTCCCTCGCTTCTGTCTCCGGATATCTGAATATAAGAGCCGTCGACCTGCTTCGAAAAGACAAGATCCGGAAAGAGGACGGTCAGACCGATGTCAACCAGATCGTAAGAGTCCGGTCCGCCTCCGACAGCGGCAGCCTGCATAGGGGTGGCTTCCTTCAGATCGTTGATCTCGTCCGAGGGCGCCCGGAACACAACATGTATCCATGCGGTCATTCCCATGTCCATTCCGATGTTGATCTCGCGTATCTCGTCAAGGTTTGTTCCGGTTGATTCCGCTGCCGCCAGATCCGGCGTGTAGTACACATCCGCAACCAGATTCGACACCACAATGGGCTTTCTGAAATCCTTCTGCCTAATGTTGGTCGTGAAATCCGGAGTATTTGACACGGCTACGATCTTGCCTATCCACCCCTCGTGAAGGGGTTTCATCGACCCTCGCACCTCGTCAAATTGCGATCCCAGGAAAAGATCGATATCTTCCCATCCGTTGCCGTTATTGGTAACCGTCAGCACCACCGTGAGATCCTGATTCGGGGCGATTGTGCCGTTGACATATGCTGATCCCGTGGTTGACCGAATCTCCAGATCATGGGTCTGGTTGACCATCACCTTCGTGATAACGATCCTGGATGATCCATCACCCGTGAGATTGATGCCCAGGAGGTAGTCACCGGCCCTTGTTCCGCTGGGTACTGCCAACCGGGCCGTAATGAATATCTCCCCGTCGTACGGCAGATCCACCTCATGCTTCTGATATCCCTGATCGTTGTAACAGGTCATATTCCAATTCTTGGGGATCTGGTAGATATTCGGAACGATCCTGTCGTCACCGTTGCCGAGATTCGATACCTGAATGGAGATGTCCGCGGTTTCACCCTCGTTTACCGTTACTCCCTCCTTCTGAAGAACGGACGCATCGAAGGAATATAACTGCTTGACGATCACGTTCAGCATGGCCTGCGACCGGTACTGGGATGCTCCCTCGACTATACCGACAACCGACAGGACCAGCTTGTCCTCAGCCCTTGCGTCCCGGGGAACTCTGATCCTGATCGGCACCGGTTTCGTCTGGTCTTGGATCACGGGCACGGCTTCCTCGGTATGCCTCACAACCCAGCCGGTTTTGGACCCTTCGATGATTAGCCGAACGTTGACCCGGTCGTTGTTGCCGGTATTGGATACCAGGAGTTTGAACTCCACGGTCTCGTTCGGATAGGCATATCTTGTCGAGTCGTCGATCCTGAGCTGGATCATGTTGTGCTCTCCGACAACCATGATAAGTTCATCGCACCTCTCCTTTGATTCGATCTCCGAATTCATTGAAAGCACCGATACTCCTTCAACGATAACTGGCACCTGGGTGTCCTTGAGGGCATCCTCGGGGCAGACGATCTTGACATTCAGTGATTCACCGTTCACCGCACCGTATTTTGCGAATATCCCTGATTCCAGCCGGATCAATGCCGATCTCGATCCGGTCTCAACGAAATACCAATCCCATCCGGTGAAGGACGGCGGTTCCACCAGTTTTATCTCGTAGCTGTCGTTGATATTTCCCTTGTTGATGATTGACAGCGGATAGAGACCCTCGCCTCCGGGATTTATCCTGTCGGTTTTTTTCCCGTACAGGGGATCTATCGGATCCATCGATTCCGTCTTCATGAAGGATATGTCGAAATCCACATACAGGTTCAGAATGGTCAGAGTGGTAATATCATCCACTGAGAAACGGTCCCTGGTGGAATTGGCCGTGACATTGATCCTGACCATCTCGCCGACATCCCCCTCCCATGGAGCGTAGACATAGAGCGTCAGGTCGGCGGTTTCCTGGGACGCAAGCATCACATATCCGGGATTCTCGTCTCCTTTGTGGGAAGGGGTATCCAGCCAAGCGGACCAGCCATCGGGGACCGATCCTTCATCGACCTTGACAGTTATCCTGTCCCTGTTGGATTTTGTTATGCCTTTTCCGGTATTCTCGATGGTCATGTTGTATGTGACGAACTCACCGGGCTCAACGGATTTCACCATCGTATCGGCAATATCCGATTCGGGATCCCTTGCAGGCCTGATGTCGACACCGAAGGACGTCTGCGGATTGTAGAAACCCGTCCTGTTTAGGTTCCCGTGGAACTCGGTCCAATCCTGCTGACCGGTGACAGCCCTGCCTCCGGCCGATATGCAGTATACGTTCCCCTCTGTGTCCCCGATTGCGACCTCGAGCTGTCCGTCCAGATCATAATCGGCAACGACAGGTGAGGATATACCTATCGACACTTTCGTATCATACACCCAGAGAACATCCTGGTTCGGTCCGTCACCCGGATACGGCACTCCCTCGTCGATACCGTCGGTCGGATCTCCGTCGAAACAGAAAACCTTTCCCGAATTCGATCCTATGATGATCTCCAGTTCATCATCATTGTCTATGTTGCATATGGCCGGCGATGACAGGACCCTGCCTCCTGTCTGGAAACTCCAGAGCATGGAGTGATCGTCCGCATCAATGACGTATACGTTCCCGTTGTCGCATCCGAATACTATCTCGTAATCCAGGACCTTCTCGTCCGGATCATCTTTGGCCACCTGCAGATCTGCGATCGCCGGGGAGCTGATGATCGAGGCTCTCGCGGATCCTGTGGAATACTCCCAGAGTCTGCGCCCCTCGGGGGTGTACGCATACAACTTGCCTCCCCATCCGTTCCATGCGACGGCAGATCCCTCGCACGATCCGACAAAGAGCTCGCAGTCAGGGCTTCCCGTAACGTTTGCAACAGCTGTGGTTGCGTATGTCTGATGGCCTCCGAGGTTCTGTCCGAGCGATTCGTCGTAATTCGGTTTCCCCTCGGAGTTCTCTCCCTGCCTGACCCATATCCTTAGACCTTTATCGTGATTTCCGATTATCACCTCGGTGTCTCTCTCCTTGGATAGATCGGGATTGATGAGCTTCGGTCCTTCCCAGAAGTCCCCGTCGAGGTCGTGGGCTACAACCGAACAGCCGATCAAACCGCCTTCGTTGAGTGTGGGTGCTTCCTCCCGGAATATCGCACCCCCGTCCACCTCGAAGGCCTCTATCCATCCGTGTTTATTCTCGTCATCGGAAGCCATGACGATCTCGAGATCCTCCTTATCCCCGCTCCATACTCCCTCAAGATCCGTGATAGCGGCAGTGGAGAAATAATAACCGCTGGTCAATCCTTTCTTCCACTGCTTCTCCCCGTCAGCACCAAGACACAGGGCTCCGTCCTTCACTCCTATGATTACCTCGGGATTGTCTCCAAGATTTACATCTGCTGCGATAACCGAGGAGAATATATGCGGGGGCTCGAAATCCAGCCCGGATGTCTGGGGAGTTTCGCCGAGATAATCGATGATGTCGTCGGAGTAGGGTTCGTTCCAGAAGAAATTACCACCCTGGGAAAGGGCGAAGACGAAATCCCCCTCCGAGGCGATCACAACCTCCAACTTCCCATCGTTGTTAAGATCAACGAATGCGGGAGATGATGTCATGCTTCCCTCCGCTCCGTACAAGGTCTGTTTCCATTCAAGCGTTCCGCCGCCCGATCTTGTGATCGAGTCATCATACGACGGATCACCGGCCGGATCCACTGCAGTTCCGTCAAGATCCAGATCGGAAAGGACCCTCCTTTTCTCGTTCAACCAAGAGTCAAAAATCAGATGATCCGAGCTATGATCTCGTAGATATTCATGCAGCACATAGCCCATCATTGCTCCCGAAGTCAATATTACCATCAAGCCCAGCGGAAGCAGCCAGGCAGGAGATTTTCCCGTTGCATATTTCATATCGATTCCTTCTTCGTTGGAAAGACCAATAATATCGATCTTTGTTTCACAATAATTACAGATTTAGTTCATATATATGGATTCTTGTTCAGTTTTGTAACAAATATGCACATGAACGTACAAAAATACAACAATGTACAAATAAACTTAAATAAACCCTCCATCATGTCATACCCGGAGAGCATATAAATTTAATAAAACAAATTAAATTGTATTATTATAAAAAAAATTAAAAAAAAAGGGAGGGTTCGTGGAACCCTCCCGATCGATATCCGATATTCTCTATTCAGATCATCTCTTTCTTCTTCAGCACGAGAGCCGCAGCGACGAGTGCGATTATCGCAAGCAGGATGATCAGCAGAGTGCTGATGATCGGATACTCGCTGGCGGCTTCCTTCACGATATTTCGGCCGCTCACATCAACCTTCATCGAGACCTCGTTGTTGTTGTTGGCTCCCTGATGGATGAACTGATCGGCGCTCTCGATCACGTTACCATCGGGATCGATGATTATCGTGATCTCGTGTTCTCCAGCCTCCGCAACCCAGGAAAAGATCACGGTCTTCACATCAAGCGTATTGTTCTCTTCCACCTTAACGGCACGAAGCGTCTGGGTCTTCTTCTCAACACCGTCAACAAGAAGCTGAACGTCAACGTTCTCGGCATTGATATCACCAAGGTTGGTGATCTTGACCACTATCGATATTACGCTGCCTGCCTGCTTCTCGCCGGAGAGCTGAATGAACTTGTCATTGTCGTGCTTGTGGAAGGCAAGATCGGGAAACAGGACCGTCAGACCGAAGTGAACCACCTCGTAATCCTCAGGACCATCCCCAACACCTGCAATCTCAATTCCGGTCTCCTGCTTGAGATCGTTGACCTCATCGGAGGGGGCCTTCATCACAAGATGAACCCAAGCGGTCATGCCCATGTCGAGGCCGATGGTGATCTCGCGGATCTCGTCAAGGGATGTTCCGGTCGCATTCGCAATATCACGATCCGGGGTGAAATATACATCCGCAACAAGATTGGATATCACTATCGGGCTCTGGAAATCCTTCTGCTTGATGTTCACCGTGAAATCGGGCGTATTGGATACGGCCACGAACTTGCCGACCCAACCCTCGTACAGAGCACCCATCGAGTCGCGGATGGCATCATACTGACGGCCGAGACTCAAACGGATGTTCTCCCAGCCATTGCCCTTATTGGACACGACTATCGTGAAGGGCTCTTCCTGATTGGGCTGAATGGTTCCGGTGTAGTTCGAAGCACCGCCCTCGGTTCGAACCCGCAGGTCATACGTCTGGTTCACCTTCACCTTGATGTATACGACCTTGGAGGATCCCTGACCGGTCAGATTCACACCCACGGTGTAATCATTCTTGGTCCTGGTGCCCTCGGGAATCCTCAGACGGGCTACGAGGAAGATGTTGTCATTCCGATCAAGGGTTATCTCGTACTTCTGGTATCCCTCTTTATTGTAGAAGGTCAGGTTCCAGTCCAGAAGGATCTCGTAGGCGGAGGGATGGATCACATCCTCCCCGTTGCCGAGATTGGATATCTGGATGTTGAACTTCACCGTCTCACCCGGATTCACGGCCACGCCTTCCTTCTCCAGGACAACCGCATCGAAATCGTACACGTGATTCACTATCACGGTAAGCGGCGCCTGGGAACGGTACTGGGTAGCACCTTCTATCACCCCGATTATACTCAACACCAGCTTGCTGTTGGCAACAGCATCGCCCGGGCATTTGATACGGATCGGGACGGATTTGGTCTGGCTCTGGTAGACGGGGATCGCCTCTTCCGGGAAGCGGATATCCCATCCGGACTGTGCTCCGTCAATGGACAGCTTGACATTGATCACGTCCTTGTTCCCAAGGTTCGTTATCAACAGCTGGAACTCGATGGTCGCATTGGGATCGACATATTTTGTCGAATCCTCGATCCTGAGCTGAAGCTCGTTATGTTCTCCGACCACCATTATCAGTTCGTCAGTCTTGGTGATCTCCTCTATCGCCGAATCCAGGGATAACACCGAAGTTCCCGTCATGATTATCGGCAGCTGGGTATCCTTGAGAGCGTCCAGCGGACATTTTACCTGAAGTGTCAACGTCGCGCCCGAAACCGCACCCAGATCCTTGAAGATCGGAGCAGACAGATCGATGGATGCCGATCTGCTGTTGGTCTCAATGAAATACCAGTCCCATTCGGTCGCATCCGGCGGATCGTTCAGATAGATCTCGTACGTATCGTTGATATTCCCCTTGTTCAACAGCGAAATGGTGTACAATCCCTCTCCTCCGGGGTTGATCTTGTCCCACTTCTTGTTGACCAGAGGATCAAGTGGATCCGTTGATGGATTCTTCAGGTACAATAGGTCGAAATCGACGTAAAGATCCAGAACGGATAATGTCGTGATATCATCGGTAGCGAACATATCCCTTGTCGAATTCGCGGAGATATTGACACGGGCCATCTCTCCGATATCTCCCTCCCAGGGAGCATACACGTAGAGAGTTAGGTCCGCGGTTTCCTGAGATGCCAGCATCACGTATCCCGGATTCTCATTTCCCTTGTGGGGCGGGGTATCGAGCCATGCCGACCATCCCGAGGGTATCGAGTTGGGATCGACCTGGACGGTCACCTTGTCCCTGTTGGTCTGGGAGATTCCCTTTCCGGTGTTCTCGACGGTGACGTTGTAGGTGACGAAACCGCCGGGCTGGATGGACTTCACCATGGTATCTGCCTTTCCGGTCTCAAGATCCCTGGTGGGCCTCAGATCGACGCCGAAGGACACCTGGGGATTGTAGAATCCGGTCCTGTTGAGGTCGCAGTGGAATTCGGTCCAGTCCTGCTGGCCGTGGATCGATCTTCCTCCGGCGGAGATCAGGTATACATGTCCCTCCTGGTCCCCGATTGCAACCTCGAGCTGTCCGTCAAGATCGTAATCCGCAACAACTGGCGAGGAGATGCCGATCGCGACACCGGTGTCGTAGACCCAGAGAACGTCCTGGGTCGGGCCGTCGCCGGGGTAGGGAACTCCCTCGTCTATGCCGTCCGACGGATCGCCGTCGAAACAGAACACTTTTCCGGAATCGGAACCAATGACGATTTCCAGCTCGTCATCGTTGTCGATGTTACATATGGCCGGAGATGACATACATCGTCCGCCGGTGTTGAAAGTCCACAGTAGCGAATGATATTCGGTGTTCATGACATACATGTTTCCGTTGTCCGCTCCGAATACCACCTCGTAATCGAGATGCTTCTCATCCGGATCGTCCTTGGCTACCTGAATATCGGCAACCGCCGGAGAACTGAAGATGGATGCCCTCGAGCTGCCGGTTGAGAAATCCCAGAGCTTCCTGCCGTCGGGGGTGTATACATACAGCTTTCCACCCCAGCCGGTCCAGGTCCTGGGATAACCCTCGGAGGAACCGATGAACAGCTCACAATCAGGGCTTCCGGTCACGTTTGCGACGGCTGTGGTAGCATATGTCTGGTGACCTGCAAGCCATCCGCTTGTAGTCTCGTCATAGTTCGGCTTGCCGTCGGAGTTCTCTCCCTGACGCACCCAGATCCTGAGTCCCCTGTCGTGATTTCCGATGATGAGCTCGGTATCCCTCTCCTTTGACGGATCGGGATTGATGAGCTTCGGACCATCCCAGAAATCGCCGTCGAGATCATGGGCCACGACGGAGCAACCGATCAGACCCCCCTCGGAACCGGTGGGCGCTTCCTCTCTGAAGATAGCTCCTCCGTCCACCTCGAAGGCCTCAAGCCACCCGTGCCTGTTGTCATCATCTGATGCCAGGACGATCTCAAGGTCTTCCTTCTCGCCGGTCCATTGTCCCTCGAGATCCGTGATGGCGGCCGTGGAGAAGTAGTAACCGCTTGTGAGTCCCTTCTTCCACTGCTTGACGCCGTCGGCTCCGAGGCAGAGGGCTCCGTCCTTGACACCGATAATGACCTCGGGAGTGTCTCCCAGGTTCACATCCGCGGCAATGACAGACGCGAAAATATGGGGCGGGTCGAAATCGAGACCGGATGTCTGAGGGGTCTGACCCAGATAATCGATGATATCGTCCGAGTAAGGCTCGGTCCAGAAATAGTTGCCGTTCTGACCCAGTGCATAAATATAATCTCCCGCAGAGGCGACCACGACCTCCAGCCTTCCATCGTTGTTAAGATCGACGAAGGCTGGCGAGGATACGTATTCACCCTCTGCTTCGAACAATGTCTGCCGCCATTCCAGATTTCCTCCGCCCGATCTGGTGATATAATCATTGTAGAGCGGATTCCCTTGATTGTCGACAGCCAGGTTATCCAGATTCATCTTCTGGATGATCTCCCTTTTCTCATTGAGCCAGGTATCGAATACCAGTTCATCGACATCGAGCTCGTCTATATATTTGTAAGCGACGAATCCACCGATGCCGGCGGCCACCATGACCAGCAGTATGCCCATGGATAATACCCAGCCGGGGGGACGTTTCATATCTTGATCCATTTTGATTCCTCCGAACATAGTACAATTTGTTCTACCCCAATGATTTCCAGCAGGTCGTATAAGTATATTACTGTACACGACTTGGAACGAAGGTGAACTAATGCCATCTGATTTCTGCTATCTTCCCTGACCAGTATTTTTTATTATAAACATTATGGAAGATGTATGATTGATTACTGTACCTCAATTCATGGATGGCATGATCCGTTCAGGAAAATCCCGACATCTAATACCCTGGATTCGAAAAGCACAGTATTCATGTTTCCCAGGAAAATGGGTTTGCATGGTCAGGTCAATAGGCATCCATATTCGGTCTGAGGGGGCTCAATTCCTCTTTTATCAGAGGTATTATCTTGTAAGGAAGGATGTTCTTGTTTATCGGAGTTACCTCGAGGATCCTGACGTCGTCCCTGCGTCTGATGTCCTGAAGCAGGGGGTTTCGGGATTTCTTATGAAGGGTCAGCAGTAGCGGTTTGTCCGATTCAAGGGTATTCTTCACGACCCTTACGAATTCCTGTGATTCCACCTCGAGCTTGCCCACCTCGTCGATGACAATGACCTCGGCTTTTTCCAGCGCCTGGGCAATCGCGTTCACACCAATGGAATCCAGAACCTCCATGTCCACCCCGTATTCCATGAATTTGACGCTCGAATGCAATTCCTTATGGGCCAGGACCCCGCTCTTCTTGGTCAATATGTCCTCAACCATGAACCCGACCTTTTCCCCATTCTCCTTGATCGCGTCGGTGATCATTCCGCCAACCTTTATCCCTTCGGCTTCAAGCATCTCTATGACTTTCTTGAGGGTGTGAGTTTTTCCAGCACCTGGAAGTCCAGTTATACCGATCTTGATCTTCTTGGTCAAATTCGCACCACCAACCAGGTCGCCCGACCCTTAAAAGCCAACATAGGTATGGATAGAACCCTAATTAAATTAATGGAAACTGACTGAGATAGGCATATACAGATTATATTCGAATTTTATATGCATATTACCATATTGCCGGATAGGGGAATGTGAGGCTTGGCGAAAAATATATACTTCATGCGCCATTATGATTTAGGTGAGGTGTAGAATATGGTGATCGGTTTCATATTGATAAGTACCGCTCCCGCCAAGGAGCATGATGTGTTCAAATCTCTTATGAACGTACCCGAGATAGTGGAGCTTCATCCGCTTTTCGGAGAATACGACCTTATCGCGAAAATCGAGGCCAGGGATTTCAATACTTTGGGCCAGATAGTTGTTGAAAAGGTCAGGTCCATTGCGGGAGTCATCGATACAAAGACCCTTACGGGTATCAAATTCTCCTGATTGGACACGGATTGGACGAACCACGAACCTGGCAGGAAAGTATCATCATGTCTGGCTTGTTTCCCGGACTGTTCAAGGGCAGAACGTACCATAGAAGATGTTTCTTCATCACCATTATTTTGATCGTTCTCATGGTGGTTTTTACCCTTCCCGTTTCAAACCCAGCCGGAGGAGTGGATCTGCCGGCAGAACTCGAGGTGGAGCTGGAAAACTCCGGGAACGACGACGGAGATCTCGGATACGTGGGATCGACATTCGATTTTACGGTTGACAGACCGGGCAATATCCAGCACGATCAGGTCGATATTGAGATAAGCATCGACGGGATCTCAGAAAAAATGGAATGGGACGGAGGAGAAAACCATTGGAGTTATCGATATACTTCCACCGCAAAAGGGATTTTCACCTGGGAAGTGGTGTTGACCGATCTGACGAACGAATCCAATTACATCAAGGAATCGGGCCAGATCGCAGTGCTCGAGGATCGGGGAAGAACCGAAACTGAGCAATCTGAACACGAATACCACAACGATCCCATGACATACCTCATCTTTTCCTTCATCATGAGCTTCGCCTCGATCTCCATCCTTGCGGGCGCATTCGCTCTGAAGTACGGCAAGAAAAGGTCGAAGCTGACAGCCGTTCCAATGATCCTGGCAGGCGTGATCATCTGGGGACACTGGATCACCTTCAATTTCATACTGGTATCCACCTATCCGGACGATACCGTATTCGGAATAATACACTGGGTTGCCGCACCGCTTCTGAAACCGCTGATGGCCCTCCTCGGCGCCTTATTGGGAGCGGTTTTGGCGGTCTTCGTATTCCTCACGGTAATTGTCAGAAGCTGATTCAAAAACAAGGGGATCGCAAACGCAGTATTTTCTCACACGCCGCTGAGCAGTGTTCCCTCCGATCTGTATGAGCCGAGCATCTTCCTGGCAAGTTCTCCGGGATCGGCCACTATCACCTTCCCGAATCCCTCCTTGGCTATCCTTCTCGCCGCGTTCACGTACTTCTCATCACCCGGCTCGAGAAGGAATATGTTGAATGACAGGTCGGAGAAACGGTTCAGACCCTTGACCTCCGAAAGGGTCATTTCCATCGCCTTTTCCATGTCACCCGCTACTGGCTTTCCCCCGGGAGGAGTATATGCCTCGGGAAGGCCGTCAGTGATGAGAAAAAGCAGATGCCTGTCCGACCTTGAAGAGTGAAATAGGGATTTGGCCACTGCAAATGCCTCTGCCATATTTGTGAATCCTTTGGGTTGAACCTCCATAACCTCCCGTAGAGTCACGGGTTTGGCCCGCGTGGAAACGGAAACTATGTCAACCTTGTTCTTCGGGTTCTCCCTTTTCAGAGCGCTGGTAAGTGCCAGAACAGCCCGTTTTGCAGCTTCCAATCTGTGGTTCTCCTCCATTGATCCGCTGATATCCATCAGAAGGATGCCATGGACGTCAGAGGTCCTGACTTCCCGGTACACCACGATATCGGAGCTGTCTATCTCCCTGTCCCCCGGATGGTTCATCCTTGCATTTACCAAGGATGTCAGCATGTCCATCCTGGGCTCCTCGAAAACTGTTCGCATCCTCGCCTTCTCGTAAACCCCTGAATCCGATATCTGATTTCCCCTGAGATCCTTTCTGCCCCCGCGGTCCTCGTGAATTTCGGAGTATATCAATTCGGAGAATTTCTCCACCAGCGCCTGAGTTATCTCCCATCCGTCGAGATCATCTCCCGCTGCCCCCGGGATTTTCTTTAGATACCCCATAGTGGAGAGGGTCCCGATAAGTTCCTTCTTCATCTCCTCGATGGTCAGTTTCTCCTTTCTGCGATCGAGCCTTTCCGCCTCCCGATCGAACTGCTTCTGGAGTTTCAGCACCTCATCGTCTATCGATCTCTTCTCCTGTTTCTTCTTTCCGAGATCGTGTATTCCTTCTTTCCTCTTCTTTCTCAGATCATCAGATTTCCTGTTCGATCTGTCTTCTACCTCTTCCCTGATGAGGCGTTTTGCCTCCTCCTTGTACCAGTCCGGATCAGATTCCCTCTTGAAAGCCAGAATGCTATCGGAATAGCCGTATCTTTCGGATAGTGACCGGTTAATAGATCTCTGCAGGCTCCTATCGTGATCGATCCTTCGGTCGATCTCCTCCTCCCATCTCCGAAGATCCTTTCCAAGTGACGGAAACGGAAGGGCCACCGCTCCCCTTTCCCTTGATCTCTTCTCCTTGAGTCTCCTCGATCTCTTACCTGTTTTAAAAAAGGATTTGATCCTCCTGATGAGCCTGCCTATGAAAGAAAGGATACGTTTCCAGATGTTCTTTATGAAATTCCAGATCCTCCTGAATAATCCGATCCTTTGCTCCAGATCCCGGGGTGCCTCGTCCATCTCCAGGGATCTGATTATATCGGAAGCCAGGATCTCTCCCCGTATCTGTTCCGATGAATATCTTCTGAACGCTGATTCATCACCCAGAAGACCGTCATCGGATTCACCCATATACATGTCCGCCCGATCAGCGAGCCTCCTGATGTCCTTCTCCAGGCTCTCCCTTCGTTTTGCCTTGACCTTCTCAAGCTGCTCGGATATCCTCGCTCTTATCTCGTCCATTCTCTCGGAGACGCTGCCTCCGGGCCCTTCTTCCCTGAGAAAATCATCGATCCCGGAAACGCCTTTCTCGGTCAGTTCCCGGACGAGGGTCCTCTTCTCCCTGGAGGTTAGCCTGAACGGACGGTAGACTCCTTTGGAACAGTCAGGGAGGACCACTCCGGCTCCCCTTATGTGGGGGTATGCAGATCCGTCAGTTCCTTTCAATACTCATCATCCCTGTTCTCGCTCCATACGATCGGCTATTCGGTGCAGCCGAAATCATCCATTGTATTCATCAGTTTGACAACCTGGTCAAGGACTTCCTTATCCGGGATCCTTCCCTTCATCCTCTCCATCTTCAGGATGAAATCCCTCAGGAGGTCACCGTCCCCGCCCTTGGGAATGGATCCTGAGGACATGGACCTCGCCAGTTTCTCTGCCCTGGATATCGATGAACCCAGATCCCTTTTGAAGAAGGTGCACCAGTACATTCTGAATCCTCTCTCTATTGAGAGGTCCATGTTCCCCTCGAGGAACTCCCTGACCACTTCCTCGTTCCTGATGAAGGAATCGCCCCCCCTCGCCCTGATCCGTCCGTAGAGGGCATCCCTGACCCCTTTTTCGAAGCTCTTCCTTGATACGGTGGATTCACCGTCGATCAGGGAAAAGGCCATGGATCTCGATATGGTATCGAGGATGGTCCGGTTGGAACCGACCTCTGACAGCTCTGGAATGTCCACCGAGAGGTCGCGCCACGCCTCAACCACGAAAACGGCTGCGTGAACCAGTATTTCCGGGAAGAAAAGCGAGGAAGCTTCCTTCTTATGCGATACGGTTACGATCGAACGGTTCTTCAGGTGATCCTTTATATAATCCACGTATAGATTGCTCAGCCTGTCGTTGAGAGGTTCGTTGATCGCATCGAGGTCCCTGAGATTGGAGGTGGTGATTGCAACGAATCCCGCCGGAAACGTTTCCCGGGATTTGGCCGGGGTCACGATACCCTCCTGAAGAGCCTGAAGAAGAACGTTCTGAGTTCCAAGCGGGAGTTTTCCCACCTCGTCGACAAGTAGAAGCCCCCGGTTGGCCTGAAGGAGCTTGCCCGGTTCAAGTATCAACGGGCTCGTCGGATCTCCTATCTCCTCAAGTTTGTGAAGGTTGAACACACCCGTCAGATTATCCGGAAACACCTCGGAAGATCCCTGAACCCTTGCCAAACCGTAACCCTCCCTCAGGTTCATTCTTACCACCGGTACCTTAGACGGGTCTACATCGGCGGTGTCAAAGGGTTTGTCAGGGGCTCCGAACCTTGCCTCGCATGACGGACAGCATGGTACCTTCGAATTGAATCCTTCATCGAGCACGGACATTGGGTCATCCTGGACCGGACATCCCTCCACCGCATAGACCTCCTTTGGGAAGATCTCCCAGAGCTCCTTTGCCAGGCTGGTCTTCCCAGTCCCCGATGGACCGAAAAAGAGTATATGGCTCCCGCCCACCAGAGCAGAGATCAGGCTTTCCAGCACCTCCGTATCCACGATGGTTTTCTTGAACAGGAGCGCCATCGACTCATCCTTCGAATAACCTTTCTTCCTGAATGCGTTCAGGCTTTCGAGTATCTCCTCCGCAAGAGATTCCTGGGCAGTTTTGGGCATGTAGCCAGAATCTCTCAATTCCTTACCATTCCTGAAATCTTCCAACGCCATATTGCGGCCTCCTTTCAAATCTGATCCGGTCTTCGTCGGGAACAACGAACTCTCCGTATGTAGCGCAATGATTATAATAATTAAGTTTGTATCGATCATACGCTGCCCAACGGCCGCGGCAGGGAGAATGACGGATGATGGAAGATGATGGCAGGAGGATCAGGATACTGCTGACGAGGAAACTTCCCGAGGAGGGAGTTGCCAGACTGTTCAGGGAGGCGAAGGTCGACCTCTGGGAAGAGGACAGGGCAATGCCCAGGGAAGAATTCCTCAAGAGGATCAGGGGAAAGGACGGTGTTATCTGCCTGCTCAGCGAGAAGATAGACCGGGAGGTTCTGGATTCCGGGATCAAGGCAGTTGGGAATTACGCCGTGGGTTATGACAATATCGATGTGGCCGAGGCGACCGACAGGGGCATCCCGGTCTTCAACACCCCCGGAGTCCTAACGGACGCGACGGCCGATATCGCATTCGCCCTTCTGCTCGGGGCTGCAAGAAAGATCGTTCCCTGCGACCGCTATGTGAGGAGCGGGGAGTTCAAGGGATGGAGCCCGATGAACTTCCTCGGCAAGGATCTGACCGGTTCAATCCTTGGAGTGATAGGAGCGGGAAAGATCGGACAGGCTGTGATGAGAAGGGGCAAGGGTTTCGGAATGAATATCGTGTATAACTCCAGAAAACGGAAGGAGGATGTTGAAAGGGATATGGGAGCCAGATACATGGATCTTGACGAACTACTCGGCATTTCGGATTTCGTATCGCTGAACGTCCCCCTTACCGAGGAGACCAGACATCTGATATCCGAGCGGGAGTTCAGGATCATGAAAAATGATTCCATATTAATCAACACTGCAAGAGGGCCTGTAATAGATGAAAAAGCCCTTTACTCAGCCCTGAAGGATGGCGAGATAGGGGGAGCCGGACTGGATGTGTTCGAGGAGGAACCGAAGGTATATCCCCCATTAACCACCCTTGACAACGTGGTGATGCTTCCCCACGTGGGATCTGCAACCACGAGAACCCGGATCCGGATGGCGGAGATGGTCTCGGCTGACATACTTGATTATCTGAAGGGTGGAAAACCCGCCAACTGCGTCAATCCGGAAGTGCTGAAAGGAGATTGATCCGTTGAACGATGAGAGATCGAGTTTCGAGATACGTGATTGCGACCTTGCGGGTCGATGCGGAATTCTTACCGTAAACGGCAGAAAGGTCAAAACACCGGCCCTGATGCCCGTGATCAATCCCAATACTTTGAGGGGAGAATACGCTATTACCCCCTCCGAGCTGAAGTCCGTCTTCTCATTTCAGATGATTATCACCAACTCGTACATTATCAGAAAATCACCGAAGCTTATGGAAACGGCCCTCGAAAAGGGACTTCATTCCATGCTCGACTTCGACGGCGTTATTATGACTGATTCCGGGACCTTTCAGTCCTACATTTACGGATCATCGAGGGGGGAGGAGGTTGATGTGGATCCCCTTGAAATTGTGAAATTCCAAAGAGATATCGGAAGCGATATAGGAACCATTCTGGACCGCTTCACCGTTCCCAAATCCTCCCATGAGGATGCGGAAAATGATCTTGAAATTACACTTCAGAGGGGGAGGAGATCGTTCGATGTCCGGGGATCCATGGAGCTTGCTGTTCCCGTCCAGGGTGGAATTCATGCCGATCTGAGGGAAAGATCGGGCAGAATGGTAAGGGAATTGGGATGCAGTTATTCCCCCATCGGCGGGGTCGTACCCCTCTTGGAATCATACAGATACGCCGACCTTGTGGATATCATCACAGCCGCGAAGAAGGGGCTGGGCCCATCAATTCCGGCTCATCTCTTCGGAGCCGGGCATCCGATGATAATGCCGCTGGCTGCCGCCCTGGGATCCGATCTGTTCGATTCGGCTTCATACGCCAAATTCGCATTGGACGGAAGATACATGACAGAGGGGAGAACACGACACCTGAAGGAGATGGACCTGTTCCCGTGCTCGTGCCGGGTATGCTCGAAATTCGATCCGTCGGACCTGAAGGAGATGGAGGCGGATGAGAGAACCTACCATCTCTCCCGGCACAACCTCTGGGCCCTGAGAAGTACGATGAACGAGATCAGGATGTCGATTACGGAGGGAACACTGTGGGAGCTGGTGGAGAGATCCGCGGCGAACAACCCGGCACTTTACGGAGCGGTTAAGAGATTGAGGGATCATGTGGATTATCTGGAGGAAAACGCTCCCAGATCAACCAGGCGCTTCATGTGTGCAACCGATCTTTCCATGGCGAGACCCGAATTTGTCAGGTTCGGACGTCAGATGAGAGAGAGATATCGGATTCCTGCCGCGGCAGGCACTGCAATACACCGTGATTGGAGCAATGCCAACTCCCCGCCGGTGAACCAGAAGATGAGGCAGTTCATGAGATCGGGGGTGTGGCCCGTGATAGCAACACCTCTTGGACCCGCTCCATTCGATATCATCGACATGTATCCCGTATCGCAATCGGTCTTTTCAGATCCGAACGGGCTCCCGGCCGAGATCCAAAGGAATCTCGAGGAAGGACTGGAATGGATCAGGCGAAACGGACCGGGACCCATCATCGAATCATCCGATGAACCTGTCCGCGAAATCAAAGCGGCGGAGATAGATCCCGATCTGCTTAAGACCGCCAACCTGTTGAGAATGCAGTTCGGATTGTACGGGGATTCCGGGGCAGATGTTTTGCTCCTTGGGAAATTCGATTCGACAGATGATCTTGCTGACAGGATAAGATTGGTCAAATCCAAGAACACCGGCAAGGTAAGGAATGTATATCTTACCGAAGGAGATCATGAGGTCCATATCCTGTCCCTCCGTGCCGAGGACGGTCTGTTCACGATCAGGATACCGGGAGCCGTTTTACTTCATTCGAGAAGCGGGGGGCTCTGGTGGAGGGTCGTTGTCGAGGAGGAGACGGCCGAGTTCAATGCCCGGGGATTGAACGTCTTCAACAAGTTCGTTCATGATGCTGATCCACGGATAAGGGCGGGGGACGAAGTGATGGTCGTCTCCCCTGACGGAAAACTCCAGGCGGTCGGGAAGGCCGTCGTTTCGTCCAGGGCAATGATAGAATCCGTTTCGGGAATCGCTGTCAAGGTTCGCGAAGGTATCGAGAAGATGAAATCCCGGTAACCAACACCGCCCGCCATTCGATCCTTGTGACCTGCAGAATCCGATCGACCATCCATCGGTTTTTTCCAGGGATATCAGTTTTATCTTATGAGGCCTTTATCGGATCAAGGGGTAGCAGACATGGAGAATTCTATCGACAATGGGAAGTCCGCGGGTTCGAGATACGAGACCGACAGCCGCGGCGTTTTCGGCATAAGGCGCCTGGCACTGGTGCAGCTTGTGGAAGGAGGATCGGACAGAAACGGAGAGATCGGCCCATCATCCGTGACCCTTGTCAAGACCTCGACGAGTACGATAATAGTCGACAGCGGAACGCCCGATGTTTCGGAGAGGATCAGTTCGGGGCTGGAGAGCATACATCTCCCCCTCGAGAAGGTCAATGTGCTTGTAACGACATGTCCCAAGGAAAACTACACGGGCAACGATCATCTCTTCACCCATGCACTCCAGCATATTGCGGGAGAGGATTGGGGCCTTGTTGAGATGTCCACCGGCAGAAGGGTAGGGATACATACGCCGGTTCATTGGATCGACAAATATGTCAAGATACTGAAGAAACCCTTTCCAGCCGACGGATCCCTGGCGATAATATTTCACGTTCCCAGTGTTGTGGATATTCTGGAACCCTCGACAATACCTTTCGCCGGAAAGGTGATCGGAATAGCGGGAGGCATGATCGAGACCGGGGATGATGACGAAATTTCCGGGATCCTCTCGGAAATCGGCGGGAACCCGGACATAAAAAGACCGAAGGAAATCCATTCCCTCAGGGACATGCTGCTCTACTGCGATTTTATCATACCCGGAAGGGGGCCGATCTTTCCGACGAGATCAGGCAATTGATCCACACGGAAAAGTTTATCCCGACTCCCGTCAATGAACCGCCCGGTGATCCATTTGACAGATCATGCGATATCTGGAATCGGCGAGACTGCGGAAAAGATCACCAATATGGAGATTAGGGGTGCCGGTAAGATCGGCAGGGCGGCATCATCAGCATTGGCTGATCTGGCTAGGAAATGGAAAGGGGATGATCGCGAGGAGTTCATTTCCGCAATACGTAAGGGGGCAAAAGAGCTTCAGCTGACCAGGCCCAGCGCGATCTCCCTTCGAAATTCCATCCTCCTCACCCTTAAAGGATGTGAAAAGGGCGAATCCGTGGACGAGATCCGTGATATTCTGGTAAAGCAATCGGAGGATTTCACCCGGTCATCCCTTGAAGCTGTCCAGAGGATCGCCGAGATCGGAATGAAGAGGATTCCGGCAGGATCCGTGGTCCTGACCCACTGCAACTCGAATGCCGCTCTCTCGGTCATCGAGAAGGCCTACGGCGACGGAAGGGTGGACGGCGTCATCTGCACCGAATCGAGACCCTGGAGGCAGGGGCATATAACATCGAGGAGGCTGGCTGGCAAGGGAATCCCGGTGACTATGATCGTGGATTCGGCGGTGAGATATTTCATCAGGGATGTCGACGTAGTATGCGTCGGGGCCGATACCGTGGCCGCCAACGGAGCGGTCATAAACAAGATAGGAACCTCCCAGGTAGCACTGGCATCACACGAACACCGAATTCCCTTTCTGGTCTGTGCCGAGACGTTGAAATTCTCAAGGGAAACACTCCTCGGATCACTGGTGAAGATAGAGGAGAGGGGCGCGGACGAGGTTGCGGACCCTCTCAAAGCGGAGGATTTCCCGGGAGTGACCTTCCGCAATCCGGTATTCGATGCCACGCCCCCGGAATACATTGACGCGATAGTTACCGAGGTCGGGGTTGTATCACCGTACCTTGCCACCGAGATAATCCGCGATATGTTCCCGGGAGCCGGTACATTATCGTCCAAGGAGAGGGAGATCGAGTTCAAATGGGTTTGAGACCCCTATTAATATAATATCGGAATAATATTGGAAAAAAGGAGAAATCATATATGGACTCCGGAGATAAGAGGGAGGACGCGGGTCTTCCGGGCAATTTCAAGGTAAAGATCATTGATCTCGAGACCGGGGAATATACCGTTATCCTAAACGGGGCGGATGCAAATACGATGGGGCTTCGCTCGCTTGACCGGGTCCGGGTTTCGGTCGGAGACCGGAAGATGGTCGCGATAGTCGAACTTACTGACTCGGTGGTTCCCAAGGGATCCGTCGGTATTCTACGCCGGGGAAAGGCCCTTCTTGAGGTCGATCCCAATGATCAGGTGAGGATCACTCCCGCCCCGAAGCCGCAGTCGATCGATATCATAAAGAAAAGGCTCAACGGCCGGGAGATATCAACCCAGGAGATCAATATCCTGACCGAGGAGATCACAAACCACCAGCTTTCGGACATCGAACTTTCGGCGTTCGTGTCGTCAACATACATGAAACCGCTCAGCGACCGGGAGATCGTGGACCTGACCCTTTCCATGGTGAAGAACGGCGAGGTCATTGAGATCGATGTCAACCCGCTGTTCGATTTTCATTCCATAGGGGGAGTTCCCGGAAACAAGGTGACGCTTCTCGTCGTACCCATTGTAGCGGCGGCCGGTCTCTGCATTCCCAAGACCTGCTCGAGGGCAATATCCTCCGCCGGGGGAACGGCAGATATTCTGGAAACCATTGCCAACGTCACACTTCCAGGTTGGAAGATCAAGGAGATCGCAGAGAAGGTAGGAGGTACCATTGCCTGGGGAGGCGGTGTAAATATCGCTCCGGCCGACGACATAATTATCAGGGTCGAGTATCCGCTTTCCATCGATCCTTATTCGCAGGTCATCGCATCGGTACTGGCAAAGAAGAAAGCGGTAGGGGCCGACTACCTTCTTATGGATATACCCACGGGCGCGCACACGAAAGTGGAGGACCTCGACACCGCCCGGAGATATGCCAGGGATTTCATGTCGATAGGAGAGAAGATCGGCATCAAGGTGGAATGCGCGATCACTTACGGGGGGCAGCCCGTGGGCAGGAACATAGGCCCCGCACTTGAGGTCATCGAGGCTCTAGAGGTTCTTGAGGGGAATCCTCCATCCTCCTCAACGCTGGAGAAATCCACCTCCCTGGCGGGCATCATACTCGAGATGGCCGGACTGCCGGGAGACGGAAAAATGGCCGCGGAGAAGATAATAAAATCCGGGGAGGCCCTGGATAAGTTCATGGAAATCGTCAGAGCACAGGGATGCGATATGAAGAGTATTGAATCCGGCGCGGTAAGGAAGGGGGAATATTCCGCGGTCATCAATTCGCCGCTCGAGGGATACGTATCCTCCATTCACAACAGGAACATCGTCAAGATAGCCAGGGCCTGCGGATGCCCCCATGATAAATACGGAGGCATAGTCCTTAACCGGAAACTTGGACATCAGGTTGAAAAGGGAGACACCCTCTTCACCATCTATTCGGATAACAAGGAGAGATTGAAACAGGCAGAAAAACTTGCCAAGAAGATCAATCCCTTCGTTCTGGAGGGAATGGTGCTCGAGAGAGTTCCGGGGGAGAAGATCATACACAACCTCTGACGGGGATTTCATTTCGGGAAAATAACAACAGGGGAATTATATAAGCATCCGGAATGATATCCGAGATTGGAACGGAGGACTAATACTGGCGGGAGCGAACCTTTATCGGGGTATCCGCAGAATGCGGAGGAAATTCAGCCGCCCAAACAGGTTCAGACAGGTCCAGAGAAAGATACGAAGGGACAGGATGGGCAGGCTTCCGATTAACTGGTACGGAAGGGGCGAGATCCTGTCGAAGGATGAATGGAGATCCGCGATCAGAAGATACAATCCCATGGAGATGATGGATATATCTGACAAGCTGGAGCAGAAGCTACGGCTATCAGAGGCCGGTGTGATCATTCCAAGGACCTATCTGGTGATCGAGAATGAGGATGATCTGGCAAGGTTTTCCGATTGGCTTGACTCCCGGGACTCCGGTTTCGTGATCAAACCGAGCAACGGTCACGGAGGATCGGGGGTACTGGTAATAAACAAGAGAACGGCAAGCAGGTTCATCAAGCCTTCCGGAAAGGGGATCGAGAAGACGACACTTGTAAGGCATGCCGAGAGGATATATCTGGGCAATTTCTCTGGGAATATACCGGATAAGGCGATAATCGAGGAGAGGCTGACCCTCTCAAGACAGCTCCGGGAACTGATGACTCCGGGACTTCCGGATATTAGGGTGGTGGTTTTCAAGGGATTCCCGATAATGGCCATGACGAGGCTCCCGACGAGGAGATCAGGCGGTAGGGCGAACATACACCAGGGAGCACTGGCGGCGGGGATCTCGATCTCGGAGGGGAGGATCACATCTGCGACGTACCTTCGAAAGAACGTGAAGACCCACCCCTCAACCGGCAGGGAGATCATCGGATTCCGGTTCAACATGTGGGACCAGATCCTCGAGATGGCATCAGCGGCGGCTGACGCCATGGAGATGGGATTCGTCGGTGTCGATCTCACGGTGGATCAGAACAAGGGAGTGGTGGTGATAGAGGTGAACAAGAGGCCGGGACTCGAGATCCAGAACGCCAATCGGAAGGGGCTCAAGGGAAGGATGAGGTTCGTAAAAAAGGAGATCAAGCGGAACAAAATGGATCTGAAAACAATCGGTCCGGGAATCAAGGCGGAACTCTCAAGGCAATGGGATATCAGCGAATGGCGAAGGGTGAAGAAGGGAGAAGGTGAGGAATGATTGAACTGGATCGATTCACGGTCCGTTATCCAATCCCGTCACCACCTTTATCACGATACCGCCTTTCATGTAAAGGATGTACCCGTATTTGTTCAACCGATCCAGGGATTCCTGGACCTCCATCTGGTTCTCCCCCGGAAGGATCTCTTCCCGGGGAGTCTCGAAGATCCCGTTCTCCTCGGCCCTTCTCCTCAGCAGGAAATAGATCCTTCTGTCCCGGTCCTTCAGCTTCTCCCTGCCGGGGAGGGATCGATCTCTTTCCTTGAAGCTCTCATCCCTCCTCCTTTCCCTGACCTCCTGATAACCTCTCCTTAGCAGCCTCTCGAAGAGATCGTCTCCTTTGTCCATCCCAAGGAAGGACCTTCTAACATATTTTCTACCCTTCCATTCCCTTCCGATATTCAACCTACCCAGGGCAAGCTGAAGCTTGGCCCCGCCAAGCGGATCGGGTTCTCCGAATCCTCCCAGATCGAAGAACTCGCTCCTGTAGGCGCGTTCCATGGTTTTTTTGACCTTTGCCTCCACATCTTCCGGTTTCGGAGGCGGCAGGTAAAGGGCGGAAAGCTGATAATCCAGAACATCAAGGTCGAATTCCTCCTGCGTGGCTTTCTCTTTTCTGTATTCGGAATGGATCAGGACGAAGGGAAGCTGAATCGGAAGCTTCTCCCTCAGCCACGCATCCGTGATCCTGTGGGGTTTGACTATGGTGAAGTTCCCCTCTGACGAACGATCCGATCTGTATGATGCCACGTCCCTTGCGGATCCGAGAGGCATGTACTTGTAAACGGAGCTGCCCGGAACACGGAATTCGAGGGGGAGATTGGTCATTATTGACCTGGCAACGTCCCGGGGAGATCCTATGGAGGTCATCCTCAGCGCCTCCAAACCCTCGGATCCTACGCCCCCCCTTCCGAAAATGGATGGAGGAGCGGATACCATCAACAGAGCGATCACCGTATCCAGCATATCCTCGGGTGCGTTCCTCCATTCCCTTGATACCCTGAAGAGGAATTCATCCCTGGGAAGGAGCGGGGGAGGAACGACGATCCGTCCTTCGGTCCATCTGTCGACGTTGATCACCCTGTATGATTCGAAATCACCCGGTTTTATCCTCCTTCCGGCACCCTTGATCACGATTTTCTTCTCCTCCGTCCCCGGTTCGATCTCGATGAAATCCCCCTCGGCCGGCCCCCTATCGGATTCGGGAAGGAGGTATACTCTGCCCGAATGGATATCTGTGAATCTTGATTTCATCAATTTGAAGACATTTTTGGAAATGTATCGTACCCAACCTGTGTCGGCTCTCGAATCATCGAATATCAGCTCCCTCTCGAACCTGCAGAAATGGGCACCCGCTTCCCTGTCGCTCAATCTGTAACCGGACATTCGATCACCGTCTGGCGGCTTTGCCGCCGGATTTCTTCTTCCTCTTTCGCTCCATCTTCCTCTCCCGGAGATATTCCAGAAGGTCGGTCTCAAGATCCCTGCCGTCCCCGGCTTTCCGGTACATTATCGCACATATCCTCCTAAGGTCGGAATAGGAATCCAGATCCATTGTCAATGAAGGATCCGCCTTGACAACCTTCAACTCGATACCGGTTTGAAGATTGAAGATGTACTCGGCCTCGCTGAGACTGACCTTGTAGAAGGCCGCCCTCAGCAGGTCCTTTCCGAACTCTCTGCCCAATCTGAAGTAGTAAAACGGATTGGCCAGCATCTTTCTCATTGAATACAGGCGGTTTATGAAATCGCGGTTAATGGACTTCTTCCTGTAAAGGAAGAGATTTCCCATCATCAGCTCCTGCCGGTTTCCCATATCGCCGAACTGGCCCGTGTCGTCAAGGATCGGAATGCCGAATTTATTGAGATATCCTTTCTTGGGACGGTTGGGTCCGATCCTCCCGAGATGCTCCACCTTTGTATCGCGAATGAAATCTCTGAGATCCGACCTTGAACCCATTCCCCAGAAGATGTCGGGTGTTCCCCCCCTTTCCCTGGATCTTCTTATGAACCGGTCAATATCGCCGGAATCGGCCAGGGGTACATCCCCGCCGATAATGAGAACATATTCCCCCTCATATCCGATTTTGGCCAGAGACCTCCCGCCGATGAGGATGTTCTCTCCGAGGGATCTTCCCTGATTGGCCACGGTTATGCTTTCCATTCCGATCCTGTGCAACTCCTTATCTATCTGGATCTTCGGACCGACCACTACGATATGATCCTTGTCCACCTCCTCGGCCCTGGCCACTGACCTAACCACCAGGGAGAGGGGGGCTTCCCCTTCAACCGATAGATATCTGAACATGTCGCTCTTCCTCTTGCTGTACATCCGGCCCCGCGATCTCTGTGCAAAGTAAATGGCCCTTTTCAGGAAGTTAACGTTTTTCTGGGAAGTCAGGTCCGGATGAAGGAAGATCAGCGCTTTGTTCTCGCCCCAGATATAATCATCCCTGTTTATTGCGGAGGCGATCCTGGCCTCCATGTTAGCCCTTCTTCTCTTCCTGTAGCCCGGATCGAACAAACTGCGGAATAATCCGAATCTCAACCGCCATCTGATCTGACGAGCGGCCTTAGATGTGCCTGCAAGCACTATTACGCCCATCTTTCCATCATTCATACCGATATCACCGGACTAATCCCCAGGGCCGATCGGGTTTCATTTTAATATAAGTAATGCCGGCGGAGGCCTTCCGCGTTTATTGATGATCTGCATAAGGCCACATACAGATTTGGGGGTATACGTCTATTGAGTTGCGCTCCGGACTTGTTATAAGTGCAGGATCGCCTGAGGGGGAGAACGGAAAAAACGAAAATGGCACGGTGACCTGATCATTTCCCTGTCCCTCGTGAGAAGGAGGACCTGGATATTATCATCATAACGATGGCGGCCGAGGATATCGGAAGGAGAATGATCTCAGTCGATCCCAGTATCAGCAATGCTATGAACCCGCTCTCCTGGATATTGGCAATTCCGATTATGAAGCATACCAATCCGACGACGGTGGATGTCGCGGTGCCGAGCAGCGAGAAGATCAGGCTCATCGCGAAATGCTTTCCCTTGTAAGTGTTGTATCCTCCTATCACCTGGCCTGCAAGCAGTATCGAGAATCCAGTGGATATTATTATGAGGGCCATACATAGAATCAAACCGATGATCACGAGAATCAGGATGAATAACCAGCACAGTTCCCCGATCGGATCGTCCGCCCCGGAATCACCGAATATCATGCTTATCGCAATGACCCCGAGGACAACTGCCCCGACGATCGATCCGATCATCACCAAAATTCCCATGATTGCATTCGGTATGCCGGTTGCCATTAAAATTATCCCGGATGCTTTGCGGGTACCGGACCTTGAATCCTTTCCACCCATCGATTTTCAATTGTAGGAACTCGTATTAATAGGAATTGGAAAGATTTCCGGATCAAGGAAAAACTCATGTAAATAAAAACGAGTGATATTCTACCTTCTCGCTTCATCCATTACATATCCCACTCCCTTTCTGGGATTCAATGTATCCAGGGCGAAATCGATTTCCTTCCTGCCGAACTCGCCGAAGAGGAACAGAATTCCCGTATATGCCAGCATTCCAAGGGCAAATGCAGCAATAAGCTCGTAGAACCTGGTGAACTCGTATATGTTGAACCTGAAGAGGTACAGGACACACGACACGATGCCTCCTGCGACGATATGCCGAATAACCCTTGTATTGACCCCCATCCTCACAAGACGGTATGATAGAAAACGGATCATGAAGTAGTACACTATTGCCGAAATCAGGGATGCCAATGCGGCACCCTGTATGCCCATTCCGAGAAGTCCGATACCAAATATCGATTCCGGAATGAACAGGAGATTGAGAATGATGTTCAATGGTATGTAAACGATCGAGAGATAGAGGGAATACACCGGTTTGTTGAAACCTCCGAAATGCGTCGCATAGGGTTTCGAAAGCCCCCTGAATATCACCCATCCCATCAGTATGGAGAACACGGGTGCGGAATCCATATAGGATATGTCAGAGAATATTATGATGAAAGGTTCTGATACTGATATCAATATGAGAGCCGCGGGAATGAGCGCCATGGACAGGAACCTCTCAGCTTTCCATGTTGACTTTCTGATCTCCCCGATGGACCCGGCCGCAACAAGAGATGAGAATGCCGGGAACAAAACGGTCATAACGCTTCCGGCCAGGCTCTCCGGGAGGCCCGAGAACTTCTGGGCGTTGAGATACAGTGACACCCCCACCTCGTCAAGGAAGAAATCTATCATTACCTTGTCCAGGTAGAGAACAAGAGGGGTTGCGGAAACCACGAACATAAGTGGGAGGGCGTATTTGAAATAGCTCTTTGCCAGCTCCACAGACGGTCTTCCGATCTTGAAGTTCCGGAAAAGGACCGCGGCGGTGGCCAGGGAAACAATACCCCCGGCAACATATGTAAGAGCATAGAGATACAGATCGTTCGTGCTGGTTACGACAACGATTGTGATCAACGCCTGAATGATGGCGGAGACCAGAACAACGATCTGCGCCTTGGCGATCTGCTGCTTGCCTATGAATGTGTTCGTCACAATCGCGGTGATGTTCGAAAGCACCGACCAGATTATCATTATCATTAACAACCTCTGATCGAGATCATCATCCTGATCGAGCCTGTTGTAACCCATTATCGCGATGAAGGCGATCACGATGAACAGAATGAGAAGGGAAAGTCGAATTACCGCATAGGTACCGATGCATTTCGCCAGATCCTTCCCCTCGGAGACCCTCTTTATATGCGCGGAGGACAATCCAAGATCCGTTACGATACCCGCTATCCCCAGGAATGATATCGCGAATCCAACCGATCCGACATATACATTGGGCAGGTTATTGGTAACAAAGTACCAGCTGAGATAACCGAAGAAATTAGAGATCAGAAGGGTGACCATTATTAAAAGCGTCTTTCTGGCATACATTTTCAAACTCGGATTGAACGGGTTATCTATTTAAGGATTATCCGTTGATTATCCAAATATTGCCTGTTGATGCAATCATGCTCAAATATCAGCGCATGATCAATCCACCATCGAAAATCTATTTCTAATGGTTACCGGATTTACATCAGAGGTAATATGCCGAGATCCTTAATCAGAACCGCATATGTTTTTGGTCCTTCCGCAATCATGATGATCCTGCTCATTACAATATTTTCAGTATCGGCAGACAATGGAGTTGGGTCGGACGAAGCGGGAGCAGTGGCAGTTTTCAACATATCCACAAGGGCAGTTCCGGAGGAAAGCTTCGATTATGAGTATATCGCGATAGGCAAATCCTCTTTTCACGAGACCATTAAGCCCCTGCTTGAATGGAAAACCAGAAAAGGTGTCAAGGCCGGATACTTCAACCTGGACGGCCCTGGCGGAATACTAAACGCCAGCAATAACCAGTTCAAAGGACGCGATGATCAGGAAACCGTCAGGAATTTCATATTCTATATCTGGAATAATACGGTCTTGTACAACAAGACGATTTCCTCGCCGCCCTACTACAGATGGGTCCCGATCCTCAAATGGGTGATATTGGCTGGCGACGGCGAGATCATTCCCATGAGGAAGACATACGCCGGAGGTGAATGGTCCGAGGATGACGAGGACGAGGATTACGTTTACTCGGACATGTACTACGCCGGATTGACGGGGAACTGGGATAAGAATGGCAACGACGTATTCGGTGAGGAGGGAGATTTGGTAGAGGATGAGGCGGACTGGGAAGCAGATGTGTTCGTGGGGCGTTTTCCAGCATCCAACAACAAGGAGCTCAAGATAATGGTTGACCGCCAGCTCGAATATGAGAAGAATCCACCTTCCGGCGAATGGACAAGATCCATGCTGTTGACAGGGTCCGCCATGGACTCCCCCAATAGCAAAATCGAATGGGATCCCTACAAGGACAATGCCTACGAACTGGTACAGAGGGTTGAAGGAAATCTGCCTGACCATGTGATGCCTTACCATCTGGTGGATTATCCCGAGAAAGAATACGGCGGTTACAACCAGATGTTCGATACTCTCAACAGATCGTCCTTCGAATCGTATTACGAGACCGGATTCTCAACCGCACTCCTGGCATGCCACGGAGATCAGAACGGGAACTGCACGGATTACAAGGGGGACAGCGGCGGAATAGCTCCCTGGTACGTGGACATGGATATCTTCTTCGACTACGAGCAAGCGGAGACCATTGACAACGGGGACAGAAATCCCCTTGTTTACATATCAAACTGCGATTCCCTGAATTTCTCGGAGGATGATGATACCAACATGGAAAGGCTTATGAGAAATCAATACGGAGGGGCCATAGGGCTCATTGGAGCTTCCGTTACCACATACAGGGGAGAATACCCGGAGGAGATCGAGAACAAGAGTTCTTTCGGCAACTGGTGGCTTGCGGAGGAGTTCTTCAGGATTCTATACAACGAGACCCCGCATCCCGGTGAGGCCCTCTATACCCAGAAATGGAATCACCTTCGCCATATCTACGATGGATATTCCCCGCATCCGTATGAACTCAGGATGTTCAGGATCGACAACCTGGCATACAATCTCCTGGGAGACCCGGAAGGGCCGATCTGGCTGGACACTCCACGTAGGATGGATGTCACCATGCCGGAGGAATATATAATCGATTCCGGTGTGCTTCGGGTGAATGTCAGGGACACACTGTCAGGCAATCCCATCCATGATGCCAGAGTGGCCATTTCCCACGACGACATCGATAGGCTTTACAACGTCACTGAGACAAATTTCTACGGAAACGCATCGATACATCTGGATCTTGACGAGCTTCAGGAACTGAACGTGGTGATAACAAATAACGGATATCTTCCGATCGAGAGAAGGATCAAAATCGTGTCCAACACAAATGTCGGGATCAAGACCGAGGTTAACATGACTCCGGAAATCCCAATTTACGGCAAACCGCTTGAGATCAAATATACCATCAAGAATACGGGATCAAGAGATCTCAAAAGGGACGTATCCTTCAGGACCAAGATATCATCTGGCAACCAGAGCATGAACAATCCGGATGAGCAAATCGTTTTCACACTGAATGCCAGCAGAGAAAAGGAGATCAGTCTCTCGTATAATACCCCATATCCCGGGATAAACACGATCGAAGCCGTGGTCTCCATTCTCTCAGGAACCATCGAATCGAATATCTCAGACAACAGAATCGTTTTCCAATTCCGAGCCAATGATCCCGTGAGCATCCTTCCCATCAATCCGCAGAAGACGGATGAAGATACACCTCTATCCGTGAAGAGCGGACTTCTCAATATATCATACTACATCAACGATATGGACAGTTACCCAAAACCGGCAACTCCCCTGATCGGAGATATCAACGGTCATTTCACCATAGAGAGGCATCATATCGGAGATTTCTGGTATCTTGACATCATCCCCGATCAGGACTGGTTCGGTGAGAACGATTACTACTTCGAGTTATTCGTATCAGACGGGTCCACGACGGATAACAAGAGGATCTATGTTCAGGTGAATCCGGTTAACGACGCGCCTGAATTCATTGAGCAGCCCAGCCTCATAGATGCCGTCGAGGATGAGCTGACATATTTCGATGTATTGATCAGCGACGTGGATTCGGACGAGGTGGACCTCAACATATCACTGGATGATGCCCAGATCATAAGATCCCAGACACTCGATGGATTCCTTTTCAATATCAGCTTCACACCTGACGAATCGATGGTGGGATCAGACACAATATTGATCAATGCCACGGACGGAGACGGCGGTTATACGAGGATCGAGAGACCGCTCAAGGTCGCATCTTCGAACGATCCGCCGTTCGTCAGACTGCCGTTCAATTCTGTTAATATCACAAAGGGAAGGGGAAAGCAAATCGAACTTGATATCGAAGATCCCGATCTTGATCAAAAATTCTCGATCAAGGTCGAATCGGCCCCGAGGCTCTTCGATACATTCTGGGTAAACGACAGCTCGGTTGTGAACCTCAGGATTCCGAGAAATGCGGATGTCGGCGAATATGCCGTCACGTTCACCGTAATGGATTCTAATGAGGATGCCACCGAAATCACCATGACACTCTATGTTCTGGAGGATGAGACCAGTATATTCAATCCCCTGGTGATCCTGATCGGAACACTTGGGATCATCACAATAATCTCCTACATGGTTTTCACCAGGATCCAGGAGAAAAGACACAAGAATATGCTCGAGGATGTCGGCGTGACCACCCCCCTCGAGGCAAGACCTCTATCGGAATATGATTTTAAAGAGGAGGGACCGGAACCGCCCTCGAAGGATTCACTTCCAATGCCTCCGTCCCCCGTTGAGGTGGAAGCGGCCCTGGCCCGTGAGGAAAGGGAACTGGAAGAAGAGGAGGAGGAGCTGGAGATCATCGACGGGGAGAGGGATTTCGAGAGCGACCTGGACGATGTTCTATCGGAATTCTTCCCCAACCAATGACTTTATCGGAATCCGATTAAATGCATCTGGTTGTGAATGATTGAATTAATTCTTTTACATTATTCACGACCGGTCCAATCGGCCACCCTTCACAAGACAGGCACAGGAGATATCCTGATGTGTCATTCTCCGCACCGCCGATCGGAATTCGTTCTTATAACCCCCCCCATACTCCCGTGATTTGATATGTAAAATCTATCATTTGTGTATGATGTTTGGTGCGATTTGGGATATTTCGCAATAATTTCAATATGCACATATCCCCTCGGCTGGTTC
>JBLIRG010000042.1:0-30337 GCA_049472195.1 Thermoplasmatota archaeon
ACGATGCCGGCGGAATGGTGTTTGAATTCCTCCTGGTCCAGGGTCCGGGTGAAGGCGGCCGTGGTGATTTCGAGGTCGCGGTACTCCTCCATATCGAGATTCACGAACTTGGGGACCCGACGGCCGTCCGAATGCTCGAATTCGTGGGCGGTGATCTCACCGGCCCAGCTGAGATCCGACCTGTCAACGTGGAATTCATCGGTCCCGGGTTGATAATATCCGCCGGTCCCGCTCGGACCGTCAATATAATGGACGTAGAAAGTCACATCGCTGATCCTGTCCTGGGGATCGAAGTAATCCTTGACCCTGGGAAAGGAATAGTTCACGAAATCGCTTATTATGCGGTTGAGCAGGTTCTTCTCATTCGATGAAAGCTGACCGGGCTGCGTGTCGACATATACATCAAGTATCGTGTCGTCGTAATATAGATCCCATGAAGCCCTCGTGGGATTGGTTGACGAAAGGGAGGCGGGCACCATCCCGTAGGGATAATGAACGGCATCCCGGGGCATCGGCTCCGGGGTTTGGATCTTGTCGGCTCCCGGATACGGAAGCTGAGGCCTGTAACCTGCCTTGACCAGCGGGTCCTCTGCCACCGTTCTCTTCCAATTGTCTGTGATAACGGCGTCATCGTTCCATTCGCCATCCAAGGTATCCTCGGCGGATACCAGCGGCAGTATACTTACGGAAAGAATGAAAATAAAAATCAGGGCGGGGATTTTTCTTAGATGTCTGTGTAGTGTCTCTGACGTATTAACCACCTGCCGACCGGAATATCCGCTCCAGTGGTCTAACCTTTTACAAGTAATATTAAAAAGGGTTAACCCTAAAAATGTCATGTATTGCGTCATTGAATCGGGAGGGTCGTCCAATATGTATTCGCATATGTCAAAAGCCCACCCCTTGAATCAACCGTTCCATAGGAAATGCAGGGGTTGTGCTCCCCGTATGGCCGGGCGCCGGATCAGATCTTTCAGCACACGTCTATCTTCTCCTCTTCAGGACCGCCAATAAGGCGAGTATGGAAACCGCTCCCAGCCAAATGAGGTGGCCCGGTGTGCTTTCATCACTTGCCCCTGATGAACCGTCGCCGCCTTCGGAAGGATCGGGGTCATCAACGGCCTGTACCGTGAAAGTGTATTCGGCTGACCTTATCTGATTTCCCTGATCGTCCCCCACGATGATCTCGTACATGATCTCGTCGCCTCCCTGGAAAGGACCTATAACTGTCTGGTATGAATCCCCGCCAAGGGAATCCATATCTATGGGGGCAAGACAAACGTCGCCAACGCAATGGGTAAGTTCAACGCTCGTAACCGCTGTATCATACACGTCGATGTCCACGGATACGGTGACGGTCTCTCCGTCCTCCGGTATCGACGGCTGATGACCGACGTATGATATCCCGGGAGGTGTCATAGAACCCTCGTTCTCTATGAAGACCTCGATGCTGTCCACACCGGAAAGGGACTGCTCATCGATCGCCCTGACCGTTATCTTTACGGGGCCGTTGCCGTGATCCGTCGAATCCCAGTTGTAAACATACAGCCCGCCTGACAACTCCATATCGAAAAAGGGTCCCTGGCCTATCTTCACCTCCACGGTGTCGATATCGTTCTCGGATGAGATCTCGGCCGATATCTCGACGTCGCCCTCGACGGACCTCCCATCCCTCGGAGACCTGATCGATACCTCCGGCGAACTGCCGATCTCCTCCGGAAATGCCTCTCCCACTTCATCGGCATAATGTGCAACGTACATGCTGGGCTGCAGCTTGTAGTTGTTCCTTGCATTGAAAACTGCAGCATATATCACGATGTTGCCGGAATCTATGTCGGAGAAATCGTTCCCCTGAAGATCCTGATTATCCGCACCTATCCAGGATGCCGAGGTTGTATATGTTGACCCGCCGTTGATCGTGATGTCCGCATCAACCGCGTACGACAGCAGAGAGTTTGGATAATTATTTCCATCGTAATCCTGATATCTGGATTCTATCTCGACCACATGAACAAGAAGCCTTCCCTCGTATGAGGAATCCCCGTTATTGGCGATATCCACCTCCACATACAGCTCCGAACCGCCCTTGTCGTAGCAGATGACGTCCACATCGAGATCGGGGACGTCGCGCTCCGCACAGGAATCCAGGGGTTCGTTGTAGTCGTCACCCGACGATACCGATCCTGACTTGTATTCGAACCCGCCGTCGAAATACACCGTTGGAAAACCGCTGACCTTCAGCTCCTCGTTTCTCTGTGCGGCGTCAGCCACCATATCATCGACCAGTGTTATGAACCTGAAGTCGTTTCGACCGCCGGCCAGCTCCTTGAGACCCTCCGATGCAGACGGGCAGTACTGACACCAGGTTGCCGTTGCGTCCTCAGCAAATACAGTATGACCCGTTGCCCTGGTGGAAGCCTGCACGTCCATGTCGGAACCACCGCCAAAGGCATGTTCAAGGATTAAACCCGAAACCAGCATGCCAAGCATCATCGCAAAGACCGAAACGGTTCTGGAATTCATGACCTTCCTCCGAATGAGGTCGGTGATGGTCGCAATGTGTTATATGAATATTGGAGGGCGGGATGCTTCTTTGCCGCTTTTAGCAATCGCCGCGCAGGATCTATTTCTCCAGGTGCCATGTGGTGTTATCTCCGTCCTCAAGGACTATTCCGATGCCCTTGAGGCGGTCCCTTATCGAATCTGCGGTCCTCCAGTCTTTTTTCGTCCTTGCCTCTGATCGGATATCGATAAGAAGCTGCATGAGATCCCGGACAATGCCGCTGTCGATATCATCGCCTGCATCATCATCCGAATAATCGAGACCCAGAATGGAGGAGAGCTCGTTCATCATGGATAGTATCACATATGAATCCGCTCTTCCGACCTCTCCTTTATTCTGAAGGGACCTCACCTCGCTGTCGAGACGGAACAGACAGGCCACAGCGATCCTCGTATTGAAATCGTCATCCATCGAATCCATGAACTCCTTCTTGACGGAAAATACCATGTTCAGGACATCCTCGCCGGGGGAACCGAAATCCGGTATTGCCCCATCTTCCAGCGGTCCAACCGTCTCCGAAAGAGATCGATGAAGCTTCTTCAACCTGCCGAAGGACCTGGAAGCTTCCTCGAGGGCCGCGTCCGAGAAATCTATCGGAGAGCGGTAATGGGTGTATACGAGGAAGAAACGGACAACCATGGGATCGAACTTATCCGTTACTTCCTTGATGGTGAAGAAATTTTTAAGGGATTTGGACATCTTCTCGCTGTCGATCTCCACGAATCCGTTGTGAAGCCAGTATTTGACAAACGGGACCTCGTTATAGCATTCGGACTGAAGGATCTCCGATTCGTGATGGGGGAATATCAGATCCATTCCCCCTCCGTGAATATCGAGGGTGGGTCCGAGATATTTCGTTGACATGGTCGAACACTCTATATGCCACCCGGGTCGGCCCATTCCCCAAGGTGAATCCCAGGAAATCTCGCCGTGTTTTGCCGATTTCCACAGGGCAAAGTCCTTGGGACTCCGCTTGTCGCTGTCGATCTCGATCCTGGCCCCGTCCTTCATATCATCCAAGGACTGGTGTCTCAGCTTCCCGAAGATGTCACGGGCCTTCTCGACCTCGAAGTAAACCGAACCGTTAACCTCGTACGCGTAGCCCTTCTCGATGAGGCCCTTGACCACCGTGATCATGTCCGGGATAACCTCGGAGGCCTTTGGATGGACCGTGGCTCTTCTTACTCCCAGTTTGTCCATATCTGCGAAATATTCCTGAATGAACCTCTCCGACAGAACCAGGGGAGGGACGCCGCTCTCGGCGGATCTGCTTATGATCTTGTCATCCACATCGGTAAAGTTCTGAACGTAGATCACGGTGTAACCCCGATATTCGAGGTACCTCCTGATGACATCGAAGGCCACATAGCTCCTGGCGTGGCCCACGTGGCAGTTGTCGTATACCGTTGGCCCGCAGACGTACATGCTGACCTTCCCCTGTACCTGGGGCTGGAACTCTTCCTTCGACCTGGATTGGGTGTTGTATACCTTGAGGACCATGGTAACCTACCACCGAGGGGTGATACAAACTAGTGTTATAAAAAAACAATCGAAAAAGACCATGGAATTTTCCGATGCGGTCAAAGATATCTAACGGTTGGATAGGATAATTGAGAAAACGATCCCCGACGGGGATCGTATCAATCATCCATAACGGGGATCAGATCCCGCCCAGGAGATCCAGTATCACCTGGATTATCCTCTGGAGAAGGTTCAGGATCACCGCCTCGTCGAGTTCGACGTCGTATTCGGTTACCTCTCCTTCCCTTATCCCCACCTCATCATTGTATGGCCTGTATCCGTCCGCCCTTACGCTGAGGTCGTACCTTCCGGGCGGCGCCCGGATCTCGTAATAACCTTCCTCGTCGGTCCAGGCGTTGTACCTGCCGAACTGGAAATCGATTGCCACGTTTGCATCGGCAACGGGATTTCCGTCCTGATCGGTCACGTATCCGGCGATTCCGCTCTGGATTCGGTCCAGATAAATGTTGACCTCCTTCTTCTCACCGGACTCCACATAAAAGAAATCGGATGTTCTCATCTGATACGGCTCGTAACCGTCGTAATATGCACCGAGAGTATAGTTTCCGGGTTCGACGATGAACTCGAAATAACCCTCCGGGTCCGTGTAGGTTCCGGTTAAATATCTTCCATCCTCGTAATCTATCCATTCCAGATTGACCCATGCTCCGATCAGAGGTTCCTCACTTTCCGAATCGTAGACGTATCCGAATATCAGGGTGTCCTTGTTGACGGGATCCATGAACATCTCCACTTCCGCTTCCGATCCCTGATCGACGCTCACCTCGGTGAAGTTGTAATTGTAATCATCCATCCAGCAGTATATTCCGTAATCGCCCCCCACCCTTACATTCGCCTCGAAATAACCGTCCGCGTCGGTAACAAGCATGTAATCGCTTCCGGTCAAAGTATTGTATATGTAGACGTTTGCACCCTCCAGCAGTTCTTTTGACATGTTGTCCCTGACGGTTCCCTTGATCCATGTCTCGAGAATATCATCCTGGGAATTTGACGGAAGGGCCGCCATGATTCCCAGAGACAGCAGCAACAATGCGGAGAATACAACCAGCGCTGACCTTTTCATATCTAATCCTCCTCGGTCCCTAAAGACAACGGTAAAAGGTATCATGCGATATTATAATATTTACGGAAATGCCGTGGAAACATCGCCGCTTCCTTGTCAGTCCATCGAAGTGGACGATCTCGCCAGATTGATGGCGACCTCGTTGTTCTCGGCCGGGACATACTGAAAGAAGCACTGATTGAAGTTAAGCTGGACCTTTCTCGCAAGCATAAGATATTCCATTTCCTTGAAATCACGGCTCGGGAAATCTCCGTTCATGTAGTTTATCACGGTCCTCGAATCCCCCTTCATGATAACCCTTTTGGCCCCGTGCTCCGCCGCGAGATACATGCCCTGGATCAATGCTTCCCACTGGGCCTTCTCATGGGTTCCGGGATAGGAAACGACCCCGCCCACCTTATCGATTATCTCCCCACTTCTGGTCATTACGGCTCCTATCGACATCGGATTTCCGCTTCTCGGTGCGTCGCCGTGAAAGAAAACCTCCGTTGCTTCTTCCATAATATCTCCAAGGCGTGCATTGGCCTCCTGAGTATAATAATATTTCAATCCCGCAAGCCGGATTATACGGGACGCTGGCGGTCTACCTTCTCTTCCTGGCCAGCTTGACCTTGTGAACCTTGCCGGTCCCGGCCCGGCCGCCCCCTTTCTGGAAATGGCCTCCATCCCTCTCTCGCTGGCCCCTGGAAGATCCCCGACCTTTTCCCGGTCCGGAGGTCCGCTTTCCTTCCCGTTTCGACCCCCCCGCACCCTTCTCCCTATCCCTCTTATCCTGGAGAAAAACATCCTTGCCCATCAGACGTCCGAGATCCTCCCTCTTGTCCCTTGGCGGGGTTATGATTACGTAGGGGGATGATACGGATCCGGTGACCCTTGATATCCTTCCGATC
This sequence comes from Thermoplasmatota archaeon, assembly GCA_049472195.1. Classification (GTDB taxonomy): domain Archaea; phylum Thermoplasmatota; class Penumbrarchaeia; order Penumbrarchaeales; family Penumbrarchaeaceae; genus JBLIRG01. Next base: position 6,059 of record JBLIRG010000042.1, read on the forward strand.
CTTTCCGATCCCCGGTCGACCACGATCGAGCCGATCTCGTGGGCATTCCTGGATCTGACGACGAGCGATCCGTCAGACGATATGTTCACGATCCTGCCGATTATCTTCAAACCGAAACACCCTGATTGATCCGAACATCGGATAGAACTTCCTCGTATAACATCGTTTCGAGGGAACGATCCTTCGTTTTGCAGGTATGACTATACATATTTACCGGAAGAAGATTAATAGATGTTGGATCAGATTATCGTCCCGCACGATACGGCCGCCCCCCACGGAGGAAGAGTATTTGGAGGTAAATTATTACGAGCTCTTCGGCGTCAATCCGAACGCCACTTCACGCGAGATAAGAATAGCCTACAGGAGGATGGCCGAGGTATATCATCCGGACAAGCTCAGGGAGCTTCCCGGAAAGATACGGGAGGAGGGGGAGGAGATCATGCGTCTCCTCAACGAGGCGAAATCCATCCTTCTGAATCCCGATAGACGTCTTGAATACGACGTCAGGAGGGGGTACCGATCGCACGAGATCGAGCAGGCGATCGTTTTCGACGATCTCCCGAAGGAAACCGGATATGTGTATCCCCGGGCCGTTTCGTCAAGCGATAATCTGTCGCGCAAGATGATCCGGGTCCTCTCCTCCCTGGGTGATGCTTTCTCGAGGGACAAGGATTTCCAGCAGAAGATCGCGATCGCCCAGGAAATGGTGGAGGCAAAGGTCATTGAAGATCAGAACGAGGGCATCGAAGACGCCTATTTCGAGATTGATGAGGATGAGGAGATCGAGATGACGGTCTCCTTCACCGTTGTGAATGATGAGAAGAAGCCGCAACCGATCCTGGACCGTGAGGGGAGGGTGAAAAAGCCTTTCAGAATAGTTGCGGTGGAATCCGACGAGGACGAGGATGAGGATGCGGCGGTATTATATGACATGGAATGGGAGGAGGATGAGGAGTAATGGGGGATGAGGTGTCCCGGCTGAACGACAGAATTTCGGAACTGGTCATCGGGCTATATACCGACGATTTTTCCCTGATCCATGACATGACGATGGAACTCAACTCCAGGAATGTCACACTGGTACCCTGCCCGATCGGAGAAGAGGTTAGGGACGGGATTGACTCCCTGATAATAGACAGCAACATATCATGGAATCCGCATGTGTCCGGGAATTTCCAGGTTGTTGCGGCTATGGATGTTCCTTCGGCTACCGCGGACAGGGCAGTATCCGCAGGAATGGGAAGGTACCGCCCCGGATGTCTGAGGATCGGAATAGATCCCGGGGCAAGACCGGGAATTGCCTTCATCGCCGATGGAATTCTCATTAAGACGGAATCCGCATCCGGCATCGACGATGTCGGAGTGATCATCGAAAGGATGATCGAGGCAGTGGAACCGGAAAGGGCCAGCATCAGGATAGGGGGAGGAGATCCGGAGAACAGGGACCGGATCATAAGCAGTCTGGATGGCATATCGGTTCCAATCGAGATCGTGGACGAGCGGTCGACCACCAGGGGAAACAAATTCCGTGATCAGAACTCCGCGGTCAGGATAGCGAGGGATCCGGCAGTCCGGGAAGAAATAAAAATTTTAAAAACGGATAATACCATGAAAAATGACTTATGCCTTGAAAAAATCTAGAAGCAGTACACGGGGGAATCTGTTGACCAAAACTCTGTCACTTAGGGTGGAGCCCACGCTGAAGAACGACGTGGGGTACATGAGGGCCAGACTATCCACGGCGTCTAGGGAGGAGCTGGGCGTATCCCCCGGCGACATTATCAGCATCAAAGGAAACAAGGAGACGGCCGCGGTGGTCTGGAGGGCTCCGATCCAGGATGAGAACAAGGATATCATACGGATCGACGGATTGACAAGAAAGAATGCCGACATATCGATCGGGGACAAGGTAGCACTGGCCAAGGTCAATCCGAAACCGGCGACGAAGATAATCATATCGCCGGCAATAAAGGACATTCCCAATATCCAGTTCGCGAACGGAATCGATAATTTCGTCAAGAAAACACTGCTGAAGAGGCCCGTTCACAAGGGAGACACGATAATAATCCAGGGAATAGCATTGATGGGGAGCCAGCTTCCATTCGTCGTGGCAAGCACGAAACCCCAGGGGATCGTTCAGATCAACGTCGATACCGAGATCAAGATCACGAAAGAGAAGGTGGAGGAGGACCTGATCTCCAGGGTCACATACGAGGACATCGGGGGTCTGAAGGAAGAGCTGAAGAGGGTCAGGGAGATCATCGAGCTTCCGCTCAAGCACCAGGTCCTGTTCGACAGGCTGGGCATAACGCCTCCCAAAGGTGTTCTTCTCCACGGCCCCCCCGGCACAGGGAAGACACTTATCGCCAAGGCCGTGGCCAGCGAGAGCGGGGCCGCGTTCTTCTCAATACAGGGACCGGAGATAATGGACAAATATTACGGGCAGACCGAGCAGAACCTCCGGGACAAGTTCAAGGAAGCAAGCGAGAACCTGCCTGCCATAGTATTCATAGACGAGATCGATTCAATAGCTCCCAAGAGGGACGAGGTCAAGGGAGAGGTCGAGAGACGGCTGGTAGCCCAGCTCCTGTCCCTCATGGACGGCCTCGAGGAAAGGGGGAAGCTGATCATAATCGCGGCCACGAACAGGGTGAACGACATCGACCCCGCTCTGAGAAGACCGGGCAGATTCGACAGGGAGATCGAGATCGGCGTTCCCCATTACGAGGGGAGAATGGAGATACTGCAGGTGCATACGAGAAATATGCCCCTGAACAAGGACCTGAATCTCGAGGATATCGCCGATCTGACCCACGGTTTCGTTGGAGCCGATATCGCCGCGCTTTCAAGAGAGGCTGCCATGAAAGCCCTCAGGAGATTCCTTCCGGACATTGATCTGGACAAACCCATCTCGACGGACATACTGGCAAGGATCGATGTGAACATTGAAGATTTCAAGGAGGCCCTTAAAGAGATCGAACCATCCACGATGAGGGAGGTCCTCATCGAGATCCCAAGGGTCAAATGGGAGCAGATAGGCGGCCTCGAGGAGGTCAAACAGAAGCTCAGGGAAGCGATCGAGTGGCCGATAATGCACCCGGAATCATTCAACAGGATGGGTATCAAGCCGCCGAAGGGGGTTCTTCTGTTCGGACCACCTGGCACGGGAAAGACGCTCCTGGCAAAAGCGGTGGCCACGGAGACCAAGGCAAACTTCATATCCATCAAGGGGCCGGAGGTCCTTTCCAAATGGGTCGGGGACTCCGAAAAGGCCGTCAGGGAGATCTTCAAGAAGGCAAAACAGGTGGCCCCGTCGATAGTATTTCTCGATGAGATCGATGCCATCGCCCCGATAAGATCATCCGCTTCAAACAACAACGTTTCGGAGAGGATGGTAAATCAGCTCCTGACCTCCATGGACGGCATCGAGGATACGGAGGGAGTGGTCGTCCTGGGAGCTACGAACAGGCCGGACATTCTGGATCACGCGCTTCTGCGGTCGGGGAGGTTCGACAGGCTTCTGTTCATCGGGCCGCCGGACAGGGAAGCCCGGTTGAGGATCCTTACCATTCACACGAAGGACATGCCGCTGGCAAAGAGCATTGATCTCTCGGACATCGCCGAGAGGACGGAGGGCTACACCGGGGCCGATCTCGAGGGCATATGCCGTGAGGCCGGTCTGATCGCCCTCAGAAGCAGCCTTACGGCAAAGAATGTCGAGCAGTCTCATTTCGAGGAAGCGATGAAGGAGGTTCGTCCATCGGTGGACGAATCCACCCTGAAAGCATACAAAAGAATGCTGGAAGAATGGAAGGGCGGAATAGATAAGAAGGAAAAAACAGATAAAGGCCTTAATTACTACGGATAATAAATACGCGGGGATGATAGCATGAGGTTCTTCTCGAACGATATTCAGGAAAAATTCGTTATGTCGAGCGACGGAAGGTACCTTGGACAGGTCGACAACCTGGTTGTCGATACCAAGACAGGGAAAGTACTGCATCTTCTTGTCATCGCATCCGATGAGGTTGATCCGAGAAAATTCAGACAGGATTCGCAGGGCCGGCTGGTCCTGCCTTTCAAGAAGGTAAAATCCATAAAAGACGTTGTGATTATGGCTCCCCTTAGCTGAATCACCGGTTGATCTCGGTATGGGGGAGGTTTTATGAGAAGAATCGATCTTCCAGAGGGCCTCTCCGGATCCAATCTAATTCCATCCCTGGCGGTAATGGGTAAAACACCTGTATACGTAGAGGATGGAAGATACAACAAGATAATTCTGGATGGCGAGGACGTGTCATCCGTCCAGGTTGCATCCATCCTGTCCCGCGATTTCGAAAGAATGCACTATCTTGACATTCTCGGCATCCGGGACGGCAGCGTGGAATGGAACATGTTCCAGTCCATAATGGATGTGGGAAATGAAGTCTGGGCTGATACCGGGGCCGTGGTCTCGGATTCCGTTATCGACATCATCATGTCAGGCGCCACCAGGGCAATCATATCAACCAAGATGGTGGAGTCGCTGGAGGAGATCGTCTCTTCGCTAGAGCTGTCCGACAACCTGGTACTCCAGATGGATTACAACGGCAAACTGGTATCCAAGGACGGTAGGATAGTGAAGATGGATCCCGCTGACTTCGCCTCGGAGATGGCGGCCCTTGGAATAGAGGATTTCATAATCGACGATATCACGCCCGAAAGAAACCGGATCTCGACCGGGATACTGGAGGACATATTGGATGTCCTGGGATCTGAATGCAGTGTCTATGCCGGGGCTGAGGAGATCTCCGAGGCCGAAGACGTTATTGCCAGGGGGGCAAGAGGAGCTATCATAAGCTGCTCCAGAATCCTCGAGGGGATAAGGTGACGGACGAACTCAGGAAGATCATCGCGTCCGTGTTCATGATCTCCAACACGGAATCGCTTTCCAGGCAGGAGATGGTGAACCTCTTCACCTACAACCTCAGGTTCTTCGATCCGGAGGAATCCAGGGCGGTGGTGGATGCTGCAAAGAGTTCCGGATATCTCAGGATCCGGGATGACGGGTCCATGGAACTGACCTTCGACCTGGAAAGTGCAGGAGTCACCGCCCAGTACAGACCCCCCGAAGGACTGGATGTCGGCAGCCTTTCCAAACCGCTGATGGAAAGGCTGATAGACGCGGTGATGGAATCCGGATTGAGCAAGAAGGAAGCCATCAGTTCCATAAACAAGGTCGTCGAGGGATACAATCTTCTTTTTCCCGCGGCAGCCGTCTACGTAGGACTGGAGAACGGGGCGGACATGTCCCGGTTCTATCCCGAGATCAAGAATTTCATTCTCCACGGCCAGGGGTGATTTAACGGAGTTTAAGGGAGCTCCGGATCTCGGATCGGCCGAATCCTCCTGCCTGCGCGTGAGATCAGGCGACAGTCCTTTCATCGATTCGCTGTGTGAACCTTTCGGCCCAGGTTCCGAATCCAGGGGAATCCTGGGTAGGATCCTCGGAAATCGAAACCGGGGCGAGGTCCGCCCGAATGATCTTCTGGCGGCGCATGAGGCCATGCTGGTTCGCGGATATTACAGCAGCTGCATAACCCCTCTTGAGGAACTTCTCCGCTTGGGACGAATACAGGAGCCGCTCAAGGAAACCGCATTATCAAGGGCGGCCGCCGCAGCCCTATCCCACGGCCTGCCCCTCGACATCAGGCCCATAGTGGCAGAAATGGGCATGTCCCGAAGATCCGCATCTGAAGCCCTAGAAGCCGCGAGGAAAGCGAGAAGGGGACGGGTTGATCCCCTGGTTGTTATGGAAAAGGCGATCCTTCGGGGCCTCATACTCAATGAGAACGCGTCGATCGTGGAATCGGAATCGGCCGCGAGGGAGATCCTGTTCTCAACGAGGGACAGTTTTCGCGAGGCTTTGTCGGTATCGGAGGAGGAGTTAAAGAGTTCCCGAACCGATGAGTCGAGGAGAATATGGACCTACCACAGGATAAGATGTCTTATCGAGGGTGGGAAATGGCTCCTCTCCGTCGGAGAGCATTCCGAGGGAATATCCCTGATGAGGGAGGCATATCATAACAGCGACACACTGGGCTTCCCGTACCTTTCGATCCTGTCCGGGGGCGGCCTCGGTAAGTATATCGAGGACTCCGCGGAGGGAATTGAAATTCTCACCAGATGTATAACTACTGCCTCGGACCTGGGAAACGAGATCGAGAAAGGGCGTTTGATATTCTCCAAAGGGAACAGGACCTGCATCGACGGGGAGGGTTCGGGGGACAAGGAACGGATCATTCAGGGAGCGGCGATGATGATCGATGCCGCGGATGTTCTCGGATCGTCGGGGGATGAAATTCAAGCGGCAGGGATGAGAACCCAGGCCGGAATTTGGCTCATAAGAGGCGGGGATCCGAAAAGATCGCTTGAACAATTGAAAATTGCACAGCGTTCGATCGACCGCGGGAAGGACGAGGAACTCTTCATAACGAACCGGATAGCGCTGATCTACTCCAATCTCAAACTGAGGGAGAGGAGGAAGAGCGTGAAAGCTCTCCTCGATCTTTTGTACAATAATCCCGTCAAGCAGTATTCCGACTGTTTCAACCTGCTCAAGGAGGCTGTCGAGGGAGAGAAGTGGATGAGGGAGGATCCAAGGACAAAAGACCTCTTTGCAGGAGAGGTGGTGTATACGATTGACCGGATCGCTGTCGATGAGATCATCCAGAGGGCGAAGGAAGCCTATCCCAACGAGTTCGGGGCCATGCTGAGGGGGATCGAGCATATTACCCATATCGAACCCGTTCTCGAGGGGGCGGGAGGAAGGACATCGTTCATGTTCTCGCTCTTCTCGAGGTTCACCCAGAGAACGGTTCCGGGCGAGGGGGTGGTCCATTCACACCCGTCCGGATCCGCGAGACCTTCGAGGGCGGACCTGTCCATGTTCGGCAGATTCCCGGGGATAAACATCATCATCGGCCACCCGTACGGAGAGGACTCGATGGCCGCCTACGACCGACTCGGGAACCGTGTTAAATTGAGGGTCGTCGATCGGAAGAGGGCTTGAGGGGGGCATCTAGATTCTGTTCAGCAGGTAATCGGAAAAACCCGCAAGGAACTCAACGGATCCGCCCTCGAGATCCCCGCCCTCCAGGGATCCGATCGCCTGTTCGTGAAGGTTCAATGCCAGGTCCCGGGAGTATCTCTCGGAACCGCATCGTCTGACGATGTCCCTCACAACCTCTGCGGCTTCCGGTGAAATGTTCGGATTGCCAAGGGCCGATTCGATCTCCTTTCTGTCGGCGGGATCCGCCAACTCCATCGCCTTGATTATCAGAAGCGTCCTCTTCCCCTCCTTGATGTCCGAGAGATCGGAGGGGCCGCCCCTGGCGGGATCTCCGAAGAAACCAAGAATATCGTCCACGAGCTGGAATGCGATTCCGGCGGGGATGGCGTATCCAGACAGGGCCTTCAACTGTTCCCCGCTCGCCTCGTTAAGCACCGCTCCGATATGGAGAGGCCCGTCGAAGGTATACCTGGCAGTCTTGTACTCGTGAACCTTCATCACGTTCTCCTCTCCCCAATCCGGAAGAACCCCGGAATAGATGTCCATTATCTGGCCGAAACCGGTGTCCCTTATCATATCCGTCTGGGAAAGAAGTGCGTTCTGGACCAGAGACTCCGGGAAACCGCTTCTTATCAGGGATTTTTCCGCAAGGGTTTCGGCAAGATCTCCGGCGATTATCCCCATGCTCTCGCCGAACCTGGCCCCGTCTCCGTCATATCCCCTATCCTCGAACATTCCCCTGAAGAACTCATGGAATGAGGGGCTGCCCCTTCTCTCCGGGGATCTGTCAATGATATCATCATGGATCAGGAGCATGGTCTGTATGAGCTCCATTGATATCGATGCGCGCCGGATCCGCTCGATATCCTCACCTCCAACGGCCTGATACCCTTTGATCAGCAGGATCGCCCTTACCCTCTTACCTCCCCTGAGAGTGAATTCCTTTATTGCCTCCATGACCTCCCTTGTGAGGGGATCCGTCATCGTCGCTGATATCTCGGAATCCAGAAAGTCCGATATGTGGCGTTCTATGATGCGGGCTTCTAAAGACATTATCCCCCTGATATCCACACGATCACGCTCCGGTCCCCATGACTATCTATCCGGCGATATTAAAACCTTGCACGGGAGGTTCAAAACGATGGATCGACCGTTATTTTCATTCGATGAATATTCCATGGAACATTTTATAAAATTATGTATATAATGGTAATCGCGAAAATGGAGGAAATACCATGTCTATGCTCCAGACGAAAAGATGGGACGAGGGAATGAAGACGAACCTTCCCGCATGTCCCGCCTGCGGTGGCGAGATCGAGTATGGATACCTGGCAAGCAAGGAATCCATCCACTGGGCAAGCGATATTAGCGGAGATCACTTTTCGGGTATCGAGGAAGCCCTGAGCTGGGCTCCCAAGAAGCCGATCGCCATACCCATATCCAGATGCGCCAAGTGCAGGATCATGATAACGGTCCTGCCCGATTGAGCGGATCGTCGACGGATGAGTCGGAACCAACCGCATTTTCCGCAGTCGGGGCCCTTATGATTGAATATAAAGGTGAATAACTTCCATACTGGCCCATATCGATGACCCTCCACATCATATGAATATCCCGAAAAACACCCGTTAGGTTATTCGATCATTATCCGAATGGTCATGGTATTTTTTCCATGGGACACGGCCGGGATGGCTGTCCATCATTCCTCATCGTCATCGAATGTTATCGTTCCGGAGATCATGGGGGCGCCAGGGGCTCCCTCATCCACTTTGGGTTCGGGGTAATCCTCCTTCTTTTCGGCCTCCGGTTCTTTTTGCCGCCGTCCTCCGCCCATTATGGATTCCTTGGGGATCTGCATCTGCCTCCTCTGGTCGAAGTCGGTCCCCGTGCCCGGTTTCTCGAGCTTCCTCTTCTTCAGCTCGTCCATATCGAATTCCACGGTCGTCTCCTTCTTGGCGAATCTGTAACCCACATAGCTCAGGCCGATGATGATGATTAGGATCAAAATGAATACGATTATCATCAACACGATCTGCCAGACGCTGAGCTCCTCGATCGACCAGATCGGATCGTCCTTGACATAATCTATGACCTCCACGGTCACGTTCACACGTCCGGTGGAGCCGCTCCAGTCGGTGCCTGTTATCACGATATCATACAAACCTACTGCGCTGTAAGTGTGGTTCAGCTCATCGCCCGTGGTATGCTGCCTCTCGTAATACTCGATCTGGCTTCCGTCCCCCCAATCCACTTCAAGGGATATGGTGTCATCCGGATCGTCGATGGCAAGCGAGAGCCTCACCCTCACCTCCCCTCCCTCGCTTTCGTAATTGTCAAGCTCCCAGGATCTCTTGAAGCCCACAAGGGAAAGTTCCGGATACTTGTTGGTTATCTCGATCTCCTGGATGAACGAGAAGGGTACCACCGTCTCGTTCAGGAAATAATATGTCAAGGTGGTTCTGAATTTTCCCGAATTGGATTTCAACTGATATCGGACGGAATCCCTTCTAGGGGTCTGGGATATTATCTCCATCTCGGAATCGATCGGAACATAGGCATCGTCAAACCATTTCTCGGTGAATATCGTCGGTATCCTTGTTCCCTCCGGCTCCTCCCAGGGTTTGTAATATACCGTCAGGTAGAAGTTGTCGATCTCCATCTGGAACTGGGAATCGAATTCCCCGGTCCCGTTCACGACGGCCCTGCCGGTGAACATGGATTTGTTGCCGAACCTCTCCGCCTCGACGTAGAAAGTGACCTCTACCTCCGTGCCCGGATAGAACGATCCGACCCTGCCGGTGGTGTTGCCTGGGCCGTACCGGCTTAAATACGGACCTCTGTTGGATCGATCCCCCTGTCCGGGGACGGCCTCGGCGGTAAGCCAGTATGATATCAGCCCTCCGGAGGGCCACCTCTTCCATGTCAGTTCGACGCCGGCCATCTGGGGCTTGGTGGAAACGGATAGGTTTACGGGTATGGCAGGGAAGATCTCCACCTTCCAAAGAACAGAAACCGTCACGTTCCCGTCATATCCCTCCAGAATTATATTGTATATTCCGGGTTTGGTATAGTTGAATGTCACATCATTGGTCGTGAAATTGCCCCATTCGGGAACCCTCCAGGTGAAGTATAACGAATCACCGTCGGGATCGGTCCATCCCGCCGCGGTCAGCGTGATCTGTTCCTCCACTCGGGCCCATGCATATTCCACCGGGTTCGGGGGAACCGGATCGTTTGTCCTGTCTATCAGGGTGACGGTTATGGGAAGGGTGAATGAGGAGTTCAATCCCTCCGCCTTGATATCGATTCCCGCCGCGCCGAGCGGAGTGCTGACCGAGGTCGATATCATGAGCTGACCGACGGTCACGCCTCCCGCCTCAACCCCGATGGGTTCCGTGGGTGGTGTGATCATCAGGTTTTCGGTCGTCGTCAGGCCGCTGAGGTTGAACAGATCGAATCTGTTTCCCAGGTTCTTAATGGCCACGAATATCGGCTTCACGGTGTCACGCCGCAGTTCGTTGAAGGGGCTGTCCAGGGACAGCGCCACCTCATGATGCTCCGGGATCGGAGTGAAAGTGAAATTGAATACATTGTTCTCCTCATCGGCTTCTGGAATTATCTCCGAGTAATCCGCCCGCAGGGTGACTATCACGGGATCGGTTCCAACCTTGAAAGGGGCGAAGGTCACATTCTTCTCGGAATCGGCCTCCAATGTGAGCGATCTCAGGCTCTGAAAACCATCCTCGACGTTTGCATAGAGGGAGGTCTGGAATGCCTGCCTCGTGGGATTCTCCCCCTGATTCTTGATCGTCGCGGTTACCGTGACCAGATCATTTTCGATCGGGTCGGCGGGGGAGATCGACCAATCCACCACCGTAAGCTCGGGAGAAAGTTCGATGAACCTGTCATAGGACTGCTGATATATGGAGCGGTACATCGCGGTGAGGTTTTCCGTCGAGGACCTGATATTCTCCAATGTGAGGTTCCAAAGGGTGGCATTCATGCCGTATACTCCTTTGTACGTCTTCTGATAATCCCAATTGTATCTGAACGTCTCCAGCATCTCCTTGTAGGTCGGACCGACGGTGATGTACAAACCAGAATCCTCGGGGTAATCCTCAATTGTCACTGGTGGTTCGCCCCTCGTGTTGACCCATTTTGCAATATTTCCCGTGGCCGCGTGGATCTTGTCGGCGTCCGGTAGGTCCGGTATGTGGAACGTCAGGTTCTCGAAGTCTTCTATGAGGGCATCCATGGCCTCGTCGGTCCAGATGAAACGCTCGTAATACAGCTGGTAAGTGCCGTCATCGGGATCGTAGTTCGGATGGGCTGCCTGATCCCATCTTGAATAATCCGTGTGCCCGAACTGCGACATGTCCCCCACGAGATGGGACATCCATGCAAGCCACCTAACGGCCCTGTGCTGGTACTTGCTCCCGTTCTCCCTTCCCTGGAGCATCCAGGTCGTGAGATTCTGGATCGTGTAATTGACGTATTTCTGCACTTCCTGGGCGGCGTCCGTGGTCTCCCAGCCCTTGGAGTTGTGAACGAAATAGTTCTCCATGTCGCCCACGGGGGCGCCGTCGATGTATGCAAGGAAATTATCATGTTCGTTGGGGAACATGTTCCCCTCCACGAATGAGTCCTCCCAGTCGTCCGCACCGTCTGGGAGGTACCAGTAGGTTATGTAGTCGGCTTCTTCGGGATGATGTTTCAGCAGAAGCTTGTAGGCCTCATCCGCGATGATGTCCTGAATGCCGTAATTGGGGTAGGCGGGGCTGAGCGGTTCGCCGTCATACCATGCAGCGGCATCACTCTGGCTGTTTTCCATTACCCAGAGATTCAGAAGAAAGCTGAGGGCTACGAACATCGCGATTATGGATAACACCTTTTTGGTCAAACGGACACCTCCGGATTTCCCTTTCACATTGCGTTAAAACTGTGTGAAAAGCGATATGAATATCTGGTTAGACGCTTAACCTTTATGTAATATATAACTTTAAAGACGTTTTCATGGAAGGTCTGGTATGCCTGTCCGGGGAAAATCCCGAACTATCCGTTGGCGAGCTGAAAGGGGCTTTGAAAGCGCTTGACGGCAAAATACGGATTGAGGAGCGCATCGATCCGGTCGTACTCCTGTCCGGGCCGCCTCCCAGAGGCCTTGCCGAAAGGATGGGATACTGTTATTTCGCCGGGACCGTTGCAGTCAAAGCTCCGGCCGATATTGATCCTATTCTTGAAGGGGTTTCCGCTCTTCTGCGGAACCACCCGGTCGAAGGATCGATATCCTTCAGGGTGAAGTCGCGAAATCCCTCGCCGGATCTGAGTTCCGGCCGTATATTCAAGAGGATCGAGGAGATGATCGGAGGCGGAAGGTGGAGGATGAGGCACAGAGACCCGGATTCAAGGTTCTTCGTCACGGTAAATGACCAGGCCTTTATCGGCTGGATTGACGGAGAAACGGATCGATCGGGGATGCTGAAAAGGAGGGGATCGCATATGCCTTTTCAGAGGCCGGTGGTCATGGATCCGAGGCTGGCCCGGGCCATGGTCAACCTGTCGGGGCTCTCTCCCGGAAGCACCTTCCTCGATCCGTTCATGGGTCCCGGGGGCCTCATTATCGAAGGAGGCGAACTCGGCCTGAAGGGGATCGGTATCGAGAGGGATCCGGCAATTTTCCGGGGGGCGCTTCAGAATATCAGGGAGACGGGGCACGCCTCGGGAATAAATGCCATCCTGGGGGATTCCAGAAAGATAGGCTGCGATCCCGATCTCCCCGATCTCTCGGGGATCGACGGCATCATAACGGATCCGCCTTTCGGCAGGTCAGCCGGTACCATGGGAGTAGATCCCGATCGGCTCCTTCACGATGTGCTCGGCGCAACCAGAAAATATCTGAAAAAAGGGTCACCTTTGGTCCTTGATGCGGGAGATCCGGAAAAGATCCGGAACATCAGCGGATTCCGCCTCGAATCCCAGTATTCGGTCAGGGTTCACAAGAGCTTGACAAGGTACGTGGCCCTGTTATTGAAAAGATAAACAAAAAAAGGCCCGAAGAGATTATCCGGGCCTATCGATTTTCTCACTGTCCGGGTCTTGGCGGGATCGGCTGACCGGGCCTCTGCGGAACTGGCTGCCCCGGGCGGGGAGGCATCGGAACCGCCGGCCGGGGCATCTGCAGGGGCTGGGCCCTGGCAGGCTGCGGCTGACCGGGCATCGGGGGTCTGGCTCCGACTGGCGCCGGTCTTGGCACCTGGGCCGAAAGCGGCGAGGATGGGCCGGGGCCTGCAGCCGCGGGCGCCGGGGGCAGAGCTTCCTTCTCCTGGGGAGGAAGGGCAGCCTTGTCGGCTCCTTCGAGCTTCTCCTTGTCCTCTCCCCTGAGCTTTTCCTTAACTGCCCAGGGCCTGTAGGTTCCATCCTCATCATACCCGGTGTCCACGGGCGAGATGTGTATCTTCCTCATCCGGTATGCGAACAGGAATATAGCGAAACCGAATATCGCCAGAAGTATCAGCTGGGGCATGAAATCCAGTAGAGTGATCGACGTATCTTTTGGTGGATCGCCTCCCTCATCACTGCTGACGAAGACCTCCCTGGTGATCCGGTCCCCGCTGTCGTCGGAGATCCTGACGTCGTCTCCTCCCTCGAGCTCGAACACGATGTTGTGAGGTCCGGGCTGATTGGCCGTCCAAGCGAAGTATACGGTCTTTGATCCCCCGACGGGCAGGTAGGATATATTCGCCCTGTCCACCTCGAAGAACCCGTCCTTCAGGACTATGTACAGGGTCCCGAACTGGACCGGGGTGAGATTCACGGATCCCGTGTTGACTATCTCGGCCTGCAGGGAATATCTCCGGTCCAGATCCTTCCTTTCCAGGGATCCTTCCGGCGGTATCGTTTCGTTGTTGATGCGCGGATTCTCGATCTCGAACATGAGCCTGTAGAAGAAGATCTCTATCGTGATGGACACCGAGATCCTGTCCACGGGATCCCTCGGGCTCCACGAGGTTCCCTGAAGAACGATGCTGTAGTTGCCGGGTTCCATCATTCCCTCCTCGGGAGTGAAGGAGAGGATCCCGAAGCCCACGCCCTCGAACGGTACGGTCACATACTGGGTCTTGACCGTGAGCCATTCGGAGTACGGATTGTCCGGGAATTCGAGGCGGATCTCGTCCTCAATGTTCCCCGTGTTATCGATCTTTATCTTCACCGTCCTTGCCGTGGAGTGATCGGCTGAGAACTGAAGCCTCTTCTCATCCGGATCGACCATCATCTCGAAGCTGTAGAAAGGCGTTACCTGAATGAACAGATCCAGATATACCAGGGTCTGCCCTTTTTTAGTCTCGTTCTGGGAGTAGCCCGACACCCTGATCTGATACGGATCGAGACGGTTGGTCTCGGGTTTTGTGTCCGCTTCGGCATCATCGGGTATGTTGACCCAGAGCTTCACCGGCCAAGTCTCGTTGGGAGTAGGTTCCACCTTATCCGTCTCCAGTTCGGCCCATGGAGAGTCGACTGATAGATTGAAGGTGTCGAACCAGTTTCCCTTGTTCTGGACGTTCACGAGAAACTCCACCTGGCTTCCGACGAATCCCTCCCTGAGGGGTTCCGGAGAACTGAGAGAGAGCTTCCTTCTGAGGGGGATCGAGAAATTGAAATATCCGCGGTCCAGGAGCATTTTCTTGCTCGGATCAGAACTGGGGCCTCCCACGGCATCGATGATCACCTGGTGGAGGTTGATGCCAGTCGTGGTAGTCGTGGCCGATTCCGGGACCACCACTATCATGTCCAGATAGACCGTTGTCAGGGGGCCTATTCCTTTTCCCCTCTTGATCGGTGATTGGTCTATGTAAATTGACCAGCCCAGAGGCGCCCTGAACACCTTAAGCTCCTGATTTGGATCGACGTTGTTGCCCTCGTTGGTGAAATTGAATTTTATCAGGTTCTCCTTTCCAGGCTCCACGATGAACGGATCCTCGAACTCCTCTATGTAGGCATCATATCTGATGTCCGCAAAGATGGTGCATTTCTTCGATTCGGCAGAATAGCCGTACTGCTTCTGGGATGTTGCCGTGAGAAGCAGGAAGGAGTTTCTGTAATGAGGTGCGCTGGGCGGGATATATATTCTCGTTCTTATCGGCTGGATCTCCCCGGGATAGACGTTGCTTGGCAGTTTGTCCAGAACGGTTACCGTCCATTTCTCCTTCACGGCCTGATCTGACAGCACACCGCTCAACTGATAGCTGTCTATTCCGTTTCCCGTGTTCTTTAGATTGAAGTAGACATCATGCTTTTTCCCGGGTTCCAGATACACCGTCTGCTGCACCGGTTCCATGTTGACCCCCGGTTTGAACTTCACCTTGAACAGGAATCTATGGATGGAATTCACCTCGTAGGGCCCCTCGGGATAGAAGGCCGAATATGCACGGACAATAATTTCGTAAGGTTCTTCCCGATGCATTGACAGGAGGGGGTCCGGAGATACATAGAGGGCGAGCGTCATCTCCTCGAAATCGCTGGGATATACGGGGATCTCATCAAACGGCTGGGGTATCCATCCCGGAGGAATGTCGAGATATTCAATCCCGACCTTGTCAACCTGATTGGCCCCGTTGTGAAGCTCGAATGGTATGATCAGCGTCTCGCCGACGCTTACGGGGTGGACCGGACCGAACAATTCCCCCTCCTTCTGATCCACCTCCCAAATATATGGTGAAAACTCGGGCTCGGAAACCCGGATTCCAGGTCCCGTCCTGAAATTATCCGATTTGTCATCATCATCCAGCGTTATGGTCGCGGTCACCTTGAACTGGAAATTCGACCACGCCAAACCCTCGGGTGCTTTGGGGGGTATGGTCCACTGGAACAGTACTCTGAGGGGATTGGACTGACCGTTTGGTCCGTTGGTGGTTCCATTCAACAGAGGCATGTTGTTGACTTTCTTGTATTGAGTGGAAACATTGTCATGATCGTCGTCGATCACCAGAACCACGGTGAACGTGTTCTGGTTGCCGACGGTAATGGGAACCGTGCTCTGCTGGGGTCTGTCGTCGTGGACCAGGTTTACGGAGATCGTGATCGTCTGTCCAGGATATACGCTGTTCGATTGAGACGTAACGACCTTCTCCACGGATTCGATATTGACATCCAGCCAACTTCTCCGGGATCCCGTTATGTCCGGGGCATCCTCACCCGCATCGGACATACCCGTAGCGATCAGTGCTCCGGTCGGTATGATCAGGGATATCAACAAAACATTCAGTAATAATATGTCCTTAATTCTGGACCTGCCACCATCTATCGCCAAAGGTAACACTCCCTTTTTTCCTTTCTTATGTCCGAGATCATGCATACATTCACCTGAGCATCATATAAAAGTTACTGTGAATTTCATGTGTTTGGCTCTGCTTCTGATCCCGAAATGCATCATTTCCATGACAGATTTCCGGATAGAGAACGGTGGCTTAACGAGAAAAAGATATTTATTTTTATTGTAACTAGGGGGGACATTCTGTTTCATCCAGTATCGGATGGAGGTTGATGCGGGGAGTGGTTCATTCGGCGTCAACCCGATCCGCGACTGCCTTGACCGCATTGATCAGTTCCTTCATCCTGAAGGGTTTGACCAGAAATCCCATGCACCCAACTTCAATGCATTCATCCCTGATATCCCGATGCGACAGTGCCGTTATCGCAATTATTCTTGCACGTCCATCCAACTCGGTTATTCTTCTCGCGGCATCGATGCCGCTCATGTCGGGCAGAATGATATCCATCAGAACTATGTCGGGCCTAAGCTCCTCGAACATTGATATCGAGTCCGATCCCTTGTACGCCTGTCCGATCACATCGAAACCGTTCAGGTTCAATATCTCCATCATGAGATCCGAGAGCAGTTCCGCATCCTCGACGATCATGATCCTCTTCAACGATCCTGCCCCCCCTGATTGTGATGAACGGGGAGAGTGAACAAGAAGCTGGTTCCGAGGCCGACGAAGCTCTCGCACCAGATCTTTCCTCCGTGTCTCTGAATTATCCTCTTCGAGATGTAAAGGTTCATGCCGTCGGTCAGCGCCTTCCTCTCCATATCCGAATCTATGTGGAATTTGTCGAATATCCTGTCAAGCTCGCCTTCGGGTATTCCGTCCCCGGAGTCGGAGATCGTGAACTGTGCCATATCTCCAATTACCTCCAATTCCACATTGATCTGACCCCCGGTCGGGGAATTCCCTATCGATATTTCCAAAAGCGAATCCAGAACCTGATGAATCGCTTTTCGATCGCCAACCACGCTGATATCCAAAACGGGATATGATCTTTCGATCCCGATCTTCCTCTTTTCCATGACCTCGGCCTTGTGAGAGATCACCTCGTCTATCACGCCGCCAAGCGAAATCGAAGTATGTTCCAGATCGAAATCCTCTTTCATGTTATCCGACATCTTCAAGGCATCGTTCAGAATATCCTTGAGCCTGTCAACCATCCTGACAAGATCCTCGATCTTCTCCCTTGACTCCTTCGGGATCTCCCCGTAAAAACCGCTGTCCATCATCTCCAACGTCAGCAGCATGGAGGTCAGAGGTTGGCGGATCTCCCGGGACAGAAGCGATACGAAGTCCGACAACATCGTCTTGGACCTGTCCTGGCTCTCCTCAATGTTCCTCAGCTTCTCCAGAAGTTCGACCCTGTCGCCCACATCCAGAACGGCACCCCATACACTTCTTTCTGCCTGATCTTCATTACCCGGCAGCATAATCATCTGGATGGGGTGTGATCCCTTGCCTTCCGAAAATATCTCCAGTTCCTGAATGACCATGGGCTCTCCTCGAGAGATCCTCTCGATCGCTTTGCGTACCTTCTGACGATCCTCCACGAAGGTCACGCTCTGTAATGATAAAAGGTCCAATTCATCCCTGGTGAATCCGGTGATTTCCTCGAGTATCCTCGGGACCTTCATGAAATTCCCGTCAGCATCCACCTCGAAAATATATTCCTCCATGCCCCTCCTATCCATTGAGATCAATTCGGGTTCGTCGGATTCAAAATTCAGCGGCTTTATCTCATCTTGGCTCAAACAGGACCGCTCCCACGCCATCATTCGTTTTCATCTGAAAGACGGATATCCGTGACAGCCGTCTTCCCCGCTGTTGATGAACCTGATTGATATAAAAATTGAGCGGTGTCAGGTTTAAGGATGATCATGTCCAGGTTTCGAGCCGGGGAAGCTCTCATGAGATTCTGCTTTCTCACTCTGCGGACGAATCCCCGATCGGTTCCTCTTCTGTTTCCTCCGCCGGTGCCTCGGCGGAGTCCGAATCCGCCTGCTCCTCGACGGGAACAGGTTCCGAAGACATGCCGGCATCCATGTCGGCACCCTCCGGATAAGCGAGAACCTCGACCCTTCTGATATCGACTCTCTTCAGAGGATACAGGGTCCTGCATCCCGTCAATATCTGTGAAACGAGTGATTTGTCCCTTTCCGTGGTGAGTATGTACTTGATAAGTTCCGAGAAGGTATGCTTGGAGCCGGCATCATCCACGATCTCCTTCATCTTTCTTCGAAGTATATACTGGACGGACGATTGGATCCTCTTATCGGAGATGGCCATGGGTTTGATCCTGACGGTGAATCCGTCCTTGGTCTTGACATCGAAAACACCCTCCATCTTGGTTCTTTTCCTCCGGGTCTGTCTTCTGATGTAATCCGAAGTGAGATCGTGTCCGATGAACCTGGTGAAGGCCTCCGAGCTGGAATAATCGATTATCTTGAACCTCAATTTCACGTGCATCATCCTGAAATCGCCCGTCAGGTCCTGGAGGGTCACCTCGACGTTTCTTCCGATGAGCTTCTGCGGCTCATCGCTGAGTGTTTCTCCGATCTGAGCCCGGTTGAACATATCCGGTGCGACGATGGTATACCACTGCTTCGCCTTCCATTTGTCCTTGAGCTTCTTTGCCTCCCTGGTTGTCTGCCTTCGGGCCATCTACTTCATCTCCGAGGCTGACAAGTAGATGTCTTATATTAACCTATCGAAAAATATCATCCTGATAATCGAAAAATATTTGGAAAACGGCCATCTTCAATATAAATTCAGCTGAAAAAATCATAAGAAAAACGCTGCAGAAAAAAATAACGGGTTTTCGTCCCTTCAACAGAGCAGTCTGCCCCTTCCTCCTTTGGCGCACAGCACGCCGTTCTCCGTGATCAGTTCGCCTCGCGAGAACACATGAGTGGGAAATACGCCCCTCATTCCCTCGTACGGGGTCCATCCGCATTTTGAATGCAGCTCTTCGGAACGGATGACCCGGCCCTCATCCGGGTCAATGACGATCATGTCGGCATCCTTGCCCGGAGATATCGATCCTTTTGCTTTCAGATCGAATATCGATGCGGGATTGCCGCAGAGGAGATCTTGAAGACGGGGGAATGAGAGCTTTCTTTCCAATGTCTTTGCGATAAGAAGAGGAAGCATCGTCTCCACTCCCGGCATTCCGGAAGGCGATTCGATACCATGTGTCTTGGACTCCAGCTCATGGGGGGCGTGGTCGGAACCTATGGTGTTCACGATCCCGTCTCCGATCCCTTTCCATAGGGCAGCCCGGTCGGATCTTTTTCTTATGGGGGGATTGACCTTTGCATATTCCGATCTCTCGAGATTTTCGCAACGCTCGATGTCCAGCAGAAGGTGGTGAGGGGTTACCTCTACGGACGCCCCTGTACCTGATGCGGCCCTGAGTCCGATCTCCGACGACACATGTAAAAGGTGAAGGGAGGAGGTTAAAGGCCCCATCGCCTTAACTGCCCGTTTTACCGCGGACATTTCGGCTTCCGGGGGCCTCCTGCTGTAATGGCGCTCGAGAATGCTCCCCCCGTCGCTCAACCCTTTCCTCCGGATCAGAATGTCCCCGTCCTCCGGATGAACGGCGAGGGGTTTTCCCGACTCACTGACGATCCCGCGCCATAAACCGATGTCCTCTATCCTCGATATCGTCAGTTTCCCGGTGGATTCTCCGAGGAAGCATTTGAACGCCGCCGGCCTCATACCTGACCAATCACCTGCGGCTGCCGCCCGCAGTACTGCCTCGTCGGTACCGTCGACTATTCCGAGGTAGAGCCCGAAATCCACGTGTGATTTGCGGTTGGCCTCGGCCGTTTTCATCAGAAACGATCTCCTGTCAATGACAGGAGGAATCGTATTCGGCATGTCCAGGACCGTTGTGACTCCTCCGAAAGCCGCCGAAATCGTTCCCGTCCCGAAATCTTCCTTTGCCGTAAGACCCGGGTCCCTCATATGCACATGAGTGTCGATCACGCCCGGCAAGATCAGTTTACGGCCGAAATTGAGGTATTCCCCGGCCGAATTCCTTCCGGGATCCTCCCTGGAGATCCGTGTTATCCTGCCGTTAGATACGCAGACAGCCGCTTCAACCCAGGAGCCGCCCTCCAGGAGTCTGCCCTTTATCACCATATCATGCATGTCTCAACCTCATGACAGAGGAACTTCCTCAATTTCCCCGCGGGGAGATGTCTCCGCGAATAATTTACCCGAAAACGACTGAAACTCAACGTCCCCTCTCCTCCATTCCTCAGGGTGAAGGCCTGCTTTCATGCAGGTATGTGATAAAAAATCCTCAACCGACCAATTGTACTCCACCGGCACCTGGGGGAGAAGAAGGCCCGAGAAGCGGGATTTGGATGCAATCAAACCGTCTCTGCCTATCTTTATTCTCGATACAAGCTCGTCAATGTCCGAATATCTGATCTTCTGGGGCGGTGTGAGGAGAGTGACCTCGACCACTATCGAATCCATCTCGGACAAACGGACCGGAGGAAATCTCGGATCCCCGGTTGCCGCTCCGACGGCTACATTTCTCAATGCCCTTCCCAGAGGCATGACGGGTTCGGGATAACCTATGCAGCCGCGAAGATTCTTCGAGGGATATGTGTTCAGAGTTACGAACACCCCGCTGTTTTTGTCGAATACCGGCGGATCCGCCACGTCATTCGAGGGTTTCCTGCCAAGATGCGCCTCAATCTCGATCCTGGCAATTCTGACAGCTTTTATCCCGTCCTCCAATTTGAACATCTGCCTCACCGTGACTCCATTGGATTGGAAGGAAATCTAATTTTCCAATCCCCGCGGGCCGGCCGATCCCTTCGGTACATCAGGCCCATGCCCTCGTATTCTCTCCAGAGTATTCCTGGATATCCCTGACCTTTTTTGCCGGGATCCCGGCGACCATGGTGTTCGGTTCTCTTACTGATCTGGTTACGACGGACCCCGCCCCCACAACCGTATGATCTGCGAGCTCCACACCCGGAAGGATGACGGCGTTTGACCCGATCCAGCAGTTGTCGCCGATCCTTATCGGCTGTCCTATGGGGTGATTGTCGAAATCCGCAAGATCGTGATTCGCGGAGATCATCTTGACGCCCGGACCGAGCCTCAGGTTCCTTCCGACGATGATGCCGTTCATTCCCTGAAAATACGATCCGGGCATGAATCCGAGATAGGGGATCATCATTCTGCAGGTGCCCGATCCCGCAATCGTGATCTTCTTGGGGTATGCCACCCGGGAACTTGGATCTACAGGCCAGGGTACATGGGAATTGACCCTGAAAAGCCTCTGAAGAATGAACGAATGGAGGGTCGCTTTCAGTCCGATGAACCGAATTCTTTCAAGAAGCGACTCCCCGTTCTTGGTCTTGATCAGGGATAGAATCCCGTTGACGGGTCCCATATGTTACTCTCCAAGCGTTTGAAGTTGATATACAATTGTAAATTATAATATCATCGAAGAACCGGCAATAACAAATATGATCGGGACGGGCGGAGGAACAGCGGTGGAAAACGAGATCGATTTTCGGATTGACCCGATTATTTCCCATTACGGGTCAAACTGATCTTTTACGTGATCGATAAGATCGGAAGCGGATGTCATCCATGCACCTTTACTGTTCGCCATCTCCAGGATCTGTCCGTACAGAGGTCCGTTCTCATTGGAGAATTCGGAGTTGTGCCAATTGATTGTGAGAACCCCGTTCAATTCCCTGACCCGATCGATCAACTGATCCACAAGAGAGAGGGAATTGTCATGATCCAGACCCAATCTTCCTATCAGTGTTCTGTCCATAACCGCAAGGGGGATCTCCCATATCTTCAGGAACTCGCCTTTGTTCCTGTCGAAGGGGTGGAAGGGGTGGCAGGTGCCGTTCTTCCACCCGACGGTATTGGAATACGCCATTGTCGAATCATATTTGAAGTCGGATCTCTCAAGATGATCCCATGTATCCGGATAGATGAACCTGAGGAAATGGTTCCTGTAACCGGTTATCGAAGTGACCGCGGCCTTCTCAAGCTTCCTTTTCTCATCGGCAATTCTTCTCTTAGATTTATACGCAAAATGGCTTCCGTGAAGTGCGATTTCGAAACCGCGCTCAGATATGCTCTTCAATTCCGATCCGATCTCTGAAATCTCGTAGTTGAAATCCCGTTCCCCCTTGTTCAAACATAGGAAGAAGAAGGTGGACCTGGCCCCGTACTTCTCCTCCAGATCCATGATCTCCCCGAAATTGAAAAGCGGATTCGTCCTTCTCGACATTGACCTTTTCATGCTGTGAAAAGCGCCGGAAATATCCCCTCCCGATATGTTCTCCAATGAATTGTATATCCCTCTTCGGGTCGATATCATGAGGTTGTCGATGTCGTGCGTCAGACATACCGCGAATTCCCTGCCTCCTGGATATTTTGGACTCCAGCCGTTCTCGGCAAGGTATCTGGATACATCCGGATCCATCGTGTTTATATGTCCGGCAAGGGGGTGGGGAAGCCTCCCGTAAATATCTCTGACGCTTGCCTCGTACTCATCTCTCAAGGTAAATGTATCCCATAGTTTTGGCTCGTTCCGAATCGATTCAAAATCGGCGGGAGACATCTTTCACCCCTTGATCTGCACTCGGCACTACATATTGTTCAATTATTATTACGTTGCCATGAGCATGATGGCATTCAAATATATACTTAGGTGGTTCTTCGGGAAAAACGATGGAAATACTTTGCCTCAATCCGGCCGTATCGATGAGAGCCTACCGGCAGATGAAAGCTCTCTCGGAAACCGGATCCGAGGTATATCTTCATTGTATCGGTTACGGCGGATCGGTGAAGGGGCTTGATTACGGTTTCCTTGCGGAAAATAAAAAGATCCTGATGCGCAAAACCCCCCTGTCCCATTTTCCCCAGACTTTGATGCCGTCGGCATATAAGAGTAAAATTCGGGATATCATATCTGATCGCGATTTTGACATTATCCTAGTACACTCGATGCCGGATATCCTGGGGGTTGCCGCAAACAGGTATGCCAGCATACCCGTGGTTTTTGATGAAAGGGATATGGTCACCGCATTTGTCAGAGATCATGTTCTGAGAAATTATATCCCGGACAGGTATCTCAAGTATCGGTTCGTTCATTCGGCTGCGAATAGAACCATATACAGCAAACTTCAGAAGTTGGAACGCGAGGCAAATCTGAGGAGCGATATGCGGCTCTACGTTTCCGATTACACATACGAACTCGCGAGAAGGAAATACAATATCCCCGAAGAGAACTCGATGGTCTTTCCAAATTATGCAATGAGATCGGACATTCACGAACAAAAAGACAAGATATCGGAAAAGGAGGGAGGGGTGCATATTGTCTATGAAGGGGTTCTCTCCTTCGACGGATACAGGGCTCCACTCCTGGAACTATTCAAAAAAATCGCTGAAATGGGGATCCATATCCATATTTATGGAATTGGCGATCCGGATGTCCTTCGCAGATACCTGGAACTCCAGAAAAGATCGGCCTATTATCATTTCCATGAAGGATTGGAACATGATTTGCTCATGGGCGAATTGACAAGGTATGATTTCGGGTTGATACCGTTCTTCCCTCCCGGGAAGGAGAGGGAACATTTCGATACCATGCTGCCAAACAAGATATTCGATTATCTGGCGGCGGGAATCCCGGTGATAGTTCCGGATTCAATATCCATGGCAAGGTTCGTCAGGAAATTCGGATGCGGTATCATTCTCGGCGATCTTGATGAATTGAGATCCCGGCTGGAGGGATCGAAGATCCGAATCCGAAGGGAGGATTTCATTATCGAGACCCATATAGAAGAGCTTCTTTCGTCGTTTCGCCGCGTGATCCGTTGATCATAGGTGCAGGATATCCTCATTATCTGT
>JBLIRG010000043.1:0-28927 GCA_049472195.1 Thermoplasmatota archaeon
ATAAATGTATTGGTGGAAGCGGTTAAGCATTGTGCTCACCCGGAAGCGGGGAATCCGACGCGGATCCGAGGGGAATCTCTCTTCCGTTGACAGTCAGTATAGACACCGTTTTTCCCGAGTCGGATTATGAACTGAATGACAACATGCAGATCGAGCCCGGCGTCAAGGTCACATTTATGGCAGGATGCCAGATAACGGTCCCCGAATCTTCGTATTACATCGGTGTGGCGGGAGAACTTCACATGGAAGGAACACAGGGGAAACCGATTGTTCTGAAACCGGAGGTCGGGGATCCGGAAAGGGGAATGTACCACGGCATCCAGTTCTACGCCGGATCCGTGGCCAGGATGAACCACACCCGGGTGCTCAACGCAAAGTACGGCTCCATAGTGTATCCGATGTCCGATATCAGGATGGATGGATGCGAGTTCAGGAACTGCTCGAATTCAGGCGTTTATTTCCTCAGCTACAGGGGAGGCGACATTGACTATCATCCTGAGAACGTGATCATAAGGTCATCCAAATTCATCGACAACATCGTATCGGTCAGGGAGAACGGGATCAACACAACCATCGATTCCTGTGTTTTCGAGGGATCCCATTACAGCTCCCTGGAAGTATCCCATGGGCTGTATCCGTTTTCCAGCGGTCTCATCGTGGAGGATTCTATCTTCAGGAAGGGCGTAAGATACGATGTATATCTGAACGGGACCGAAACCGAGGAATGGGTCAAAGGAGCCTCCATTGATCACTGTAATTTCAATAAAGGGACAACTTCATCGTATGATTCGATCCACGCCCCGGGAATGGTAGGTGAGCTTGAGATCACGAGAAACACATTTTACAGATCACACCAGACCAGAAAGATCAGGATCATGGGCGGGGAGAATATTACAATTTCATGGAACCGGCTTTACGGGAACGACGGTGAGGACTACCAGGAAACCATACTGGACCTGTGGAACACTGACAGGACCACTGTGATCTACAATACCTTTTACGGGTCGAATCCCTATCGGGGCAATACCAAATGCGTCAGTATTCGCAACGGAGACCATGTGACAGCGAGGTGGAACAATATAATGGACAGCTGCAAGTTCGGGGTCCGGATCGAGGATTGCACCGATGCAATCGTGGAAGGCAACGAGATCGGCGGAGCTGAATACGGCATATACGTGACAAAGAGCGCTCCGGTCAATGTGAAGGACAATAAGGTGGGCCAGGGGAGTGCGGCGATGGGCTGGGGGATCGGCGTCCAGGTTTCCGATCTCGCCAGAAAGATCGGAGATGTGGTCATCGACAGAAATGAGGTGGAGAACTGCCGGAGCGGTATATACATCAACGGAAATCCCACCACCCGTCTTTCCGACAACAAGGTGGTTGGTGGCATATACTCGTATGCCGTAGACACTCTTGAGATCGACTGCGCGGTGTCCATCGACAACTGCACGGCCGAGAACTCCTCAACATGGGACCTGCTGATCGACGGATACCTCGGAAACATCACCGTCCATGCAAGGAACTGTTCCATGAATCTCAGCAAGATCGGTTCCCTGCTGGTAGGACTTCACCAGGAGATGAACCTCTACTGGTCAGCGTTTGTGAAAGCATCGGCGGTCAACGAGATCGGCGATCCGGAGGATTTCATCTTCTCCCTGACGGATATCGGTGGATCGACCTGGTACGACGGTTTTTCTGAAGGTGTGACCGGTCTGATCGAGGGATCTCCCCTTCATCTCTTCCAGGACAGCGATAACGATCTCTTAATGATCGATCCTCACGGGGCCCTGATGGGTTACGGGTTCAGGTCAGGAGAGGCCGTTCATAACGGAATGGTCAATCTGACCCAATATCGCGAGCTGTTCGCCATCCTCGATCATGCCCCCGTCTTCAACAATCCGGCACCGATACGCTTCCACGAGGATACCGTTCGGTCGTTCGATCCCTGGGATTTCTTCGATGATGGGGATGATATCGAGGTCAACGAGATCATGGTGGGAGACAACCTTACGCTGAATGACGCATCCGTCACCAACCGTTATGAGAATTGGACCGGGCAGGATACCGTTACATTCAGGGCCGTGGATACATTCGGGAACCACACGGATGGTACAGTAGCGTTCATCGTCGATCCCGTTCAGGATCACCCCCTTATAACGGGTCTGTATCCCGAGATCATCATGATGGAGGATGTTCCATTCACTCTCGATCTTTCGGAGCACATGGTGGACGGCGATGACGATCCACTGACATGGAGGGTCCTGGGCGATCGAAATCTGACACTGGAATTGAACGGGACGACATGGGATCTGAATATCATCCCCGACCCGGACTATTTCGGATCATCGTGGATAGATGTCCACCTTAACGATACCGTCGTGGAAGTCCATGAAAGGATCGAGATAACCGTTGAACCGATAAACGATCCGCCGGTATTCAGCACTCCCTTCAATTGGAACATCACTGTAAAAAAAGGAGAGATGACCACCGTCAACATAAGTTCGCTGTATCGGGATGTCGACGACGATGATCTGATATTCAGGACCGACAGCGAGTATGTCACCGTATTCTCGGGAGAGCTCGTTATCCTGTACCCGGAGGGTTCCCAGTTCACCGTTCAGAGCGTGAATATCAGGGTGGAGGACCCATCGGGAGCCAATACGACCGCCTCCATTCTCATCTTCATCGAGAACAGGACGATCATCGAACCTCCTGATGATGGAAAATGGGAGATAACGCATGTGGACCTTTTCGTGGACGAGGAGGGGGACTGGGAGATCGATGTATACGGAGCACCCAACATGACCCTGTATATAGTTATCGAAGGTATCGGATCATTCAGGATCGATGAGAGCCATTTGCTGCCCGGCAATTACAGTCTCGATCTGGATTCGGACCTGTTCGAACCGGGTGTCGTGTACAGGTATCATTTCACAAACATGACGGACGGACCCGATCTCGCTCCGGAAAGCGGCGGAACCGTTTCCCAGCCCGGATCGGAGGAAGAGGAGGAGAGGGATTTCCCGTGGCCGGCGATTATCGCCTCGATCATCGTTGGTTTGATCGTTATCATAGTATTCGTACTGGGTATGAAAGCAAGGACCGCAGGCGAGTTCGAGGAATGATCATCTCCTGTCCAGGGCTTCGTTGAGAAGGGAATCACAGAGTGATATCCACCGATGCTCCCTCCCGTGATGCACGGCTCTCCATCTGAAGGAGGACAAAAGGTCATGAACCTCGTTGTAGAGGGGTATTATCCTCCGCGATCTGACCTCGTACTGTCCGTTCAGCTGACGGATCATCAGCTGGGAATCGGAGTGGATCATTATATCCTTGAAATCCCTGGACCTGGCCCACTTCAGCGCCGTTTTCAAACCGTTGTACTCGGCCTCGTTGTTTGTGCAATTGCCAAGATATTCCGACCTTTTATGGATAAGCCTTCCGTCGGAATATGACCTTGTTCCGATCTCTACCACGGCAGCAAATGCACAGGCTCCTGGGCCGGGATTTCCACGGCTGCCGCCGTCGGTGAAAAGGTGGACTTTCATGATCTGACGCCTCCTAGAAGATCGAAGTAATTGTCGACGGAGTCGAGGGTTTCGATCAGGACCCTCTCCCTGATCCCCTTTGCTCCGCAGGCCACGACCAGAGCATTTGCGCAGTTCTTCGTTATCCTCGTTCTCATGGAGTCCCTGTATGGGTAGAGATGGATAATTCCCCTGTCATCCGCAAGTACCGGGTGTCCCTTCTTCATCTCCTTCTCCTTTCCTCCGATCCCGTGAAACGATTCTC
The DNA here is from genome assembly GCA_049472195.1 of Thermoplasmatota archaeon. Lineage (GTDB taxonomy): Archaea > Thermoplasmatota > Penumbrarchaeia > Penumbrarchaeales > Penumbrarchaeaceae > JBLIRG01. The sequence continues at coordinate 3,793 of JBLIRG010000043.1, forward strand.
CACCCCTCGAGAGACGCAGTACGGGATCACCCTCGATACGGTCCACATCATATATGCCTACGGGAATGAGCGTCTTCGCCGAGGCAAGGTTCCCCGCGTCCACGAGGTTGTTTATGACCGGCAGTTCCTTGACGAGAATTCTCCTCAACAGGGCTTCCGATGAGGGTCTCTGCTTGGTGGGATCGATCCCGATCCTCCAGTACAGATCCCGAAGTGACCTTATGGTTCGGTCCTTCCTTACATCATCCATCCTCGGAAATCTTTCCCTGAGCTGTCCCCTCAGTTCGAAAGACAGGACTGAGAACCTGTCCAGGGGCGTATCTCCGACCTCGATATCCGAAAGATCATAGGTCTTGATATTGACCGCCAGGGATCTGACGCTCTCGTCGACACGGATTTCCATGCCGGGGAATTCATTTCAATGTAATTAAATGAAGAACCTACTCATCTGTTCCTGTGCAGAGGATTCGTTTTCAGGGGGGAGCCTTGCACGTTTATCGGTGACCTGCACAATATCACGTATGAATTGATTTTTTTCTATATTCAGCTGCGCTTACCCTTTGTTTTTAGTGCAGGACCTCAGAGGGGGAAGGATTAATTAAATACGATATGATATTCGATCCCGTGAAGAGACTAATCCGGGAGATGCCGAGGGTAGTGCCTGCCGCGGCCATCGGGGCCGTTCTGATAATCGTGGTGGCCCTCCTTCTGTTCGTGTCGAGGGATACGAATAACGCCCCTCACGCCGAGGGTTCGGTGCGGCCGGGGAACGTGGTTGTCGGCGAGGTGGTTCTGTTCGACGCTCGGAACTCCTCAGATCCTGACGGGGATGATCTGAATTACCTATGGACGATCCAGGGTGGAGTCAGTTCAAGCTCCCAGGTGTTCGAATATATTTTTCCGAATCCCGGAAATTATACCGTGATCCTCAAGGTCAGGGATACCGGCGGACTCGAGGATCACGAGACCTTCCTTGTTTTCGTCTCATCCTGATGCATCGCGATTCCAAGAAATTCCTTATAGGTGGTTCATATTTAGATGAAATACTCAGTGTCCCGGGGGGAAAGAAACGTTCCTTGATGAACATATACCGGATGATGATCAAGATCTGAAGAACCTGATTCTCGCAATAGCTGCAGAGGCGGGGACCATAAGGAAAGGATTCCTGACCAAACAGGGACTTTCCAATACGGTCAACATATACGGCGAGACGCAGGTGAAGATGGATAAATGGGCGGATGAGGTGATAGTGAATGCGCTGTCTCAACTGCCTTCGGTAACAGCAGTCGCCTCCGAGGAGAGACCGGAGATCGTAGGTCTATCCGATTCCGGAAGGTTTTCCGTAGTGATGGACCCCCTTGACGGGTCTTCTCTGATGGGTATCAACCTAACGGTTGGCACTATTGTCGGGATCTTCGACTCACCAGATCCCTTGATTCCCGGTTCCGGAATGGCAGCTGCCCTGTACATCCTCTATGGGCCGCTGACAACATTGACATATTCCGTGGGAAAAGGGGTCCATGAGTTTGCAATGACAGAGGAGGGCCGCTTTCTCCTTCAGCATGAAGATCTTACCATCGGTGAATCCAAGATATATTCTCCGGGAGCGCTCAGAAAGGACTGGCTTCCTCCCCACAGGAGATTCATAGACCGGCTTGAGGCGGACGGTTACAAACTCAGGTTCTGCGGATCCTTCGTTGCCGACGTTCATCAGATCCTGCACAAGGGCGGGGTATTCACATATCCGGCTTTCGCAGGAAAGGAGAACGGGAAGCTGAGGCTTCTGTTCGAGGCCAATCCCATGGGATTCATCGTGGCGAATGCCGGGGGGGCTATCTCAAACGGCAGGGAAAATATCCTCGATATCAGACCCGAATCCCTGGACCAGAGGGTGCCCATATACGTCGGAGGAAAGAAGGAGATCAGGATAATCGAGGATGAATGGAGCAGGGGATGATAACCGTGAGCCACAGGAAACCAATATCCGGAGATACGATATTCAACGCGCTTAAGGAGGAGAAGACAATAGTCATGGCAGCCAATGTACGAATGACCCGCGGTGTGGCAAAAGGGATCATGAGGGCGGCAAGCGACACGGACAGCGCCGTAATATTCGAGCTGGCCAGATCCGAATCCGATCTGAGCGGTGGCTACACCGGAATGAGGCCCGAGGATTATTTCAGGGAAATAACCGATGTCGCGCATGACGTGGATCACGATATATACACCGTCCATGCCGATCATATTTCCATCAAGAAGGGGGACGAGGATGATCTCGGCAGGACAAAGGAGCTGATAGAAGCCCAGATCCGGGCCGGGTACACCTCATTTGCCGTTGACGCCTCTCATCTCTTTGATTTCCACGGGGGAAACCTCAGGGAGGAACTGGCCGACAATATCAGATGCACAACGGAGATAGCGCATTTCATCCGGGACAACATCGGGGATCGGACCTTCGGTCTGGAGGTTGAGGTGGGAGAGATCGGAAAGACCGACAGATCGGGAAGGGTACTAACGTCCCCGGCAGAGGCGGTTGAATTCCTGACGGCCCTGAAGGAGAACGACGTTCATCCCAACCTCCTTGCCATAGCAAACGGATCCGCGCACGGGAATACACTCGATGAGAACGGAAATGTGATACCGCAGGTATCCGTGGACATCCCCCAGACGAGGGCAGTTGCCAAGGCTATATCCGATGCCGGATTTGATGTCAGGATAGCCCAGCACGGGATAACGGGCACTCCAAGGGAACTGATAAACCTACACTTCCCGAAGGGAGATATTCTCAAGGGAAACGTTGGTACGCATTGGCAGAACATTTTCTACGACGTTGTCAAGATATACAACCACGATCTGTTCGAGAGGATGAAGGAATGGACGGTGGAGAAATACAGGTCGAAGACACCTGATGCGACTGACGAGTACATTTTCAAGAAGAACTGCAAACAGGCTTTCAAGCCATTTTTCCGGGAGACACATTCCCTGGGACCGGAGACGGAGGCTGCGATGGAGGCCATGGCCTATTCCGAAGCGCTTCTGTATTTCAGGTCCTTCTCATCGGAGGGCACGGCCGCCTCGGTGAGGAAATACATGGAAGGAGGAAATTGAATGAGGACACCCGCCATCGTGGTGAACTTCAAGGTCTATCCTGAGATGGACGGCGACGGATCATTGAACCTGGCAAGAATATGCGAGGAGGTTGCCCATGAAACCGGTGTAAATATCGTGGTCTGCCCCCCCATGGTCGAGCTCTCCAGGATCGCCCGTGAGATATCCATTCCCGTTTTCTCACAGCATGTGGACGTATGGAAGGGCGGCGCATGCACGGGCAGGGCCTCGATAACCGGAATCAAGGCCGCGGGAGCCAAGGGGACCCTGATCAACCACTCGGAAAGACGTCTGCTTCTTGCCGATATGGAGGAGTTGATCAGGGGTTCTAGGATTGAGGGATTGGACACTATCGTTTGCACCAACAACGTTGAGGTTAGCAGGGCAGCTGCGGCCATGGGCCCAAATTTCGTTGCCATGGAACCGCCCGAACTGATAGGGGGAGATATCTCGGTGACAACGGCAGATCCGGGAATAGTGAGAAGAACGGTTGATGCCGTGGATGCGATCGATCCCGGAGTGAAGGTCCTCACCGGAGCCGGTGTCAAGACCCGGGATGACGTTGAAATGGCGATCAAACTCGGTACGCACGGCGTTCTCCTTGCATCGGGAGTGGTCAAGGCGAAGGATCCGCGTAAAGTCCTTCTATCCCTGGCAAGGGGACTGATCTGATGGCGGTAACTATCACCTCCGTGCAGGAAGGTGAGGTCAATGGGTGACATCAAGGAGAAATGCGGCGTATGCGCGGCTGATACCCCGGGTAGAAAGGTGGCGTACGACATATATCAGATGATGGTCGATCTCCAGCACAGGGGGCAGGCGGGAGCCGGATTGACAACCTATGATGCCAACCGCCCTATAATACTCAGGACCATCAAGGGACAGGGGAGGGTGTCCGAGGTGTTCGGTGGAACCATCCAGGAGGAGTTCGAAAGCATTATGGGAAGGTTCAGCGGTTCCAAGGGGATAGGCCATAACCGGTACGGAACTTCCGGATCCCTTACATCGCGGCATGTGCAGCCTTTCGAAAGGGTCCACGGTGTGAAGCACAAATGGTTCTCCTTCGGTTTCAACGGCCACATAGCGAACAGAGGCCAGCTGGACATGAAGGTAAGGGAGATGGGATTCCACCTCATGCTCGATACGGATACGGAACTCCTGATGCACCTGATTTCAAAACATATTTCGGATAGCAGCGGTGAGGATCCCCCCGAGGTATTCCGCCGTCTATCCGACCAGCTTGACGGGGCCTTCAACATCACGATGATAGATGCAAGGGGCAGACTGACGGCTATCAGGGATCCATGGGGAATACGGCCCTTATCATCGGTTGTGACAGAGAACGGAGCGTATGTTGCTTCGGAAACCTGCGCGCTTCACCGGCTGGGGACATACGATATCAGACATCTGGAACCCGGTGAGATGGCAGTGCTAGAGGACGGCGAGATCAGTTACGAGAGATACGCCGATCCCAAGAGGAAATCGCTCTGTTTCTTCGAGTACATCTATTTCGCCCATGTGACGTCCGAGATCGACGGCAAACCCGTTTATGAGACCAGGAAACGATGCGGCCAGGAACTTGCCAGGATCGAGACCCAGAATATCAATGAAAAGGATTGGGTCATCATCCCGGTTCCAAACACGGCCAGACCTATAGCCAAAGCATATGCGAGGGAGATCGGTTTCCCCGGAATCTACGATGAAGGCCTGATAGCCTCGGGAAAGGGACGAACTTTCATAGACGAGGGCGACAGGTCGAAGAAGGTAATGATGAAATTCCTTCCCATTCCCTCGATCCTGAGAGGAAAGAAGGTTGTGGTCATTGATGACTCGATAGTGAGATCGACCACAATGGCGACCATAGTGTCCTATCATCTGAAGAAGATCGGCGGCGCCAGGGAGGTGCACGTCAGGATAGCAACCCCTCCCATCATTGCTCCATGCTATTACGGGATCGATATGAGAACCTTCGAGGAGCTGATCGCGGCACCCTACGGTGAAAGGATCGAGGAGGGGGTAATGGATGATGAGGTACAGGCCCTGTTCGCGGAGAAACTCGGTGCGGATTCATTGATATATCAGACCCACCGCGGCATGATAAACGCGCTGGGAATGAATGAGGATGAGATATGCATGGCATGCCTGAACCGGGAATACCCGACACCACACGGAAGGGTTCTGGACGAAGCGGCATATTCTAGCTGGATAAGGACCGGAAAAACAGACTGCAGGATAGATTCCGCTTGTGGGTCCTTGGAAAACTGAAGCGGGATCAACGTGGAAATCCTTCGCTGCAAAAATTTGATTTTTATGAAATTGTTGCCCAAAGCATATATAGAGAATCGGTTTTTTTTTAGTTCGTACAATATGCAATTGTAAAAAGGATCCTGGGGGAAGCGGATGGCCAAGATCATAACTATCGTGAATCAGAAAGGCGGAGTAGGCAAGACAACCACGGCGATCAATCTATCCTCGTCGCTGTCGTTTTTGGGAAAGAGATCACTTCTCATAGATACGGATACACAGGGAAACACCACATCGGGGCTTGGTTTCGACAAGAACGAGATAGAATTCACCGTTTACGAGGTCCTCACCGGTCAGTGCAATCTGAGGGATTCAATAATTCATACCGAGCTCGAGAACCTCGATCTTATCGGGTCCAACATCAACCTGGCGGGGGCATCGGTGGAACTTGTAAACGTATCGGACCGAGAGAGGATTCTGAAGAACGCGCTGAAGGAGGTCGAGGACGAATACGACTACGTTCTGATAGACTGTCCTCCCGCCCTCGGCCTGATCACTCTGAACAACCTGACGGCCGCAGAGTCTGTACTTATACCTCTTCAGTGTGAATACTACGCCCTGGAGGGCATGTCGGAACTCCTCGATACCATATTCCTCGTGCAGAAGAATCTAAATCCCGAACTTACCATAGAGGGAATACTGATGACAATGTACGACAGGAGGACCAACCTGTCGAAGCAGGTCGTCGCTGAAGTTATGAATTACTTCGGTGATAAGGTATATCAGACCATCATACCCAGGAACGTCAAGCTTGGGGAAGCGCCGTCGTTCGGTAAGCCGGCGATCCTGTATTCGCCGGAATCATCCGGGGCGCAGGCATATATGGAACTTGCAAGAGAAGTGATTGCAAATGGTTAAACCGGCACTGGGAAAAGGGATGAAGGACCTTCTTCCGAAAACGCTCAAGATTGGTAAAAAGAAGAAGGAGGACGATGACTCTCTGCATGAGGAGCTTAAGGTAACCATCGAACGTTACAGGGCCCAGGGTTTCGATGTGGCTCCCCTGAAGGATCTGGAGGATAAACCGATCGACAGGATCAGGGAGGGCATTGACGATTACAGGAATGCCCTCAAGAAGCTGAATTCGGCCATGACCGTGTTGAAATCCCTCGAGGGATACGGTTACACTAAGGAGATAAAGGGGATCGTCGAGAACATCAAGAATCCCCATATGGCCGATAGTGTGTTCAGCGATGCGGAGGCCCTCAAGGAGAGGGCGTTCGCGGAACATAACATTCATCATGAAAAGGTTGATGATACTCCCGGAGCAAGGGTGATGAAATCCCTTCAGGCCAGGTCCAAGGTAATCAACGGAGTGGTGGGAAGGGAGGATAAACCCCTTGATGCGGATATCATGGAGGAGGAGAAACCGGATGACGGTATCAAGAACGAGGATCTGGATGACCTCTTGAACTCGATGGACGGTTTGGGGGAGGGTCTTGATCTTAACTTCGACGATCTCGTTGAAGCACCTCCCGAAGAGGAGCATCCGCCCGAACCGGAGGAGCCTCCCCGGGTCGAGGAACCAACTGCGGAGGCGGAATCCGTACCTGAATCCGAACCGGATGAACCTCTTCCTGTGGAAGAACAAGTACCACCCGAATCCGTCCCGGAACCTGAGGAAGAACCCGTTCCGGAAACATCGGTAGAACCCGAGGAGAAAGAAGTCACGGAGCAAGAGCCCGAGGGTGAATCCGCCGCAGAGGAGTCTCCGCCGGCGGAGGAACCTGTTAACGTTGAACTGCTGATGGAGAAGGCAAAGGACCTCTACAGATCGGGCGACATGGTTGAATCTCTGTCAGTGTTCGAGGATGTTCTGAAAAATGATCCCGACAATTCCAAGGCAAAGTTCATGATAAGGAGGATCAAGCAGAAACTCGAGTAACATCGCCTTCCGCTTCTCTTTAATATCAAGGGATTCATGAAGGATCGATGGTGAACCGGCCGATCGAAATTCTCAGATTATTCAGGATTCATACCGCTGCAGCCACCGCTTCGATTGCAACTATAGCCGTACTTGCCGCCGGTTCCGATCTGATCACCGCCCTCTTGATATTCGCAGGTTGTGTTCTCAATCACGCCTGGGGCTTCTCCCTGAACGAGATCGGAGATCTTGAAGTGGACAGAAGATCATCCGATCTCAGTCACAAACCGATCGTTTCAGGTGCGATCGGGATTCGCTCGGCATGGATATATTCCATGTCGGCTCTGGTTCTTTCCTTCATTTTGATATTAGGATCAGCCGTTTATTCCGGAACCCCGATCATCTACCCCGCTGTCTTCCTGATAACTGCGGTGGTCTCCGGTTTCATATACGACCTCAGAGGGAAGAGGTTCCCATCTGATATATTCGTATCAGCCTGGATATTTTTTCTGGTTCTTGCCTGCTCCACCTCGACGGTTCGCTTCGAGGAGCTGCCTCTGGCGGTCTGGGCAGTGGTTTTTATTTCACCGATTCAGCTTCTGTTCAACAATTCCGTAGAAGGGGGGATCAAGGATCTGGATCACGACCGGGAAGCCGGGGCCAAAACGATGGCATTGTCCCTGGGATGCCGGTGGGAGGACGGTAAGAGGCACCTGTCGGGATCATTCATTATATGGGGGATGGCACTCAGGGTGGCGTTCGTAATATCAGCGGTTGTTTTCACCTATATCATATCCGAACAGGAAGGCTTCGGTTACTGGCTTGTTCTCACCGTTGGCACGATCGGTGCTGTGATCTTCGCACATTCCCTTACCTTCCTGAGATCCGAGATGGATGAGAGTCGCAGGGATCTGATAAAACGTTTCTCGATACAGGAGATCCTCTCATTCGCAGTCTCGATATTGATCGTGATCGCCGCAGTAGGTATTATTCCCGGGATTGCGATTTTTTTGTTGACCATGATGTGGTTCGTTCTGTTCAACAGGTTGCTTTTTAGAACGGGAATTTCACCCAAGGTCTAAATCGATGTTTCTCTTTATGAATCACCTTCTTCCGGGAACGTAACATGAGGAGATCGCCGTGGTGTAGTATTTATCACCTTCTCTCCTCCTGACGAAGGACAGGTAAACCCATCCTCCGGGTACAGATATGCTTTTCACATGTATGTCATCAGATATGTCCTTGTCAATTTCGAATTCGTCCCCGTCCGCTTCCTCTGTCATGTTAAGCACCGTGTTGCCAAAGGATTGGAGTCTATATAAAACATAATAAAGGAAATCTTAAGAAAAAAAAATGAATAAAAAAAAAGCCAGGGCAAGAATGCCCTGGCGTGATATCCTGTTACGATCACTCCTCGTCATAATCGGCGCTACCCGCACCTCTTCCGAGGATCAGCAGTATAATGACACCCACCAGAAGGATCGCCAGGACGACCGCGACGATCCACCACGGGAACGGATCGTCCTTCTTATCCTTGAGATGGGGTAGATCCCCTCCGTCGATGAGTTTATCTCCACCGTCACTGTCGGTGAAGTAGTACTCGAATCCCTCCTCGGCGTCGTCCTTGTCTATCGTGACCGTGTATTTGCCGTCCTCGTAGTCCATCTCGTAATATGTAACATCACCGTCGTCATCAACGACAGCCACGTACACGGTCTGGCCGGGTTCGCCCTCCACGGTAATGATCCACCCGTCCTCGGTCGCTTCCACCTTGGGATTGGTGACGTTGAATTCATCATCATCGTCATCGTCGTCGTCATCGTCTCCCGGTTCCACTTCACGGGTTATGTTGATAAGAAGGACTGCTCCGGCCGTCAGGGTCCCGTCCGAGATCGTTACCGTAACGTTCTGGTGATCCCCCATGAAAGTATCGTTGTAGAGGATCTCGAGCTTGGTTCCGTTGATGGTCACGTAGTCGTCAGGGTTGACCGATATCGTCAGGGCATCTCCGTCCACATCGGACATCCAGCCGCCGATGTCTATCACAGTCTCGTTGTCCAGTTCGACGGTTACGTTCCAATCGTCGGGAGCGTCGAATACGGGTCTGTCATTAACGGATTTCACGTTGAACCAGATCCAGAGGGTAACCTCCTCCTCCCCGTCGGATATGTTGAACTGGATCAGATCCCCTGCGAAATCATCTGCGTCCGGTGTGTAGGTGTAATTTGTGATGATGGTGTAGTCCACCATCGCGGTCTCGTTGGTGGTGGTGTTTATTATCTCCTCCCGCTGGTAGACAGTGAGGTCCAGCGCTCCGTGCATGAGATCGCTGTATATGAGGATCGAAGCGGGTTCGTCGGTTTCCACATCGTCGTAGTAAAAACCGAACTCCACCGGGATATCCTCCATCGTGTTGATCTTCCAGGCGGTGATGTTCGTGGTCTCGTTCCATTCGTATTCCACCTGATCTGCTTCTGTTCCGTTTGACCAGAGAACCTTCACCATGGGCATGTCGTTCACGGGTGTCACGTCGACGGTCAGGATCCATTCAGGATTCACGGTCCCGTCCGAGACCTTGACCGGGATCTCGAGGATCCCGTACCAGTTATCGTCGGGTGTTATCGTCAGATTCCATCCCGAATCGTCCCATGACAGAGTGCAGTTTTCGATTTCTTCTGCGCTCCATGTCAGGGTATCGCCGTCGTCATCCTCGGCTCTTCCGGAAAAATTGATCCACACCGGTGTATCCTCGGGAGTGGTCAGCATCGGAAGATCCTCCAGAAGGACGGGAGGATCGTTTACCGATCTAACGGTGACCGTTGCATTCACATCGGTCCAGTTGCCTCCGGCGTCGGTGGCATTGATGTAAACCCAACTGGTTCCATGCCAGTTCTCCTCGGCAGATTCCAGTCGCAGCGTTTTCTGTCCCTGGATCAAATGGTGAACGATTTCCGGTCCGGTGGATATGTCCCAGGTGAACTCTTCCCCCTCCGGATCGACGAAGTGGTCGTAAAGTCCGACATCGAACTTCTTATCCTCCTCGAACTCGATCTCCGTGGAGAAGTTGTTGTAGGGGGCCAGGTCCAAGAAAAGGCTCACAGTGTCGTATTTTGTGATCCACACATCGTTCATCTCAACCCATGATCCGGATGGAAGAACCGATACCGCTTTGAAGTCGTGCAGGATCTTGTACATGTCCGTTTCATCTATCAATACGCTCTGTAGTGGGATTTTATCAAGCCATCCATCCGGCAGCTGATCATCGAATACCACTCCGAGATCCTGATGGTCGATTTCCAGGTTCACATCCGCCGGATCTCCGATCCCGTTTTGGACCTCGACATTCGTGTAGAAGCTCATGTTGACGATACAGTCTCCTGTCAGATCCCATGCGGATAGCGGACTGACGGAGCAGTTTACCAGCTCCACCCTCTGAGGGTATAATGCACTTGATAAAAATACAGTTTTGGCCGAGGACTGCAGGTTGCAGTTCACGAATTCTGCAGAGAACGCGCTTGACGGGATGCTGTAAATTGCATTTTCCACGGTGTTTCTGGTGACGAAATCCTCGAATTTTAACATAGCATCTTCGTGAGCGTTGAAATATATTCCATACTGACAGTTCTCGATATTTCCCCCAATGACGTTGATGTTGTCAATATTCCATTCCATCCAAAGTCCATAGGTTGGCCCCACTGCGCTTCTGTTGTATAAATTACATTCTATGAGGGTAATGTTGCTTCCGGGATCTGCTAATACGCCGCTTATTGCATAACCATAATATCCTCCATCAGTAGTGGCACCGTTTATTGTGACATTGCTGCTTGATCCGGTTCTTATTCCGCCCCAATGTACATTAAGTGCGGTTACGTCCGATACCATCATCTCCTTGACGTTATTCAAAATATTGATACCGATGTTGGAGACACCGGTGATTGTGATACCTTCTATGTAATGACCTCCTTCGGAGCGGCCAGTTTCAATCCCTCTGTATCCGCCGATTATCATTCCGTTCCTGATGGTACATGGCTGGCCATAAAGGTTCAATGCATTACTCGAACTACCAATTTCACGTATGGTGAAGTTGTCGAAGATCGCCATTCCTGTCTCGTTTACGGTTATGCCTTCCCATGTGGTTATGCTCCCATCCTCTCCGAATATTACCGGATTTCTTTCCGTCCCGGTGACTATAAGGGTTCCCCGAACCCATATGTATGCATCGTTGTAATGCTTGAGTTCCGTATTTGACTGAACGGTGACCGTTACACCGGGATCGATGATGACGTCATCGAACCACTTGGATCCACTCCACATCGTATCAGAGGTAATATGTCCGTAAATATCAGGCGCTCTCGTCTCACTTCCATCCGCCTCAGAATTCAACAAAAGAGGCGAAAAAGCCATGATCACGAGTATCCCCGCGATCAGTATTTTTCCTAATTTTTCAGTTCCCATGCTATCCCATCCCACGCTTGTGCTAGGTTTTACAAACCGTGATTACGAATGACATTATCAATTATTTAAATATATTATATGGAACAAATGTAAAAATAGCCGATGAAATTGATAATCACTGATAATACGAAGTGGTGTAAGCGAAGTGGAAAGGGCCGCAAGAAAGTGATCAGACAACGTCGAGCATCCTCTGAAGAGGAGGTTTGTTCCTCTCGATTATATCGGGATCGAGATGGACCTCGGGTCCCATGTTCTCGAGCGCTTTCAGGACATCATCCAGGGTGATCTTCTTCATGTTGGGACATATCGCTGTCGGGATCGGATGGAAGACCTTTCCCGGGATCTCCCTGCGCATTCTGTGAACCAATCCCTCCTCGGTTCCGACAATAAACTCGACCGCATCGGATTTCTCAGCATACTTGATCATGCCCTCCGTTGACGCGACCTCGTCTGCCAGGGCGATCACATCAAGAGAACATTCCGGGTGGACCATGACCTTTGCGTGGGGATGGGCATTCTTCATCTCCCCTATATGTTCGGGAGTGATATCCCGATGAACGTGGCAGTATCCCGCCCATAGAATTATTTTCTTCTCTGGAACCTGGGTCTGGACATATGCGCCGAGATTGGAATCCGGGATGAATATGATGTCCTTCTCCTGAAGCGACCTCACCACCTTCACCGCATTTGCGGATGTGCAGCAGATGTCGGCATGAGCTTTTGTCTCGGCGGTCGTGTTCACGTAAGCGACGACCGGAGCCCCCGGGTTCTCCCTTTTCACCTCCTCGAGGATCTCGATATCGACCATCTGCGCCATGGGGCAGATCGAACCCGGAACGGGGTGGATCACCTTCTTCTCAGGATTCAGGGCCTTTGCGGACTCCGCCATGAAGTCAACCCCGCAAAATAATATGTTGCTCTGCCTGACCTTCGTGGCCTTCATGGCCAGAACGAGCGAGTCCCCGACTATGTCGGCGATCTCCTGTATCTCCTTGATCTGGTAATTATGAGCCAGTATGGAGACATCATTTTTTCCCGCCAGTTCGCGAATCCTGATCTGGGTCCTTGAAAGGGCTCCCATGGGCGGTTGCATACACGGAGGCATTATTAATATTTCGTCTAGAACGGGATATGGAAAAAATCCCCATGACCGGACAAAATATATCTACGACTAGCAGAATGACCGGATTGCAGGTGTGTTGCAGATGCTGGACATGGGTTTCATCAGGCAGAACGAGGACCTGGTAAGAATGATGCTGAAGAACAGGAATTCGGATGCCGATCTGGACGGCTTCCTCAGCTCCGATTCCAGGTTCCGCCGGATAATCGACGAGGTGAACTCATTAAAGCACGAGAAGAACGTGGTATCCAGGGAGATCCCCGCGGAGAAAGATCCCGGGAAGAAGAAGATGATCATCGCAAGGATGCAGGAGCTGAACGGCAGACTGAAGGACCTCGACGCCGAATCGAAGGAGATGGATCGGAGAAGGAACGAGATCAGGATGACCATTCCCAACATGCACCTTCCCGATGTTCCCGTTGGGGGCGACGAATCCGCAAATGTTACCGTATCAACATGGGGGGAACCGAGAAAACTCGGATTTGAACCTAAGGACCACTCGGCCCTTGGCAGGGATCTGGACATAATCGATTTCGAGAGGGGGGCCAAGATATCGGGGTCCGGATTCTACGTGTTGAAGAACGCCGGGGCGAGGCTCGAGCTGGCACTGATAAATTTCATGATGGACATACACAGGGAGCAGGGATATACCGAGGTTTGGCCCCCGGCCCTGTGCAATACCTCGTCCATGACCGGGACCGGGCAGCTCCCCAAGTTCGAGAATGACATGTACAAACTCACTGACGATGATCTCTATATGATCCCCACTGCGGAGGTGCCGCTCACGAACCTTCACAGAGACGAGATCCTCGACGACGCCGATCTCCCCATAAGGTATCAGGCTTTCACTCCTTGTTTCCGGCGGGAGGCAGGTAAGCATACGGGTGAGGAGGGGATCATCAGGGTGCATCAGTTCTCCAAGGTCGAACTGGTCTCCATCGTCAAGCCGGAGGACTCCCCCGCCGAACTCGAGAAGCTCACAGACGATGCCGAGGAGGTATTGAAGAGGCTCGATCTTCCGTACAGGAGGATAGTCCTGTGCACAGGGGATCTCACGTTCTCATCTGCCAAGACGTATGATGTGGAGGTATACTCTCCATTCATGGACAGATGGCTCGAGGTCTCGTCATGTTCCGTGTTCACCGATTTTCAGGCCAGAAGGTCCATGATCAAGTACAGGCCCAAACCCCATCTCCCCTCCGAATTCCTTCATACCCTCAACGGGTCCGGTCTGGCCCTGCCCAGAACAATGGTGGCGATACTGGAGAATTATCAGCGGGAGGACGGATCCGTGGAGATACCGGAGGTTCTCAGGCCGTACATGGGCGGGATGCGTGAGATAAGGGGCTAATCCCTGTTCCATTTCACCCTGTGGGACCCTATCTCCTGCTCCATCTCGTTATCGGATAGCTTCTTCGCCTTCCTGGGCCTTTCCTTTTCTGGTTCGCCTTTTCTCGCCTTTTTCTTCGGCCTCTCAGCGGTTCCAGGGGGCCTCCTGCGCTCCTTCTCCCCGGCGTCCCCTTCCCATTTCTCCCCGGGATTTCGTATCGAATCAACTGCGGTTCTGACCCCCTCTTTCCTGGCGGTTTCGATGAAATCTTCGATCCTCTCCCTGTAAACGAATCCGAAGAAAAGCATCACAGAGCATACGACTATCACGAGGACTATCAGCAGAATGGGCTCCCAGCGATAGCTCCTGTATTTATTCAGCGGGAAGTGGTCCCTGCTGTCCGGGACGCCGTCATTGTCGTCATCGTCATCCTTGTTGTTGCCGATCCCGTCCCCGTCGGTGTCCTTCCACTCATCCGGATCCTCCGGAAGGTCGTCCTTTTCATCGATAACACCATCGTTGTCATCGTCAATGTCAAGGGAATTCCCTATGCCGTCCCCGTCGGTGTCCTTCCATTCGCTGGCATTCAGGGGAAATGCGTCGTAAATATCCTCGTAACCGTCGTTGTCATCATCCGGATCAGCGTTGTCGCCGATCCCGTCATCGTCCGAATCCATCCATTCATCCGGATCCAGTGAAAACTGGACTCCCTTGGATCTTCCGTCAGGGAACAGAGATGTTCTCTGCGGTTCGTTGACGTCCGTGACCCCGTCCCCGTCGTCATCATCGTCGTACATGGTCCCGAAGCCGTCCCCGTCGATGTCCCCGTGGTTCAGCGGATCGAACGGGGAATCATCGTAGGGATCCTCCACCCCGTCCCCGTCCGTATCCCACAGGCCTTTGTATATCGTTCTGTTCCGGGAGTATCCGAACAGGCCCGCCATATTCTCCGCGGTGATCCTGATCTGATGCGCGGAGGTATCGAACGGCGTGAGGTCCAGCTCGAATACATACAGGTTGCCCTCACCCAGCGGCTCTCCGAGGACCACCAGATCCCCGTCCATCTCCAGATATACGTATTTCAATCCTCCGGGTTCGACGATCCTGCCTATCACCTCAAGGACGTCGGTCTTGATCCTGGCTCCGTCGGCCGGTGTGTTGAGAACCACCTCCGGCTGGGTGTAGTCGATGTAAACGTTATGCCGGATGACCGTGGATCTGGAACCGACGTCGATCGCCACGAACGTCATCTCGTACCTCCCCTCCGGGAGATCCGATACGATCACGGTCTGGTTGTAGGCATATTTCACCCCTTCGAAGGTGTAGAAAACTTCCGAGAGAAAAGGATCGCTAACGTCGATATCTGGTATGAAATTCCCGGATACGGCCCCGTTGTCCTCCGGATACAGGACCCTGAAGTACGGATCGTGATTGTTCACGGGAAGATAAATTAACGATTCTCCCCGGGCCCCGGTCCTGTCCTCCGCAAGTATTCTGAGGAGGTACTTTCCATCCGGGAGTGAGGTGGAATCAAAGGACCCGGCGAACTGATCCGCCACGACGATGGGGGTGTCCATGCTCCCCTTGAGCCCCATCGAGAACATGGGAGTCACCGAGGTGTGATCAGGCGGGGTGCCGTTTTGATCATACGGGAATATCTGCGCCTCCACGTTCTTGATCCCGCCCCCGTCCACGACATTGGCAAGGATCTTAATCGCGCCATCAGCCATTATACTGTCATACGGCCTTATGAGATCGACCTCGGGGTCCGAGTTGTCGAAGAAAAGATGAAGGGGTATTATCCTGGTCTGTCCCGCCCCGTCCATCACCCTGAATTCCACGACGTGGTAACCCTCCGGATACAACCTCGTATCCATTCCCTCGCTGACCAGCCTCCTAGGCCCTTTGTCGACCCTGTACGTCACCTCAAGGTTGAATGTGTCCCCTGCCGTGAAATCGAAGAATACGATCCCCGATACGGCGGAGTTGTTGGCGGGATTCCTGAATATCAGGGACGGTATGAAGTTGTCCACCCCTATGTCCAGCAGGCCGGAGGAGCCTACCCTGCCGGCCGTATCCACCGCCACCACCTCGAATCTGTAAGACTCCTCTGCCAGGTAGGATACGTCTATCGCAACTGAATATACGTTTCCCCCCTCGGATTCAAGCCTGTCCGTTCTCAGGAGGGTGCCGTTCACATAACGAAGCTCGTAATATACACGACTGAGAACCCCGTCATCCGTGATCTTCGCTTCAACGACATCGTCCCCTGTCAGGTAGCCGTCAAATCGCGGATGTATCATATCGACGATCGGAGCGTAGCGGTCGTTGACCACCAGGACCTGCCCTCGCGTTCTGACCGTATTCCCAGCATAATCCTTTATCCAGAAATCGATGAAATGATAGGATGCGTCGATGTTACCCGTGAAGGGCAGTATGTCGAACGATGAATAATTGCTGTCATATTCCGAAACGTCGTTTCCCTTTCCGGTATTGTTGAAAGATATCGGTGGAAAGAACCCGATGCCGGACCCGTCACCCGTGATCTGCCATATTCCCGAGTTCTGATCGGTGGTGTTGATGACCACGTGGAATGCTTCTCCGTCGGCGACCGAGGATCTGCCTCCGGGGTAGATCACCGAGACGTTGAGGACGGATGGCAGCGTATTGTCTATCACTATCCCGGTGCTCCCGTACACCTTGTTGTCCGCCCAGTCCAGAACCGATATGAGGGTGGTTGCGGCGGTAGACTGCATCTGTGGTATGATGACGGGATCCGACCCGTAGAGCCCGTCGCCGGCGAAACCGTCTCCGTGGAGGCCGTCGTCGTACATGTTCACTTCCTTGATCGGGTCGAACGGGAATATCCCCCTCACCTGGACGATCTTTGCGGGGTTGTCTGTTGAGAATATGGAATCCGATATGTCCCGGAATATCGCGGCCAGCTCTTCCGGTTCCGGTGCGTAGTGATATGAACCTCCCGCCGAGGTCGTCGCGATCCTCCACAGGTTGTATTCCGTCGTTCCCGACTCCTGTCCCCCCGAGTAATAGGCGTTGTTGTCCCTCCATTGATTGGGGGGTTCCGAGGTCCTCTCGGGTTTGTTCGGAGGATCGTGATGTTCCAGCCCCAGTCCGATGGTGTAAATGGGGAGTGGTGCGTGTAGAAGTCCGTCCCTGGTCTGGCCGTTCGGAGGAAGCGTGTTGTGTATCCAGTAGTTGTCCGCGCCGAACGGTCCCAGGTCCCAGTAGTATTTTCCTATGTGCGTGGTATATGTCTTCGTGGTGCCCCAGTCATGCCAGGGGCAGTAATTCTCCGAACCCTCCTCGAACGGGAGATCGATGTTGTAATTGTCGCTGCCGTCGGTGAAGGCGACCACCACCGGCTGCGAGGTCGAGTAGGTCAGGGTGTATTGTGTTGCCTCGCCGATGGTATCCCAGATCGGAGTTCCGGCCTGGGCCACGATGGAATCGATGAGCGAACGGGCCTGCTGCTTCCCCGAGGTGTTCATAGATGTAAAATTCAGTATCCTCAGGGGTTTCCCCGGAGGGGCGGTTGATCCGCTGTTCGCGATCTCAGTGCCCGTCATGAACCTGTATATGGCAACCTGATCGATGTCCCTGGTGGAATTGATGAACGCCTTGGCCGCTCTCTTGAGACTTGCCATTTTGTCCTGAGGACTTCCCATGGAACCGGAGTTGTCAAGAACCAGGGTTATGAATATCGGCATGGTGGAATCGGATATCTGCGCGAAGGACTGAACCCTGTCCTCGGCCTTCCCTGCGGATTGACCGTTCGGATATCCCATCCATGCCCTTGCCACCATCGGAGGAGTCGGATCCACCGGGATCCTTATGCTCGAGTTCATCTCGTTTCCGGCTCCGTCGATGGCAAGGATGTTGATGGTGTAGAAACCCCAGTTGGCGGACACGGTTATGTTGGCAGTGGAATAAAAATCGTCATTTGCCACCCCGTCCAGATGTGCCCCGTCGTCGTACAGCGCCTCGTTGATCCTCCCTCCGATGGAGTTTGCCACGCAGTATGATATCACTATCCCCGAAGCAGGATCGGTTATGTTCATGGTTATCCTGATCAGGTCCCCTTCCTTGGCCGCTTCCTGATCTTTGGGATATACCACTTTGACATCCGTGATCTTCGGAGGGGTGTTGTCTATGGTTATCGTGGCGTAGAGGTCCAGGCTCTGGCCGCCGAAGCCTGTAAGGTGGGCTTTCATGAGATAGGACCTGTCATCGAACAGGGTGGTGTCGAGATCGAGAATGATGCTCCCCCCGGGGGGAGATCCGGTGAACGAATCGACGAGGGTGTCCCCCAGATATAGTTTCGCACCCTGGCAGAATGAGGAAACCGACAACGTGACATCGATATCCCCCCTGATCTTGTCCCCGTGTACCGGGTTGATGAAATTCCCCCATAATGGGTAGTTGTTGACCTCCACCCAGCTTACCCCGTACCCGATCCCGCCGGTGGTATCTGTTGCCCTTATCCTGACCGAATGCGCGCCCTCCGACGCATCGAACGTATCCCAATCGTATATGAATCGTGCGGCCTGACCGGAGATGCCTGAATAGGTCATATTGTGATAATTGGCCCCGTCATCGAACGAGAACTCGACCGGTCCCATCGGTGCGACGGATGTGACATCGGCGATCACGCGGAAGACACCGCTCACCTCGATACCGGTCTGGGCGGGAGATATCACCGTGACGCTGGGATTCTGAGTTATGGTCTCGTATGAGAATAATACGGGTCTCTCGTTTCCCACCCGGTCGTACACCGATACCTTGAGTTCTCCATCCACGGAAATGGATGTCGAGTTCATGCCGTAGGTACCGTTGAATGATTCGGCGGTGAGGTCGTCGGGAGGGGATGAGTGGAGATCGGATTCCCATGAGAAGGCCGCTCTTGCCAGGCCCGCCTCTCCATCTGGTTCGTAGGAAGTTCCCGATATCGAGAAGTAACTGGTTGACGTCATCTTCGACGGCCTGAAATAGATGGAAAGGGAGTCTGGATCGTGGTCGATATACGGGGAGTTCTCCCAGAGTGAGATGTTCTCCACGATGGGAGGCCTGTTGTCCTCTATGAACCAAACATCCCAATACGTTTCATGACCGACCTTGTCCCTCAGTGTGAACGTCAGCGGATTCATTACAGCCCCGGTCTCGAAGATGGTATAAATCACGAACTGGGAAGTGGAATCCGTATCATCCTTCACACCTGTGATCGGTTTGTCGAAAGCGGGCTCGCCTATCAGTGCGTCGGGATTGTCCTCCTCGTAGCCGCTGAAAGCCACCCTCACCTTCTGACCGTGGCCCTGTCCCAGAACGCTGTTGTAGTAAACGGTGTCGTTTCCGGACAGGTCCGTGTCCGCCTCGTAGAAATAGGTGTCCGGAATGGAAGTGATGGACAGACCCGCCCCGGTCAGATCGGGGGCGAGTGCATCGCAGATCACATTTCTGGATGTCCCGGAAATGGGGATGGTACCGGCCGTCGTGTTGTCCGATCCGTACACCTCGAGGGACCACGGCTCCACCCTGTGAACCCAGGTGTCTCCGTCCTCGATCCCGGACGATGTTGAAGCGACCAGGAAAAGATCAAACGAACCCGAAGGCGACGATGGAACATCCAGGGTGGAGGAACCGTTCCTCGGGAAATCGGCGGTGAGGATCCAGTATGGTTTGGCGCCGGTTTTGTTTTCCAGGCTTATGAGGGACGGAGCAACAAACGTATCGTCATCGGGATCCCATACGTCGAACGAACCAGAGCCGTCGTCCAGGTAGAAGGAATATCCCGAATCAGCCCCTGTGCCCATTGGCATCAAGTCTGTCCAGGGATCGAAACCGGTTACGTTCTCGATCGATACATTGATCCTAGTTACCACCTCGAGGTCCCGGTGGCCCGAGAAGATCGAGAACCCCATCACCGCGGCCGAGTCCACATCAACCCCTCCCTCACCTATGGGTATTCCCCCGGCAGGTCCTACCGGTGAAGCTCCGATGAAGCTGCACCTCAGTGATGCGGTGGTCCTCGATGACGAGGGCTGGGTCCTTGAATCCGAGAACCTGATATCATTCGCCCCGATGGTGAATGACACCTGGTCCCCCGATGATATTGCATCGGATGTTCTGATAACAAGGAGCCAGTGATATGATCCCGAAAATGATGGAGGGACCGATTCGGTGCTCAGGTTCAGGATCAGGGTCCTGCCGACCCTCCCTACGGATGAAAGCGATAGAGGCGAGTCATCCGGATCAAGGGCGTCGTCGGAGGTTCCGTCATCCCGGTAGACGGCGATCCCGGATACCAGCGGATCGATGGAGACAGGTTCCATATCTGTCAGATCGAAATTCGAGAGGTTGTTGTATGTGATGTCGATCCGATCCAGGGTGTCCCCTGTATTCGAGGTCGCGCTGATGCCGAAGATTGGGAAAGCAGTGGAGTTCTCGTGTATCCTGAAATTCGATACGGGGATCAGGCTGTTTGTCGATCCGGGTGTTACCGCAGCATCGTTCGAGGTGAGGATCAGGGGTGCGGATAGGATCAATATCAGTGCAACTGCGGCCGCGATGAAACCCGATCGGTCGGATCCGTCTGTATTTCTCCCGTGAAAGCCCCTCATGATCTTCACCTCATCTATAATGGTACCTGGTGTACTCTGATGAGGATAAAAAACAGATGCTTTCCCTATAATGTTTTCGGATACATATACCACAGCAGCCTGGCCGGATCATTCACGGCAGGTGTTTGCGGCTGTGGGCTTTGGATTTTTCATCACTCGGAAGAATCCTCTTCGGCCCCATCCGACTTCTCCTCTGTTTCCTCGGGAGCCTTCTCTTCAACCTCGGCTGGTTTTTCTTCTACCTCGGCTGTTTTTTCCTCAGCCGCAGGCTCCTCCTTCTTGATGTACTCCTCGATGAACCTGACGACCTTCACATCGAAATGATTTCGAAGGTCGGAAACAAGCTTGAACTTGGCCATGGGCCAGGAGGAATCGAGTTTTACCATGTCCGGAAGGGTGATATTGACCTCATCCTTCTTGACGAAATCAACGACGAACTCCTCGGAAGA
Organism: Thermoplasmatota archaeon; assembly: GCA_049472195.1. Taxonomy (GTDB): domain Archaea; phylum Thermoplasmatota; class Penumbrarchaeia; order Penumbrarchaeales; family Penumbrarchaeaceae; genus JBLIRG01. Next base: position 25,058 of record JBLIRG010000043.1, read on the forward strand.
TCCGAAATCGGACTCGATCACCGCAAGAAGCTTCTCCTCCTTCTTCTTGATGATCTCGGATACCATGTATTTGTAATTGATTGTCTTTCCTGCCCATCGGTTGTTGAAATCTACCCTGACCCTTCCGGCGAAGATCCTGTTTATGATCCCGATCCTGTTGTTGATCCTGATGTCCATTCCCTCCGTCGGGTATCTGTCTCCCTTTCTGAACTCCGGGAGCGCCAGGATCTTGTTCATCGGCATCACCTCGACGAGTTTGGGATCCCTCTCTCCGAAAGCGTCAGCTGAGGGAACGTCGATCTCCCTCTCATTGCCGACCTCTGCGTTGAGCAGGTCCTGATCCAGGCCCTTGACGACCTGGCCGGATCCCACGATGACGGCTATCGGACCGTACTTGACCCTCTCGTTGTAGATATCATGCTCCTTTGCGATATCCTCGTGAGTGGTGTCCACTATCTGTCCCGTCTCCTTGACAAAGGCATCATATTCAAGCCTTAGGAAGTCACCGTCCTTCATCTGCATCACCGTGAAAGAATAATTTTAGCGCGAGTTGGAGCGCAGGATAAAAGAGGTTGCATTTAAACCTTTTTCATGATCGAGCTCCGATGGCTTCCTTCGGACCCGTATCCAAAACACCCGTTTCCCGGCCCGGATGTTCGATATGCCGGTGGTTTTATTATACCCCGGACCAACAATATCAACGATCCCGATAACCGGGCCCAGCTTACCGTTCTCTAATGATGATATTTACCGGAATCAGCTCCTCTTTCGAGCCGGGCCCTTCCACCTTCATATCGAATCCGAGCCGCCCCTCGGACCTCCCCTCGATCACCTCATCATCCACGTTGTCGAAGCCGAGAAGGAAACGGATCCTTCCGATCCCCGACAGGTTTTCCCTCACCTCGATCCCGGTGATATTGTGCCATTCCGACTGTATGCTGAGCGGTATGTTGATCTCACCCGCCTCGGACCACTCCCCGGTGGAGTCAAGGGTTATCAGCCTGAGGTTCCACGTGGAGCTCCTGTGCCTGTACCTGATCGAAAGGTTGTAGCTTCCGGAGGAATTCTCTTGGAAGAGATATAACGAGCCCTGGATGGTCCCGTTAATCTCATCTCTGATCCTTGTCCGATCCATATGAAGAAACATGTCCCGGTCGATGATATCTATGCCCACCTCGTGAACGTCCCCTTCCTCCGGATCGAACCTGATCGTGATATTCGGTGCACCGGCTAAGGAGAAATCCCTGGAACCCCCGAAAACCAGATCGAAAGTCTCGGTCCCGTCCCCTTCCATTTCCCGATCGATGGGCCCCATCGAGAGAATATGGACCGATCCCAGATCATATGCGTACTGCGAACGCTGCGAGTAATACGAGAATGCGGATTCATCCCAGTCGAATGTCCTGTTCAGCTGAGAGGGGACTATCACGACACCGTCTTTCAGGATGTCCATGTGAACCCATCTCTCCGATGATCCCAGGTTATCGACGTCGATGCTCACAAGTGATGGTTCGTCCCATCGTATGAAGGCCTCCTCATGATGGGGGTAGACCTCCAATCCGGATTTCTCCGCCACGAATGTCTCAAGGGGGATCGGATGGAAGGTTAGCACCAGCATGATCACCGATAGTGCCGCGAAAACATACTGTCTCTTTCCTATGGGAGAGTAATCGTCCAGAGGAGGGGGATGACGCCCCCCGCCCATGAACATTATCAGAAGTGCGAAAAGGATGTAGGTGTGGAAACCCGTGACGAATCCCATTATGAAAAGCAGGGCGATCATGCTGTATGAGATGAACCTCGATCTATCTCCCAAAACCCCCCGAATTATGTGCCCCCCGTCGAGCTGACCCACGGGGAACAGGTTGATGGCGGTGACGAAAAGCCCTATCCAGCCGGCTATGGCCGTTGGAAAGACCGAACCGTCACCCGAAATCGGTATCAGATACTCAAGGAAATTGAAGATGATGGGAGTGTTGAAGGTGATATACATATTCCCCTCCACCAGAGAGATGGGATCGGAGGGGAAAACGTTGGTGAGGACCAATCCGATCACCGTAACCGGCAGTGCCACTATGAATCCGGCGATAGGCCCCGCAGCCCCTATATCGACCAGGGCTTTCCTGTTGGATATGTTCTCCTTCATTGATATTACGGCCCCGAAGGTCCCGAAAGGGGAAATTACCGGAGGTATGGGCAGGAAGTACGGCAGGGTCGTGTCGACATGGTACAGCCTCGACGTGAAGTAATGCCCGAGCTCATGGATTCCCAGGATCAGGAGAAGCGGAAGTGCGAAGGACAGGCCTCCGAAGAAGAGATCCTCGGGACTGAATAGAACGGTGAAAACCTCCAGGGCCTCGACGTTCGAGGTTCTCCCCATCCAGAGTATCGCCCCGGCCCAAACCGTCGTGAATATCGTAAGGAAGAAAAGAACCGCATTTACCTTGATGTTGGACTTTCCCCTCTTCGGAAAGGGATAAACGACGATAACCCAGTTACCGTCCATCTTGACCAGGCGGGGATACATTCCCATGGCCTTGAATTCCCTCCTGATCTCCTCGAAATCCCCCTCGTTCTCTCCCTTGAATGCATCCACCGTGATGTATACCCCGGCCTGATCGGATCTGACCTCCCTTATGGTATACTTTCTGCCCACGATCCTGGCGACATACTGGGCCGCCCTTTCGCGGACAGCCGGATCCGTAACGCCCTCCTGAGGTTTCTTCCCGAACAGGATGCCAAGCGGTGTTGTGAACTGGGGTCCGGTAAAGACCTCGGACGGCCGGTCCTCACCTGATCTGTTCATCCTCTCAACTCTCCTCTCCCTCATCCCTTATCTCCGTGAGAATCTTCTTCATCTGCAGGTAGGAATCGGAAAGGGATTTCTTGGTCTTATGAGGCCAGACCGGCAACGGTCTGATATCCATCGCGGCCTCGAATATCCTCTGGTGGACCGAGGGGTCCCTGTACATTATGTGCCATTTCCCGCATGTTTCATGGTGTTTTCCCAGAAAATCCGAAACGATCTCTCCGGCCATGTTGATCACGGATCTGAAATCGTCCGGATTCCAGGGGAGGCCCCTTCTTCTGACCATGAAGCTCTGGACCCCGCCCGAATCGTACATTGGCATGGAGTCGTACCAATCCGCGGGAACGATTCCCAGCACCGGTGAAATCGTGTACAGGGCCACCTTGTCGTTCATCTGCAGGTTCTTCAGCGACATGTGCAGGTTCCGGTAGCTGAGCGCTGAAGTGACACCCTGGGTCCAGGGTTTTCTATCCGCATCGGGAAAGAGTAGACCAATCTCCCTTTCGGGTGCCTTGTATTCTTCCCGAAGCTTCCGGTGAAATCCGGTAATGACCTCGTTTCCATTCATGGCCTCAAGCACCTCGCCCGGGGTGAGGAACGCCAGGTCCGGATCGATAGCCGGCACCTTTTCCCTTATCGAATCGATGAACATCTTCCTCCTGACATCCTCGTTCTTCTTCTTCACTTCATCAAATGTATCTTCCCAGGCGCGGGGCATAATTTCCTCAAAGGTTAGGGTCTAAATGAATTTTAGGGTTGAAATTCAAGGGTCGCCGCCTCGGTTGTATGAATTGAAATTTATTGGGAAAGGTTAAATTACGGAGGGAGGGATGAATTTATGATCAGGATGTCGAAGGATCCAAGGAAGGTACTGGACCTGGGTTCCCAGGATTTCGAAATAAAGGATCTTCAGAATTTCAGGGATACGGTCCTGAGACAGTAATCCGTGTCATTGTAAAACAGCCCCAGGACATAATGGCGCCGGAAAGCGGCCGACACGGGCTCGCCCCGATGTCGGGCCGCGGCCACCAGGTCCACCAGGCTCACCGGCACCTGCAACC
>JBLIRG010000044.1:0-27043 GCA_049472195.1 Thermoplasmatota archaeon
GATGCGGAATTGATAGATTTCGCGTGCGGCCTGACGCCCCGAAGGGCGGTTTTGCTCCGGGCCGCACGCTCGTTTTTTGGGAATTCAGGGCGCGGTGCACGATTCCGTCCCATCGCAGCCGGTGCAAGTCAGATCCTCGCAGGTCAGCTCGTCCGGCTCGTATCCGCGATGCTCGAACTCCCAGTTCGGAGGCTGCCACGCCGCACAGGATACGGGCCCGCACTCATCCTCGACCTCGCCGACCTCGCCGCCGTCCATCGTGTAGGCCATGTCGGCACCGAACTTCTCCACGTCGAAGAATTTCGTTCCGTTTCCCACCTCCTCATCGGGGGTGAAGCCGATCCGGACGGTTCCGTGCAAAATGGACGGATCTTCCCTCAATACCGCAAGGGCGCTCATTATCTCCGCCACTCCCGCCTTGTCATCAGCTCCCAGGAGAGTGGTGCCGTCGGATGTTATTATCGTCCCGCCGATGTTGTCGGCAAGGTGGGGATTTTCCTCCGCCTTGATCACCACGTTTTGATCTCCCGGAAGGACGATATCCCCCCCCTGGTAGTTCTCGTGAATTATCGGTTTCACGTCCTTCCCGGATACCTCGGGAGAGGTGTCCACATGGGAGATCAATCCCACGACCGGGATCTTCCCCCGGGCGGGGTGATCCTCGGGGATATTTGAGGGAAGGGTGGCCATCACGTATCCGTATTCGTCCATCTCCGCGTCTTCAAGACCGAGGGCCTTGAGCTCCTCCACCAGAAGTCCCAGGAGGTCCTTCTGTTTCTCCGTAGAGGGATAACTATCCTCGACCCCTTCCTTTGACTGGGTATCGATCCTGACATATCTCAGAAACCTGTTAAGAACATCTGCCATCTGTATCCGCTCCTTTCCCCCTGAACATATAAATCGCTCATTAATCTTCCCCATGATTGGGAAACGGATCGCAGCGGTAAATTCGCATACCCCTCCGCACAGTGAAATATACGGGATTGTTTTCCGACTTCATGGATGAAAAGGTAGCTGCCCTGTGTCCCGCCTGCCAGTGCGACCTCGGGATCTATGCGGCCCTGAGGGACATGACCGGATATCAGCTTGTCCACTGCGGTAAGTGCGGATTCACCGTGGGAGCCGTGAATTACTTCTGATGGAGATCGACAGATGGAGAACGACCTCAAGCATCTTTCGAGATATCCGTTCCTCGAGGAGGCCAGGGAGTGGGTCGGATCCCAGGGCCTCTCGATGGAGTACATGTTATCCGACGAGATGTCTCCGGTACATGACCTGGCCTCGAGGAGGGTGGAGGAGGCAGTTGACGGTGTCGAGATAAACAGATCCCCGGCTGTGGAGATGGGAGATTACAGATCCGATCTCCTTTCCTACCCCATTTCCAGGTTCATGGTGGCATCAACGGGTGATTCGACCCTTGTAAAATGGTTCTCCCATCACGAGGGGATGCGCGCCCATTTCTTTTTGGAGGATGAGGATACGGATACGATTCTGATGATTGGGGAGAGGCTTGGTCTGCCGGCCCTTGAGAACCCGCCCGATTATCAACAGGAAAGGACCACCATACCCAGGGTGACGAAGGGATTCAGGCCGGGAGGAGACGGGATGGAGGGGGAGAGAAGGAGCTACTGGGTTCGATTCTCCGCCTATCTGCCTCCCAAAGGGCACATATCCGGGCCGGATTGGGATCTTACGAATCAGAGGATGGTGAAGGGTTACATCGAGCTGAACAGGTCCAAATACATCCGGCTTTTGCAGGAACTTATCAGGAAAAGGGTTGAGGAGGGACTTTACGACAGGGCTTCCATTCCGAAGGGCTCGCCGCTTGAGGCAAGGGTTGCTGCCATCAAGGCCAAGGTGGCGAACAGGAAGAAGACCTACTCCCCCTCTGAACTCGGAAAGATGTCGATAACGAGGCTGCCACCCTGCATGAGGCAGATACTGGGGATGTCGCAGGCCGGGGAGAATATGCCCCATCACGCCCGGTTCGCACTGGTGACCTTTCTCTCCAATATCGGAATGAAATACGAGGAGATCTTCAATGTGTTCAGAGGCGCTCCCGATTTCAAGGAATCGGTGGTCAGATATCAGATAGAACATATAACCGGTGTCACATCGGCGACCGAATATTCGGTTCCCGGATGCGATACCATGAAGACCGGAGGGATATGCTACAATCCCGATTCCCTGTGCGAGCAGGAATGGATGGGTCATCCGCTCACGTACTATCGGGTGAAGGGAAAGAAAAAAGGCGGGGGAAGAAAGAAGGGCGCTACATCACGAGATAGCTCCGCATGACGTAGGCATCCGTCTTGTCCTGGTAATAATTTTCGAGTAGTCCGGTTATCGAGAATCCCTGGGTCTGGTAGAATTTCTGCGCCCCCTCGTTGTCGATCCCCACCTCCAGGGTTATGGAGTTCATCTTTCTCAATGCCGCATATCTCCTGGCGGCCATCAGAAGATTGGTCCCTATGCCCTTTCTCTGGTATTTTTTTTCAACCGCGATCATGAGGATCCTCAGGGTCAGATTGTCCAGAGGCACTCCGAGAATGAAACCGCAGATGTCCTCGTCCGAGGCCGCAACCAGGAAACAATGCTGAAATCTCTCGAACAGATGGCCCATCAACTCCTCGGTGTAGGTCTCCCGAAGCATCTGGTTGGCCAGCGTTCTTACCCTGTCGAGATCGGACTGCCTTATCCTGCGGATGTTCATGTCTTCATTTTTCAAGGGAGGAAGAAGTGGTCCAACGTCTATATATTTTATACGCTGGTTCGGGATCCGAAGATGTCGATCAGTCCATCGGTCCGAAGGACATCCTGATCTTCTTCCTGCCGGCCGATTCGATCGATCCGGTCATGGGCCTCTTCATTGAGATCTGCACGAGACCGGTAACGAAACCGCATGTCAGCTGATGGTGGGGCGGGTCCTTTGTATTCATCTCGATGGTTTCGCTCCCTTCTATCACCACCTCTCCCCTCCTCTCACTGACCTTGATCACCTTGAATTCCCCCCATCCGAGCGTTCTGGCCAGAGCGGTTCCGAGTTCAACGAGCTTTTTGGGAGGCAGGTTCTCAACCTCCTCGTCAAACTCCTTGATAAGGGCTCCGAAGAGGTCCCCTGAGACGGTCTTTCCATATTTGTATGCCCTTTTCTCCGGTCCTTCGATGAAGTAGTTCATCAATCTGGGTCCGACGATTATGCCGCCGTCCGCACCCATGAGACTTAGCCTGCCCGTTTTCGGAGAGAGCGCAAAAACCTTGTAGAAATTCTTCGGTCTTGACAGTATGTCCTTGGCCATTTTGTAGAATTCGCTTTCCATATCCAGGGGCATGCGGATCTATCCTCCTACTTCCTCGCCACGACCTCTATCATCGAATCGAAAAGGTCCCATGTTGAGAATTCCGGATGCACGCTGCAGCTTATCACCTTTCCCCTTCCCGCCTCCTTGTATGCGATGGCCCCTTTTCCGTTGAGCTCCGGAGCCTCATCGATATATTTTGCTACCTGGATCTCCTCCATTTTCCCCTTTCCTTCCCTCAATGAATGGTGGATTATCCCGGAATCCCTTCCGTAGGTCATGGCGGGCCCCCGGAAATAAAGAGATGAGAACCGGTCGTCCGAGTACTCCCCGAGAACCTCGTTCACGGTCCTTACCGCCTCGGGAGGTTTCTTGTAATCGATAGGTTCCAGATCCACGACGCCTGCTTTTGGGCCGTATGTAGCATGGAAATCGAAAAGCCCGAGGGGTTTGATGCCGAGTGAGAACGGCTTGGCGTAATACGGGAAGGTTATGGATGATCCTAGCATCGCCACGGATGCGCAGACACCTATCAGTCCGCCCCCGTTGTGGACATATTTTCTGATTGGGGATCGGTATTCCCTCCCTATCCGCCTCAGGAAGTTCAGGAAGGCGAAGAAACCCCCCTTTCCGTCTTTCTTCAGGGGAAATGCCCCTGGAAGGAAAACGACATCGTAATCGCTCAATACGTCATATGCCATGTCCCTCGGCCCGATCTTCTCGTACCTGATCCCTGTCTTTATGAAGGCCTTCTCCTCGTACCTTTCGCCGCTGGCATCATCGTGGTATAGTGCGATCTTGTACCCCATCAGGGAGCCTCCGTTATGGCTTCGGAAATCAGCAGAACCTTCCATGGAAGGTTTGCAGTATATATAAGAGGTGCAGAGGATGTTGATTGCTTGATTTGATTTAATCCTTTCGGCGGAATACGTGACCATAACAGTCGATATCCAACCCATGAGAGTACCCATCGGATCTTTGATCCGCCAAAACTTGCCTATTCGGTGCCGTAGAGGGCGAGGGATACCGTAATACCGGCTCCGACCGTCAGGAAAAGGACGTTTTCCGACTTGTCGAAACTGCCGTCGTTCATCGCCTTGTTGAGAGCGATCCCCGGACCTGCGGTGTGCATACGGCCGATGCTTTTGGTGACATCAACTATCCTGGATCTATCGATGCCCCCTTTTTTGATCAGGCCTTCGATGAAACCATCGGGGGACTGGGAAGGGATCACGAGATCGATATCCTTTAATGACATATGCATTTCCGAGAGGAAATCATCGAGGGCTTCGGTTCCGCATTTGACGCAGTTCTCCCCGTATTTTTTCTTCTCCACTATGGAGAGAATGTTCCTGCCCTTGGGTTTGCCGGAGAGTTTCTTCCCTCCGCCGTTCTCGAAATCGATGCTGGATTCGAACCCGCTTATATAATCGGGATATGTATGGGATCTGAAAGCCCGGAATTTCTTCCCGCCGTTCGTGCTCTTCAGTATGACGGCGGCCCCGGCGGGTTTGAAATCGAATCCCCTTGTTAGGCCGGGGTCCGGATTGGCGTCGGCGGTAACTACGATGCCTTTTTCTATGGCGCCCGACGTGATGAAAGTATCAACCAGCTGCATTCCAGTCACTAGGCCGCATCCCCCGTTGAGTATGTCGAAGGAGAAGGTTGACCTCTCACCGTCGTATAGCGGATTCGCACCTATCTTCCGTTGAATGAAACTGGCAGTGGAGGGTTCGGTGATGTTCTTATCGCGGTAGATCCCGGTATTGACGAGAAGACCGAGCTCGCCGGGATCGATACCCATGGCCTCGATGGAATTATTGGCGGCCTTGACTGCCAGATAAACGGATTTTTTTCCGAACAATCCCCCGCCAAGGGCATATCCCGAGGCTCCGATCTTACTTCCCATAAATCTCCACCAGCCCGTCCATCCTGAGGATGATCACGCCCACAACAAGGCCGGAGGCGTAGCATATCAGCATTATCCTCTCTCCCTTCTTGATAAGGCCGTCTTTCAAGTATTTGTACAGGGCCAGGAAAACGGTTGTTGATGCCGTGTTTCCGTAGTCCTTCAGATTGATCACGACGTTCTTGGGGGCCTTTCCAAAGTATTCGGAGAGCTTCTTCACGCCGCTCCTGATGGATCTTTCGGAGGTCTGATGCGGTATGATATGATCGATGTCATCCATCTGGATCCCGCTGTTCTCCAGTGCATTGCGCAGCAGTTCAGGGGAGTCGGCGATGGCCACCCGATGGATCTTTCTGGCGTTCGCCTTCATGTAGCCGCCCGGAGATTTCCTGCAGGTCTGGCCGATGCAGAGGTCGCTGTATTTGGACAGTGTGGCAAACTGCGATACGGAAAGGCCCTCCCCGTTTTCCGCTCTTTCGAGGATCACCGCAGCCCCCGCATCACCCACCGTCAAGGAGGCCAGCTGCTTGCTGGCTATGGTTTTCACAGTTTCCACCGCATTGTCGCTGATGGGAGTGATGTATTCTCCGCTCACGACGAGTCCGTTCTTCACGATACCCGATTGGATGTATCTGTTGAGGATGTAGACCCCGGTCAGCATTCCGGCGCATGCATTGGATACATCGAAATTCAGGGCCTTGTCCGCCCCGATCTCATTCTTGATGGAAAGTGAGAAGGGTGGTTCGAATACCAGCGTTTTATCATTTTTGCTTCGGGATATGGAGCAGTTGATAATCATCTCGATGTCCTTTCCCCGGAGATGTGAATACTTCAAGCAGTCCTTTGCCGCAGACAGCGCCATCTTGTATGAGTCCTCTCCGTCGCCGCATACCCTTCTCTCGCTGATGCCGGTCAACCGTTCGAGGTCGAGATTCACCTTGTGCTTCATGCGGTTCATGAGATCCCTGGTGGAGAGCCTCTTCTCAGGGACATCTATCCCGATGCTCTCGATTCTCGCGCTATACAGATCAGCCGTCATATGCATCATTTTCCCGTGGTTTGATATCACCAAAATTACCCTTGAGAAGGGGGTCAGCCTTACATGGAAGGCACCGAGTATATATATACATTTTGGGAGAATACAGACTGGTATGTCCATTTATTTGAATAAATCCTGAAAATGGGCGAAGAAATGAAAATGATATTATAAAATCCAGAATAGATGTATGTTTTTTCCCGTATTTTCCCCATTTTCCGTTCCAATTTCAGCTGAGTTTGCATTTTCTCATGATGTACGGGTATAACTTATATTTCCGATGATCATTTCATGGGAAGGTGCATCCATGTTCTCCTCAAGAATGAACGGCATTGAACTATCGGGAATAAGAAAGATGTTTGATATCGCAACCGAGAATTCGGTCAACCTGGGATTGGGAGAACCCGATTTCCAGCCTCCTGCCGAGGCAGTGGATGCCGTTCACAGGGCGATGAAGCTGGGTTTCAACAAGTACGGACCCACCAACGGCATTCCCGAGCTGAGGAATGCCATATCGGACCGGCTGAAGCGATACTGGAAAGCCTGCTCGCCGGGCAATGTTATCGTCACATCCTCCGGATCCGAAGCCCTTTTCTCGACGGCGATGACCTTCATCGACGGCGGGAATTCGATTCTGGTCCCCGAGCCCGGATTCGTCCTCTACAAACCGCATTCCCAGCTTGCGGGCGGGTCGTCGATCCCTTACAACCTGCTCATGGAAAACGAATTCAGACCGGACGTGGATGAGATCGAGAGAAAGATCGAGGAGGGAACCAAGGCGATAATGGTCAATTCCCCGAACAACCCCACGGGCGGGATGATCACTAGACAGGACAGGGACGATCTCATAGACGTCGCCAGGGACAGCGATCTCGTGCTGATATCCGATGAGGTGTACGACGCCATGATCTACCGGGGAAGCGTTCACCATTCGTTCCTCGGAAAATACGAGAATGCGGTGGTTATAAACTCCTTCTCCAAGATATATGCCATGACCGGATGGCGGATCGGATACATGGCGGCGGAGGACGATATTATCGGAAAACTTTCCCTGGCACACTATCACATAGTGGCCTGCCCCCCGTCCCCTATCCAGTACGGGGCTCTTGAAGCCCTCAGAAAGGGAGATCCTTACATAAGCAGGATGGTAAGGGAGTTCCGGGAGAGAAGGGATCTGATAACCAAGAGGATCAACCGGATCGGAGGTTTCAGGGCATTAACCCCTCCCGGAACATTCTACTCGTTTCCATCATACGATCTCAGGAACGGAAACGAGAGGATTAAATCCGGGGATCTCGCAATGGAGCTGGCAAGATCGGGCCTGATATGCTCGCCCGGAACCGCATTCGGGGAGAGCGGGGAGTATCATCTGAGGTTCTCATTTGTCAACTCAAAGGAATCCATAGAGAGGGGAATGGACATCCTGTCGGATGTCGCCAGGAACTATCACAGCTGATCATCTTCCAGCGAAAGCTCTTCGATATCCTTCTTCCGGTAGACCTTCTTCTCTTTCATCATGATCCTTCTGCCGCCGTCCTCCTCCCTCACCATCTCGACGTTCCTGAATACCCAGACGGCGCCTCCTGCCAGGAGGATCCCCAATCCTCCGACGAAGATGATCCAGATAGGAAATGGATTTCCGACGTCCGCGGTCGTCACATTTCCGTCGTCGTCGGGCCCATCATCCGGGTTTCCGCCGTTGTTCGGGTTGGCAATAAGATCTATGGACAATTGCCTCGGGTCCGAGGTAGAGGTCCCCAGAAGGTTGGTGAACGTGAGTGTCAAGGTAAAAGTGTCATAGGGGCCGATCGGGGAATCCGCGGGTATGATAACCGTGACCTCAAAATCGTATATGTTGTATTCCTCGACGGAATCCCAATGGGACTGGCTCAGGGATGCCGACGTGGCTTCCCCGGAGATCGAAAGATCGGCGCTTGTTATCAGGGGCTGATCCTGCAGGTCCATATTATCCACGCGGAAGGTGCCGGGCACAAATACCTCTGTCTCGTTGATCCGATTTTGAACGATCTTCACCGTTCTATCTATTGATATAGATCCCTCCACGCTCGAGGGAGATCCGAAAACATATGGGGATAGCCCTGAAACCAGAAGGATGAGAACGAGGAAAGCGGCTGGAACAGAAGACCCCTCTCGCAACATGGGTATTCCCTCTATCGGGGTCTATAGAATTCATCATATATGATAGATATCGGGATATGGGTCACTCCACCGTTACCGATTTGGCCAGGTTCCGGGGTTTGTCTATTTCGCATCCCCTTATCTTCGCAGCGTGGTAGGCCAGGAGCTGGAGGACCACGGAAATGGGGATCGGGGAGAAAAGCGGATCGATCTCGGGGTACCGGAGGATCCTGTCCGTGTATTTTTCCACCTCGGTATCCCCCTCGGGGGCCAGGGCAAGGACGGGGCTCGATCTCGCCGAGCATTCGCCGATATTTCCCAGCATCTTGTCGTATGTGTGATCGCTTGCGATTATGGATACGACGGGCGTTCTCTCCTCCAGAAGGGCGAGAGGTCCGTGCTTCAGCTCCCCGGCTGGATACCCCTCGCAGTGGATGTAGGAGATCTCCTTCATCTTCAGGGAACCCTCGAGGGCGACCGGGTAATTGACGTATCTTCCGAGGAAAAAGGCGTTTTCGGCCTTTGCGAACCACTCTGCCATCTCCTCGACCGACGATGTATCGTTGAGGATGCTCTCCACCGCCCTGATCGAGAGACGGAGGCCTTCCTGGATCTTCTTGTATTCGTTGTACCCGATCCTTCCCATCATGTAACCCAGATGGGACGAGATCAGGTACATCATCATCAGCTGGGACGTGAACGTCTTTGATGCAGCGACGCCGATCTCGGGGCCGGATCGGAGGTAGAATGAATAATCTGTCTCCCTGGTTATGGTGCTTCCGACCACGTTGGTAATCGCCATGGTCCTCATTCCCCTCCTCCTCGCCTCCCTGGCCGCGGCGATGGTATCGGCAGTTTCACCGCTCTGTGTGATGAGAAGGACCAGTGAATTGTCCCTTGTGGAATTGGCGTATCTGTATTCGGATGCCATATCGACCACCGTGGGGATTCCGGTGAACCTCTCGAATAGATATTTTCCAAGGAGGGAGGCATGGTACGACGTCCCGCAGGCGATTATCCTGATCATTCCGGTATTCACGATGTTTTCGGGGATGTCCTCCTTTCCGGACCGCCACCCCGTCAGGGTCTGATGCAGGGATCTCGGCTGTTCGAAGATCTCCTTGATCATGTAATGATCGAAACCGCCTTTCTCGGCATCTTCGAGGGACCAATCCACCTTCATCCATTCCCTCGTTATTTCCTCTCCCTCGAATGTCTGGATCTTGATGCTGTCCCGTGATATGCATGCTATTTCCCCGTCGTTCATGAAGAGGAACCTGTTCGTGTACTTCAACAGTGCCGTAACATCGGAGGCGACGAATCCCTCATGCACCCCTTGGCCAAGCACCATTGGGCTTTTCTCCCGGGCTGACACTATCATATCCGGATGATCGGCATGCAGGACGACAATGGCGAACGACCCCTCCAATTTGCCCGCCGCGCTCCTGACGGCTTCGATAAGATCTCCTTTTGCTCCCTTGTATTCCTCCGCTATGAGATGAGGTATGACCTCGGAGTCGGTCTGTGATCTGAACTCATGCCCTTTCTTCTTCAGGTCAGCTCTGAGATCGTTGTGGTTGTCGATGATCCCGTTGTGCACCACCGCGAGTTTTCCCAAGGTATCCGTATGCGGATGGGCGTTTATTTCGGAGGGAACTCCGTGGGTCGCCCACCTCGTATGGCAAATGCCGATCCTCGATCCGTTCCTCTCGAGGGACTTCTCGAGGGTTTCTATGTATCCGAGGCTCTTTTCGGTGACCAGGCTGTTGCTGTTTTTCCCCTCGATGATAACGGATATGCCCGCCGAATCGTAACCCCTGTACTCGAGCCTTTTCAGGGCGTCCAGAAGCAGGATCTGAGCTTCCTGTTCCCCGATATAACCAACAATACCGCACATTCTTCTCACACCTCATACCGCGTTGGTTCCGTTTGGCAGGTTCTCCTTGAGCGATCTCATCGGCCCGACCTTGCACTTGGATCCAAGGATGACACCCGGGCTCAATGATACATGGTGGGAGATCTCGCAGTCGGGACCCACGATCGCTCCGATCGTCTTGGAAAAGGAGTGGTTCTCGAGTTTGATCGAGTACTCGCCCTGTTCGATACCGAAGAAATCCGACAGCGAGGATCCGTTTGCGATGACCGAGTTCGCTATCGACGAATGCGATCCGATTATCGTGTCATCCATCACTATGCTGTTCCTAACCACCGAGAACGGCCCCACGTGGCAGTTCTCCCCGATGGATGTGTTGGGGCCGACGTATGTCCCCGGTCCCAGCGTTGTCCCGCCTCCGATAACGATCGGTCCTTCCAGAACGGAATTCGCCTTGATCTTCACCTGCGGGCCCATTGATATGTTCCCCTTCAGAACGACGCCGTCCTCGATGATTCCCGAGGAGGTCCTGGCAGTCTGACCAAGGACGTATTCGTTGAGGGGCAGGATGTCCCAGGGATATACCGCATCCAGCCATCGATCCGTTTGAACGATCGAAATGCGCCTGCTCGTCGATGCCTTCGAAAGGCAGGATGTGAGAACGGGCGGGTCCCCGCATTCGTCGATAAGTCCGAATATCTCGGAGTCGAACCTGTATGTTCCCGTATTTATCAGGCTCGGACCGCCGGGATCCTGATACTCCCACAGTGCCAGGGCAAAGATGGACGGCGTTCCGGTGGATATCAGGTCCTCGGTCAGCTTTGGTTTCTCATGAATGGATTTAAGCTTATCCCCGGATACCTCGACCAGACCGTATTTCGAGCTGTTGGAGGTCTGGGTTGTCAGCATTCCCCATTCACCTTCGGGAAGGGCGATGAGCGATTTCAGGCCGTTCACGTCGACCAGGGAATCGCCGGGTACCATGAGAAATGATCCGTCGACCATATTCCGCGCCTGCTGGAGCGCGTGACCGGTTCCAAGCTGGAATTTCTGATGGACATACTTTATGTCGACACCGAAATCCTTTCCGTCCCCGAAATAGTTCATGACCTTCTCCTTCTGGTATCCCACGACCAGAAGGATCTCCCTGATATCGCAGCCGGAAAGCGCCTCGATGACATACCCGAGTATCGGGCGATTGGCAACGGGCAGCATTCCCTTGCTCATACTTCCGGTAAGGGGTCGGAGCCTCCGCCCTTCCCCGGCAGCCAGTACAACAGCTTTCATCGCGAGAACCCCCATATGAAAAAAACCCATACATTATAGATAAGTTTCTACCAAAATACACCCAAACGGTGATCTGAGACCCTATCTTCGCCTACATGCCGGCATGATACTTGGCGATATGAAAGTCTATGAAATCGCAGTGGTGAATCAGAATCGCCTCCGGGATGCGCCTGACCGCCTCCCCCTCCTTCGAATGGACGATTATTATATGCTGCAGCTTAACCGGGGCTCCTGCCCTCTTGGCCAGCTCCATTCCGGTGACCGGATGTCTCAGAAGTTTCCCGGTCTCGCTCTTGACCACGGATCCGTCCGGCAGTTTCACGAATTCCAGGAGCTTGCCGACATCGTGGGTCAGACCTCCGGCGATTACAAGGTCCATATCGAGGTCACCCCTTGCCCCGGCGACGGCAACGGCTTCAGCGGTCACCCTTCTCGTGTGGGTTACGAGGTCGTACGGCACATCCGGTATCAGGAGGGTGAACGGGATCCCCTCGAGATCGGACCAACCGCCCTCGTCCATGGCCATAACCCACATCCTGATAACGATATCCCTGAGCCCTTCGTCTTTTATGGATACTGTCTCAGGGAACTTATCCCTGACATATGAATAGAGACCCGCATCGACCATGATCTCACCTCACAGGGTGTCATCGATTATCCTCGTCATCTCCTTCTCGATCTCCTTCTGGAAATCGTCCTGAATGTCCTTGGGAGCCACCTTGACGCCGAGCCTCGCCGACGCCTTGGCGATCTTGAACGCCGCGAGGGTCTGCCTCAACTTCGCATCGTAGTACATTTCAACGGCGGATTTGATCTCCTCGTTCAGCTCCGGATTCTCGTCAAGGACGCTTCTGAGCTTCTTCTTCATCTCATCCTTGATCATATCCCTGGCAACCTCCAGGAGGAGATCCTCCCCTCCGAAGATCTCATCCAGGGATGATGAGAGGAATTTCCCGATTCCGTCATTTTCCCCCACTTCGATCACCTACCTTGAAGTGGACCGTTAAGGCTTGGGCTATTAATAATAACTATCGGATACCGCAACCCGGTCATATCATTTTCAGCACCAGGTCCCGGGCCTTGGATCCGTCGAATCTGGTCCCGAGGTCGGACATGACCGCCCCCATCAGGGGGCCTTCAGTACCGTGCCTCATGGGTTCGACAAGTTCGTCGTTATCACCGATAACCGTCCGGATCCTCTCCTCGGCCGTTGGGATGTCCATCATCCCGAGGCCTGCGCTTCTGACCGCATCCGAGGCGGATGCACCGGTCTCCGCCATTATCCGGACGAGATCAGGAAGGGATCTCCTGGAAACCGTTCCGTTTCCGATCATCTCGAGGAGGTTCACGATCTCCCCCGCGTCGATATTTCCAAGATCGAGTCCCCTTCTGCTGAGCATCCTGAATTTCTCCATCAGGGCCACAGCGGTGAACTTCGGATCGGACCCACGTGATACGGATTCCCTGTACACGTCCATCCATTCCGATACGACTAGCCTGTGGGCCACGTTATGAGGCACTCCCGCTTCCAGCATATCCGCCTCTTCCTCCCAGTAGGGGCGGGGAACCTGTTCCATCACCCTCCTGCGTATCTCATCGGTGACCACTATCGGAGGGCGGTCGGTGTCAGGGTACATCCTGTCAGGTCCCGGCAGTATCCTCTCGAATGTATTTGTGTTCGGGGTCAATACCTGTCTGGTCTCGTTGGGAACTCCGATCATGGCCTCCCTTGTTCTTATGTATATCTCCTCACAGGCGGTTTTCATGTCGCCCCCGTCGCCCCATACGAGGACGAATGCGTCGCTGTCATCCATCCCGAGGCGTTTGGAGATCTCCTTGATGGCCTCTTCGGATAATCCGTCGGTTGGTCCGTTATCGGACGAGTGCAGGTTAGGGAGCCGGTCGAGGCAGGCAATCACCCTGATCCTGCCTGACAGCTCGTCCAGAAAGGTCTGGTCCCCGTGTGTGATATGTGCGAATATTCCCTTGAAACCCCTTACCTTGACGGCCATGATCCGGTTACCGGATCCCTTCTCAACAGTCTCTCCGAACCAGTTGGAAAAAATGCCGGAAGGGCTACCCTCGAACATATCCGTGACGTCCAGAGCTGTCATGTCCTTGAAACCATCGACATCCATCGATTCGGGTTTCAACGATCTATCCTCGAGTTCCTTCTTGATCAAGAGCAGGTTATGCTGCCTTACGGCCTCGCCAGCGGTGATCGGGGGGATCAGATCAAGGGACGGGACCCCTTTTATCTCGATCCTCGTCCCTCCCTCCACCGAGACGTTAACATCCTGACGGGTGGAACCGGGCCCTCTTCTCACGAGGCCGGTCGATCTCATAACCCATCCCAGGATCTCGGCCATCTCACCCGCCTCATCAGGCGTTTTGGCGTTTGGTTCTGTAACGACCTCGATGAGAGGTATCGACAGCCGGTCCGTTCTGAAAACAACATCATGCCCCACGTCCTTGCGTTCCCGGCATGCGTCCTCCTCCAACGAGATCTGTCTGATATCGATCCTCCGCCGGTCGTTCCATCGAACGTGCCCTCCCAGGGAGATGATGGCGGTTCGCTGGAAACCGGTGGGTATGGATCCGTCGAGGTACTGTTTCCGGGACACATGGACCTCGTCAACCAGCTGGCAGTTCATGGCCTTGGCGATCACCATGGAGATCTCGAGGGCCTTCTCGTCCATCTCGAAAGGCGGGGTGTCGTCGATCTCGTACGAGCATGTCGTATCACGGAAGAATTCATAGGTGACGTTCTTTCTGGTCTTGAATTCCATGAGCGCCGTACCGTCGTAGGTCCCCATCTCGGAAAGGGTCGGCCTCATGTGCCTGATGATGGTATAGTGGGCCGGATCGTTCCGGTAAACCGGGGGGCACCTGCAGAACAGTTTTCTGTCGGTCCTGAGCTGTTGATGGATCTCCAGTCCGCATTTGAAGCCCAGCGCTTTGAAATCGACGTCATCCATGGCTATCACCGGATCATACCTGCTAACGGTCAGTCTCACAGGTAATCCTGACCCGTATAATAATATGATGGTCCGCCTGGATGAGGGCATCAATTCCGGGCGAGCCGGTTGATTTTCTGTCTTTCCAACCGGAGAATGAAAAGAGTGGCGAATGGGGAATACATCTATATTTCCCGACAATCATTATATAACAAAAAGGCGAATGCGGAGATTCCCACACGCATGTGTCCTTCCGGAGTGATATTCATGGAGCGCAGAAGCATTATTCTGACCTGTATCTTGATCGGATCAATGATGATCGGAGCCCTGCCGATCATCTCTATGTCGGGGGTTGAGGCTGCCGATGGTGTTCCAACCAGGGGAATGCTCGGTTACCAGGAGTCCCTCCAGGTAAATTTCCCGCGACCCGTATTCTACGGCGATTACGATCCCCACTATCCCGAGAACGACCTAGAGACGAACACCTGGGAGGATGTTGCCATAGTCATAGTCCTTCAGGATCAGAACAGGGAGACAGTCAGGGAGAACCACGGCACCCAATCCTCAACAGCCCAGTGCGGGGATGTGTATCAGACCCTGTTCGTGCCTCTGGACGGGATCGAGGTTCAAACGGGTTCGATGGAAACGATTATCGTCGAGGATTTCACGGCAACCTGGTGCACATACTGCACCGGTGTGATCGGTGCCATGAACAGGCTCGATCTCGATCCGGCTTGGTTCCCCAGCAAGTACATCGGAGTCGAGTGGCACAGCGGAGGGGGAACATACGGCACGGGAGAACCATACGATGCGGCCCTCGAGAGAAGGGGATCTTACCAGATCGAGGGCGGAATTCCCCGATACATCATCGACGGGATGGATCCCTGGGTAGGGGGCAGTTCAAGTGCCAACCAGACCAGCATCGACAACAACATCCGGGGGATCATAGACGACCGCAGGGACAGCTCCCAGATAAAGATCGCGGCAACCGGCAATCACGACTCGAACTCCGCCTGGGTGGACTTCACTTACGAGGTCGTGGATGATTCGTTCTCGAACACGGATGTGGAAGCTCACGTTTTCCTTGTTCAGGACGCATATCCCAGGAGACATGGAACAAATCCCGCCGCAAGGCTCGGCTATATCGGACAGGATCTGTGGACCGGGAAGATATTCGAGCTCGACATGCCCGATCTCCTTCTCAATTCTCCTGCGATCAGTGATGCCATGGGAGGCGATGACGTGGCGGAGGGCGAGGTCGAGATCATTTGGGTGGCGACGGATGACGAGGATGATCCGGCCGATCTGAAGATCGACCTGTATTATACTCAGGGCTACGACGAGAACTGGTATGTCATCGCCGAGGATCAGCCGAATACCGGCACGTATTCATGGGACACAACGGATCCCAGGATACCGGACGGCACCGGATACAAGATAAAGGTCGTCGTGGAGGATACGGACGGGATGACCAGCGAGGCGGTTCTCAACTTCGATTTCGAGATCAACAATCCGGACAATCCGGGCATAGTGCTGCTGTCTCATCAAACGGCCGGAGAGGTTCACTCCGGCAAGGAATGGATCTCATGGAACTCGTTCGATGACGAGGACATGAAGAGCGCCCTTGTCATAGATCTCTTCATTTCAGATGACGGCGGTGAGAATTTCCAGGAGATCGCATCCACCCTGGTGAATTCTGGGTCCTATGAGCTGGACACCCGCCTGTACGAGGACGGTGATGATTATATCATCAAGGCCGCTGTGACTGATACGACATACCTTGGGGACGAGGCCCTCTCGGCGGTATTCACGATATTCAACAACGATCCCCCGGAAGGTATCATCACCAATCCCACGGAAGGTGACAACCTCATGGGAACGGTGGAGATCACCTGGAATTCCCTGGACGACGAGGATGAACCGGAGGATCTGAAGGTTGACCTGTATTACAGGTTCGAAGGCGAGAGCTGGGAACCCCTCCTCGAGGGAGAGCCCAACGCGGGATCATATTCGCTCGACACCGCAGATCTGCCCGAGGGGGACGGTTCATATGAGCTCAGGCTTGTTCTGATCGATCCGCTGGCGGAGAGGTCCGAGGACGCATTCGTCGGTTTCACGGTATACAACCCTAGGGCTCCCCGAATAACCGGGCCCAGCGGCCCGACGGCATCCGTCGAGATGTCCGCGGAATTCATCTGGTTCTCCGAGGACCCGAATCCCGGAGAGGCAGCCAACCTTCAGGTCTGGATCATGATATCGGAGGACGGTTCGGATTGGGAGCAGGTTGCCGGAAATATGCCGAATACGGGATCGTTCGAACTCGACGTATCCGATCTGGAGGACGGAGATTACCAGGTCAAGCTGATCCTGGCCGACATGACGCCGTACAATCTGACGGACGAGCATGTATTCCTCATTCAGGTCGACAATCCGGATGCACCCGTGGTGTCTTTGTTGAATCCCCCCGCCACGGGTCAGAACATGACAGGAGATATTATATTATCATGGACGGGAGATGACGCGGACGGCGATCTGCTCAGTTATTCCATATACTACCGGCCGGAGGGAGCGGCATCATGGATATCGATCCCCGGTGCTCTGTCTCTTGGCGCCAACTCCCACACTTGGAACACGTCTGCCCTGTCAACTGGCAGGTATCAGATCATGGTCACGGCCAGGGACAACTCCGATCATAGGATGGAGGGATCCGCCGTATCCAATATGTTTTTGATCTATGTCCCTCCCGAGGATACGGGAGACGATGACAAATCCGGAGATCAGCAGCAGAATGATTCCGACGGTTCCGGTTCGGACAGCACCATGATGGTGGTAACAATCGCTATACTGGGATCACTGTTCCTGATAGTTATTCTTCTGATGATCGTTGTTGTGATCAGACGAAGATCCCAGCCGGCAAAGCCAATGCCGGGTCCTATCCCCCCGGGAATGCCTCCCCGGATCTCGGGCGGTTATCTGCCATCGGCACCTTCACCCGCGGTGGGTCCGGGGCCTCAGACCAACACACTGCCTCCCCCGGTCTATCAGAACCCAGCTCCCTCACCGGCACCTCAGCCCGCACCCGCGCCCCAGTATCAGCAGATGTCCATGGGTGGAGGGCAGTACCAGCCCCCGGTTCAATCTCCAGGGTCAAAGCAGGATATGATATGATATTATGTCGATTTCTGGAAATCCGGAATGTTTCCCTCCTCTGACATGAACATAGTGTCACTAAGGTCCTCGATGTTTATTAATATGTAACTTATCAGCTTCACAGCGGCTGCGTTATGTATGATCCCATATACGATAAGACCTGGTTTTTTCAAAACAATTATATAGCTAGGTACTTGTTTTGCTTACCCTCCACACACATTATTTGTGGCGCTAATCAGCTAGCTGGGTGATATGGATGTTAGGCATGAAAAAGATTTTTTCTATGACCTTGATAATGTTACTTCTCTTTTCGGGAATGGTTTTGATATCCTCCGAATCGAAGGCAGAAACACCTACGAGAGGAACCCTCCAGGGTCATTCCGAATCGTATACAAGGTCCTTCAGCAAACCGACCTTTTACGGAAGCACGGACCCGAACAATAACAATGCAAAGGTCGAGGCGAACGGATGGGATGATATTGCAATGGTGGTCATCATTCAGGACAAGCACCAGGTAACAACCAAGGAGAACCAGGGAACACAGACCTCCACGGCCAAGTGTTCTGATATCTATCAGGCTCTCTATGTGCCCTTGAATGGAACCACGGTGAACTCCGGAACAAGCCAGACGGTAATCGTCGAGGATTTCACAGCTACGTGGTGCTCCTGGTGTACCGGGGTTGTCGGAGCGATGAACCGCTTGGACCTGGATTCCAGCTACTTCCCCGATAAATATATCGGCATAGCTTGGCACAGCCAGGGCGGAACCTACGGAGTGGGAACACCCGGATCCTCTGCATCCAGCAGGGCATCTCATTATGCGATCGGGGGGGGGATACCCAGGTATATCATCGATGGGATGGATCCCTGGGTTGGAGGTGCTCTGAGCCCGAACGATACGGCAATTGAGAACAGGCTGAAGAACAGCATATCCACGAGGGGTGCTTCGGCTTCACCGCTAAGCATTGAGGCGGAAGCGGACCACGACGACACCAGCGCGTGGGTGAATTTCACCGTGACCGTCGAGGGTTCGTCATTCGACAACATACTTGTCGATGCAACCGTCGTGATGATGCAGGACGCATATCCCAGGAGGCATGGATACGATCCCGACGCATATCTGGGGTGGATTGGACAGGACTATACGAGTTTCCGAATTTTCGACATTGAGGGGACACCTCCCACGATCACGGACATATCTCCGGCCGCCGATTCGGTCATCTCCGGAGTTCAGGAGATCACCTTCACGGCATCCGATGTGGATGCCGCGGACGACAAGATCGCCAAGAAGGTCGAGATTCGGGAGGCGGGGGGAAACTGGAATACCCTGGCAAAGACCGACGATAAATACATCTGGGACACAACCCAGAAAACTGCTGGAATATACATCTACAAGGACGGGGACTACGAGATCAGGATCACGGCAACTGATTACTGGGACGAGACAACCACCGTGACGGTGCCGGTGATCCTGATGAATCCGGATCCCCCGTACTTACTCTTCGATGATGCCAGAATGCAGAGCGAGATCGGCACATCCATGGTTGTGCAGGGAACGATGAACATCTACTGGGAGGCCACCGATGACGAGGATGACGACAACGACCTTCTGGTGGATCTCTTCTACGGCAGGTCCGGAGAGCCCTGGGTCCTCATCGCGGAGGACCTCCCCAACATCGGAGTATACGCATGGGACACTTTGAATCCCGAGCGGATCCCCGATAACGACAGGTACAGGATCAACGCGGTGGTCACCGACGGAGAGTCCATGGAGGATGAGGGGTCCACCAACTTCGAGTTCGCCATCAACAATCTCGATCCTCCGGTGATCACGATCGATTCGCCGAAGGAGGGTCAGGAGCTGACGGAAACGGGAACGATAAGGTGGTCAGCCTCGGATGATGAAGATCCCAACGGCGATCTTCTGATAGACATCGAACTCTCATCCGACGGCGGTGAGAACTATTTAACCCTGGTAAACGGGGCTCAGAACACAGGTGCGTACCACTTTGACACTACCTACCTCGAGGACGGCGAGAATTACGTTGCGAAGGTGACGGTCAAGGACCTTTCGGGAACCAAGGTATCGGCAATCAGCCAGGTATTCACGATCTACAACAACGATCCTCCCGTTTGCCAGTTCATTTCGCCTGAGGATGAGGACACCATTACCGGCGAGGTGGAGATCATCTGGTACAGCGCCGACGAGGAGGATGAGATCGGGGACCTGAAGTACGAGCTCTACTTCATGCACAGCTCCGGATCAACCTGGGAGCCTCTTGCTGTCAACGAACAGAATACCGGATCGTTCATGCTGGATACCACCGAACTTCCCAACGGCGACGGAATATACCATCTGAAGCTAGTTGTAAAGGATTCCAGAGGCGAATTATCCGGCGCGCAGACCATTTACGTGACCGTCTACAACCCGGATGAACCGGAAATAACCTCACCTGCCGGACCGACCGCTCCCGTGTCCGGCGGAACAGCAAAGTTCGCTTGGATAGCTTCCGATCCGGATCCGGGTGAAACCGAATATCTCAAGGTCTGGGTCTACGTGTCCGAGGACGGAACCCAGTGGACACCCGTGGCCGAGGGAATAGACAACACCGGGAGCTACGACCTCGACGTAAGGGATCTGGATGACGGAACCTGGCAGGTGAAGATCGTCATATCCGACGGATCGGAGGAAAACCTCACCGCAGAGCATATATTCACCGGGATCGTGGTGAACAATCCGGATGCGCCGACGGTTCGGTTCACGACCGCTCCTGCAACGGACTCCAACGTAACCGGCGACATATCCTTCGCCTGGAACGGTGAGGACCTGGACGGTGACGATATCTCCTACGAGATCCAGTACAGGATGTCCGGAGATGAAACATGGATGCCCATACAGGATGCTAGCGGACTCACGGATACGGTATTTGTCTGGAACACCTCAAAACTCGACACGGGTCATTACGAGGTGAGGATCATCGCCACCGACAGCTCGTCCAAGATGCTCACCGGTGAGCAGATCATCGGACCGTTCCAGATCTGGGTGGAGAAAGAGGAGGACCCGGACGGAGGGCACAGCGTAATCGATGATATCGACGACACGCCTTCCGATGATGAGAGCGATAACACCGGTCTGTTCATCGTTATCGGAATAGTGGTCGTGGTGATCATGCTGATCATCGTTGTCGTTCTGGTATTCCTCGTTATCAAGAGAAGGCAGAAGGACAACGAGGCGTTCTACAACGCCCCGCCAGGCGGCCTCCCAATGACACAAGCACCGGGTCTGCCTCCGGAACAGAGATCGGAACTTCCCCCGGCGGGCGGCACTGCAGTAACGCAGGGTATGCTGCCTCAGACACAGAACACCGCGGAACAACCGGGCCTGCCTCCGGCAGCACCGGAAACCCCTCAGTCCCCTCAGGCGCCTCCCGCGGCTCCGCCCGTTCAACCTCCTGCCGCACCTCCGGCACAGTCCCCTCAGGCACCACCCGCGGTTCCGCCTCAGGGATGATCGATAACACAACACTGCCGATCGGACCCATTGTCCGGTCGGCTTTTTTTTTCAACTGACATTGAGAAGGATAATGTATACTCTCCGTTTGAGAGATCGCGGTACCGGGTCGTGATCACTTCTGGGCCATGAGGTCCACGTCCTCTTTTCCCCTTTCCACCCTGCTCTTGACCAGTCTGTAGAACACGGGCGTCAGAAGTATGGTCAGCATTGTTACGATAATTACCACGGAGAACTGCTCCTCGTTGAGCAGACCCTTCTCGAGTCCGGAACGTATGAGGATGAACTCCAGTGCGCCTCTCCCTCCCATAACCATCCCGATCATCAGGGCGCCTCCGGGAGCGATCTTCTTGAGCCTTGCCCCGAGACCGCAACCGGTTATCTTCCCCAGAAACGCGAACAGTGTGAACAGGACCACCCCTATACCTATACTCAACAGGGGGCCTCCTCCGACCTCTGTCAGGGAGCTTCCGAGCAGGATCCCGACGAAACCGAAGAATATCGGGGAGAATAGCGATTCCATAATATTCGTGAACGTCTCCTTGAAATTCATCCATGCCACCCCTCTTGTAAGCATCGGATCCGGCAGGACTCCCCACCTGCTGAGAATGAGGCCAGCCAGGTAAACCCCTATGATCTCGTGGAGCCCGACCCATTTTGCGAATATACCCAATCCGAGGGCGAACAGGAATCCTATGGATAGAAGGACCTTGAAACCCCGGCCCGCGAATCTGTCCAGTATCTTGTGGGAAATCATGGACAGAAGGTAGAAGGTTATCAGAAGAAATGCAACTACCTTGACCGAGGTTATCAGAAACAGGACGAACGGGGTCAGCAGATCCCCGAGATCCCCGAATATGGGTGAGAGAACTCCGGGCGTCGAGTCCACGAAGGATAGGACGACCCCGAGAACGAAGACGGCCATGATATCATCGATGAAACTGGCCCCGACAACTATCGATCTGAGCTTCTCGTTCCTGGTGGACCTGAGAACCGATGCGCTGATCTCTATGGCGGAATTGGAGAGGATCGCCCCAAGGAAGAGAGAGGTTTCCAGATTGAAATGGAATACCCCGTATGATAAAAGAAAAATGAGGCAGAAGGAGGCCGCCACCCCCATGGCCCCCACAACTATGGAGGTAACCCTATGGGCCTTGAACGAGGTGAAATCGGTATGAAGGCCCGAGTGGAACATTATGACTATGATCGCGAATTCAGCAAAAATTGCCAGGTTCGACTCCGACGTCAGGAGATTGAATATGAGGGGGGACAGGATCAGGCCGCCGAGTAATTCGCCCACGAGAGGGGAGATATGAAATTTCTCCGCCAGGAGCCCCATGGACCTGCTCAGCAGAAGCAGAAGAAGAAGGGAGAACATTATGTCCCCGATCGGATGGAACAGATCCGTTTATTACCCCTCCTCGGTTAGTTTAGATCCTCCTTGAGGAAAACCTTTCCGTTCTTGAATATCCTCACGGTCCCGGACGAGGACAGAGCGAAGGACACCGCGTTGGTGGTGTAAGTGATCGAAGCTGCCGCCAGGTGCCTGCCACCGAGACCTCCCATGGTCTGGACCTGGGGATCGACGATGATATATCTGCCCGCGCTCACGATCTTTCCCTGGGAATCTATGACGAAGGCGCCGTCGAGCTGGGCGAACTCCTTCACCGATTCCCAGTTCTCCTGGTTGAGGAGCATTCTCGTGGCCTCATCCTGGCCGTGGTACGGATTGACCACCAGCTGTTTTGATCTCTCCAGGACCTTTTCGGTATCGCCGATGATGAAGAGAGCGCCGATGTGTTTTCCCTCCCTCCCCTCGAGGTGTATCTCGAACAGGATCTTCAGAAGGGATTCGATCACCTCCTTGTCGACGATGCCGGAAAGCTCGTTCATCACCCTGTAGAACGGCATCGCGGATGAGTTGAATTCCAGTAGGAATCGGAAGGGGTAGTCCGATACGAGGAGCACGTCCATCTCCTCGCTGATGTAACCCCCGAGGAAGATCCTGAAGATGAGCCTCTCGATGAAGTTCATGAAGTATATCGAGTTCTCGATATTCCTGCTGTATGTGTAATATATGACCCCCTCCCTGACGTTCACCTCCTTTCCCCGGGAAGTGAGTACAATGGTCTTCTCCGACTGGACCTTTTCCATCACTTCCGATATGAAATCGGCCTCGTCGGATACGACGATCGAGAGATGATATTCCTTCTTTCGATCGAACAGCAGGTCGGCAACCT
The DNA here is from genome assembly GCA_049472195.1 of Thermoplasmatota archaeon. GTDB lineage: Archaea > Thermoplasmatota > Penumbrarchaeia > Penumbrarchaeales > Penumbrarchaeaceae > JBLIRG01. The sequence goes on from JBLIRG010000044.1 coordinate 23,402, forward strand.
CGAACATTGATATCAGCTTCGCATATCACAGATAAAATATAAAGGTTTCAGGGATATTCCCGGTTGCAGCACATCGGGTGATGAAATTGAATCTGATATATGATTCCTCGAATCCGCTCATGGAACTTCCCCGTTCCATCAGGATCAAGACCGGAGCGGTAGATGAGACCGGAGCGCTCTGCAGGAGGTATCACCTTAAGGGCAGGGGAATAATCGTGTGCGACCACATCACCCGGAAGATCGCAGGGGATCGGGTTCAAGCTTCGCTTGAGGGGGAGGGGTACGAGACGCAGATCGTCGAGATCTTCGGCGCCACCGACGAATCGGTGAAGAACGTTATGGAGAGCACCAATATCGACAAGGACCATTTTCTCCTTGGAGTTGGGGGAGGAAGGCCGATTGACGTGGCCAAGTACGTGGCAACCCATCATGATCGGGATTTCATATCCGTCCCCACCGCCGCCTCCCATGACGGGATCGCATCATCGAGGGCATCCATCGAGATGGACGGGAGAAAGAAGTCCGTACCCGCCTCTCCCCCCTTCATGGTCATCGCAGATACCGAGATAATATCCAAGTCCCCGAAGGAGCTTCTCGTATCGGGATGCGCCGATATAGTATCGAACTACACTGCCGTCCTGGACTGGAAACTGGCTTCCAGGTTGAAGGGGGTGAGGTTCTCCGAGTACGCCGCGGCGCTTTCTGAGATGACGGCGAAATTGATCATCCAGAGGGCTCCTCTGATCAAACCGCATCTGGAGGAATCCGTAAGGATCGTCGTGAAGGCACTAGTTAGTTCCTCGGTCGCAATGTCCATTGCCGGATCCACAAGACCCGCAAGCGGGTCGGAGCACATGTTCGCTCATGCTCTCGACATGATCGCCGAAAAACCTCCGCTTCACGGAAATGAGTGCGGGGTCGGCACCATAATGATGATGTACCTGCACGGGGGGAACTGGGAAGGGATCCGCGATTCCCTGCGTATCCTCGGGGCGCCTACGACCGCGGAGGAGCTGGGCGTAAGCGACAGCGACATCATCGAAGCCCTCATCAGGGCCCGGGAGATCAGACCGGAGAGATACACCATACTCGGCGACGGTTTGACGGAGGTGGCCGCAGAGAGGCTCGCGGTGAAAACAGGGGTCATTCAATCGTCTTGATCCTCCCGATCCTCTTCGGAGAGGTCGGGAAGCCTGTAGAGATCCTTGAAGAGGATAGCAAGGGACAGAAGGGACATCAGGACGACGAGGAGTGCGAACGTCCAGAGGAAGTCGAAGATCAGATAGGTAAATCCCAGAAGGTTGAACATTCCGAGAAGGGCGGCTCCCACGAAAGCATGCACGATCAGTTTTCTGTCTATCTTTCCGGATCTCTCTCCCCTGGACAGAAGGAGTACCGACGAGATCCTCATTATCGATACTGCGAAGCAGAACAGAGCAAGGCCCAGGAGCAGTTCGGGGCCTATGCTCCCGCTGTTGTTGAAAACATGTCCGATTATGAACAGGATGTACATGCCGGCGATTCCGAGTGAGAATCCGATGCCGATGAACCGAAGATCGCTCCTGCCCCGAAACTTCCTGCGGTTCAGGTAGATGTGGTATAGGAGCAGTTCCCCCAGGGCGAGTATGAATGAGGATATGATGACGATCCCGAGATCCCCGTAGGAGATTATGTACAGGTGCCCGATCACAACGACGATGCCCGCAAACAGTCCGATTATGAAGGACATCATGGTGTCCTTCTCGTTGATCTTCTTATGAAACCTGTCGGTAATTGCCCACAGCAGACCGAATGATGTGATTATGCCCACGAGAAAGGCAATCGTTCCCGCCAGTCGAGGATCCATCTGGTAAGCCGACAAATGACCTGTTATTAATAGATTATCCAGACAAACCTTATTAAACGGTCCCTTCCGGAACAAGGCAGAAATCTGCAAATTCGGGGATAATTTGATCATGATATCAATAACTATAATAACCTGTATGCAGGGTGGACCAACGATGAAGAACAAGAAGCTGACCATGTTCCCTCCGGTCATCCTCGTCCTGATACTGTCGATACCGGTCGTTTACGTGACCCTATACCAGGATTTCAGCGACGCCAGGGAGATGGCGGATGACGTGGTGGATTCCACCTCAATATTCAAGGGGACCAGCGGCGGTAAGTCGATATCGGTCACGATCATACCGGATCAGGTTATAGATGATAATTTCGACGATACCACCGAGAAGGTGAATCTAACCAATTCCACGGGAGGGGAGCAGGAGATCGTTCAGCAGACCCCGAAAGGAGCAATTCTGACGTATGTGATCAACGCGGGATTGATGGTCGGGGTCGCCATTATCGCGGGGTTCGGGATATTCTTCCTATTCAAATACAAGAAGAAGAACACGCTGAAGATATTCTTCGCCGTTGCACTGGGCTTATGCTCATCCCTCTCCATAATGATATACGGTTACTTCATGAGGGCGTTCCTCGACGGGGTGTTCGGGATCGAGGTGAAGCTCGGTACACCATATTACCTGTTGATCATGCTGTCCGGCGTGATCATCGGAGCGCTGATCACTTACAACATGATCTTCAAATCCCTGATACCCAAGAGAAAGAATCCCGCCCTCATCGCTTTCTCGATTTTCCTGGGCCCGTTCCTCGCGATAGTGCTTCCCATATGGCTTGTCGTGTTCCTTTTGATCGGTGTTTCTCTGTGGGATCTGTGGGCGGCCAAGAGGGGGATAATCAAGAAGATGGTCCATCTGTCGGAGGAGCACCGGAAGGAGGAGAGGCTGGAGCAGAAGAGATCGGTTTCGGTATCAGCCGCCCCTCCTCCTGCCGCGCGGTCCGGTCAGGTTCAGCCCTCTCCCCCCGTCATGCCGGCCTCGGTCCGGAAACCGAGGAAGAAGCTGAACCTTCTCAGGATCGAGAGCGGCGAGGACATCACATCCTACGGCCTCTTCGAGGGAAAGCATTACTCCCTGGGGATCGGTGATTTCATCTTCTTCTCCCTGCTTGCCTCGACATCGTTCACCTGGTTCATGCTGAAGATCCCCTGGATGGACTTCTACGTCCCGGTCCTCGGCGAGATTCTCGCCCTGATCCTCACCGCAATGGTTATCTCAGCAATACTTCTGGGATTGAAGCATACCCTGGGGTTCCTGGATCGGGACAGCGTCATGCCCGGTCTCCCGATCTCCATTCTCTGGGGCATGATCGCGTTCATCGGAGCAGTGGTATTTCTCCAGGTCCTCAACCTGATCTTCTACGGAAGGCCCGTGAATCCGATCTGATATTTGTTCTTAATGGACCTGACGCCCACGTCAGGATTTGTTTCGTGGCGTCATACTGATCACCAATGAGGAGCGGATTTTGATCTCGCAAGGTTTAAGTAATAATGGCGAAATCACCGCATCCCAAACCGATCATGCCACTGTGGCTTAGAGGTATAGCGACTTCTCCAACTTTGGCTGTTTTTTTAATATAAATTGAAAAGTTGGAGATCCGGAAAATCACCAGTTGTTTGATGGCTCATCAGATTTTCCGAAGACCTGACGCCCATGTCAGGATTTGTTTCGTGGCGTCATATTGATCACCAAGGAGGAGCGGATTTTGATCTCGCAAGGTTTAAGTAATAATGGCGAAATCACC
>JBLIRG010000045.1:0-26058 GCA_049472195.1 Thermoplasmatota archaeon
ACATCAGGGATTCGTACGTCACGCTTTTCTCAACGGAAACATAGTTGCTCTTCCTGTCCGAATAGTAATTGTAGTAATAGTCCAGGTTGAACATCGTCTCCCCGTCAACGGTGATGGGGAGACCCGTATCTATCCAGTCGGTTATCCTGTAGGGATCCCGGAAAAGGAATTCCTTGTTTACCGGGTCTATGGGAGCCCTTATAATCTGTATTCCCTGGTCGGTTTTGACAGGTATCGCCACGTTGAACCACCCGTGGCCTCCCCAGGATCTGTATACGGGATCGTAAAGATATCCAATCTCAAGCCATGCAGGAATTCCCACGGCTCTGCAAAGGGAGGCCATCAGAAGGGACTGATCGTCGCAGTCCCCGAACCCGTCGGCCATGCATCCCGTCGGATATTTCGGCCATTCCCCGTAGATGTTGATGTCACGATCTCTTTCCTCCTCATCGGGGTAATGAAGGTTTTCCTGAATCCAATCGTAGATGGATGATATCATCCCGACTACATTTGTTTCCCCGTCGACGATCTCATGGGCCGTGCGGTTTATATCCGGATGAGAGGGGTGATATCTGAAATCGAGATATCCGTCCTGATTATGGTCGATATGATTTCCTTCCGAATCCCTGACCATCCACTCGTCATCCAGATATCTCATCTTGTAATCCATGGGGATCTGATCAACTGTTCCCGAATCCTCCTCTGTTATGTCCCACTGGTAGGTGTACAGTTTCAGAGAGTAAGTGGCGGAAAAATTGAATTGACCTCTGTCGTTGATGATCTGCCAGTATGTCATCGTGTTCTTATCCGTGTTGAAATCGTATGTCGGTCCGTCGGGCTGTCTAACCAGATCGACCTCATACACATCCTGAATTATGAAATCGCTGCTCTGGTTGCCCCTGATATCGAATGGGGGAGCCACCTTTAGGGTAACCTCCTGAGCCTTTCCACCCTGTATCACCAGGTCGTAGTTTACCCTCATGCTGACGTTCGTCCATTCGGGAAATCTACGGAACGGCCGAACGAGGTTCTTCAAGGTTTCAAGGCCGATATCATCCCGGACGTCATCCATTCCGGATCCGGGCAGAAAAAGCAAAAGCACGACCCCGAATACTATCAACACCCTCGCAGCCCACTTGAATGTGGTCACTACTGGACCACCCTTTTTTTTGGGTTTCTTCACCTTCTTGAAATTTGCGGCGGATCGTCTCTTCCTACGGGGAGACTCCTCCTCCTCCTCATCGAGTTCCTCGTCATCATCATCGATGATATCGTCGATCTCCTCCTCATCATCCAACTCCCAGTCCTCGTCGTCATCATCGAAGGCCAAAGGCTTGCTTTTCTTTTTCATTATGAAGAACCCCTGGATAACGTCTGGATATTTCCAATATCCCGTTTCAGATATAATACCTTGCGGGAAATTATCGCACAATAGCAGGAAATGACATAATAATTGATCTCAATGAACATATCGGGATACTGGTCCGGAAATGAATTGAGATATATATTGGGCCAACAGGGAATCTTCAGGCATTTTCGTTTACGGAATGTAGCTGAAATATTGATCAAGAGTGGATTCGTTGCCGGACCTATCCGTGACCCTCACCTCGATTCGGAATTCCGTGGTCTCCGGGACACCCGTCAGATCCTCAAAACTGATGATCCATAGATTACCCTTCCAGTGTCCGTAATCGTTTCCGAACCAGGAATCAGAGTTTTTGATGATTTCCGAATCATCCCTTTCGATGGTAAATGTAGTATTGTCCTTGACCCTGCCGACAGTTATGTTGTAATCAGGGACTCCCTGGATATCGTCGACCTTACCGTTCTTCATACGATAAATCGTCTGTTCCGATCCGTCCACCATACGATACACCGTGAAGATCCGGTCGTCAATTCTGTAGTTATCCGTGATTATGGTGAACACCTCAACCGAGGATACGTCCATTATCTCGGTGGGTGTCACGTTCACGTAATATCTTTCTTCGTTGTTGTGATCTATGGTTTTCACAATGAAATCCCCAATAACAGGATCCGAGAAATCCGAAAAGGGGGGATTCATTGATATAATCCAGATCGCTGCCCAGGTGGCGAAGTACATGAATCCGTTTTCCGCCCATTTCTTCCAGTCCAGATTGGAGATGTCAATTCCCAGCCTTCTGAAAAGATAGATGACCAGGCCGAAGAAGATGAGAGGGATACCAACAGGCAGCATGAAATGAAGGTTTCCATCGCCGGATATGAGATATACAAGTTTCATCAGACCGAAGGATACCAGTCCGGCTACGACAGCAACGGCAAGTGACAGATATATCATCTTGGCATTTCGATTCTCCGTCTGCAGGAATTCAGTCTCATCGAATTCAGGAGGAACGAACGCTGGTTTCGACTCCTTCTCCTCTTCCTCCTCCATCTCCGGTCTAACTATTCTGCGTTTGGCCAATAAAATTCACCAACCTGAATAATATCTGTCGAACCCAATGGATATTAGAATATATTATTTTCCATTTCCGAACCCGGTTTGAAATCGGATGATCATTTCGCGTATTCCAGACCGGAAATCACGGTTTTCATAAGCGGGGTTATATCCTTGTCGACCTTTCCGCTGACCCCGTTAACGGCCACATATCTTATTCGACCTTCTCCGGCTATCTTCACGGCAAAGTAAGGATACCTGACCATATCGATCTCCATCAGTTTTACCTTTCCAGATAAGAGCGAAATGATGGATGATACCTGTTTTTCAGGAATTAGAGGATCCGCAAACGGCTCCTCAATCCCGAATGCTGAGATCGGATGTATGCCTGAATCGTTCTTCCAGGGGGACTGCGGGATTTCCATGCTGTCTGCCTTGTAATATACGTTGATCCCTCCTTCGCGAACCTCCTTCTTCACGATTCCCTTTTTCTGAAGTGTTGTCATTACGCGCCTGACGCTCTTCAGTTCAACCCCGGCCTTCCTGGACATATAGGTGTCCTCCCGGCCCCTGCCTCCGAGGGTTCCGAAGATCCTTGCCTCGAGAGGGGTCATCTTTAAAAGCAGATCTACCCCGCTGCTTCTTTTCAGGCCATTCCATTTTTCCTCAAGAACCTCTCCGGTTAGTCCGTCAATGAATATATCTCCGTCCTTCCAGTCACGAAGCAGCTTCGTTCGATATGAAACGAGGCATCGATAAACAGGTATATAGACTGGCAGAACCTCTTCGATCCTCTCCCTTGGACCCCGCAGGAACGATCTCTTCAAAGTCTTCTTCGCGGCTTCGGTCGCATCCTTTGTGGATATCCTGGGATTCACGACAACCGATTCTGCTCCCTTTTTCACCACCTTCATTTTGGGAACCCTTATCTTTTTCGATGAGGGAGGTAACGACTCAACATTCGATGGTCCAGCACTCCCGGCTGATGATGTTTCGTCCATCACAACAGCCTCGGGAACGGTCTTCTCCGCACCTTTAACACGAAGACCGTCGATCTCCTCCCGGATCTCACTCATGTCCACTTTCAGCTGAACCTCGAGACGATCCAATCTGTCCAGGCTCTCCGCCGATTCCTTGGATATCCCGTTAAGAAGATCGGATACGGAGGGATCCATCTCGATATTCCTCGATCTATCCATCTGTACCTTTCTCTCGGTCAATTCCTTCTTCATTCCCGTTATCTCGGTCATTATGGATTTCAGGGCCCTCTCGATCTGCTCTGTCGAACCTTCCTGATCCTCGTCCCATTCAAGGATTATATTCTTCTTTTTTTTCTTTCTCTTCTTATGGGGTCTGGTCTTGGTTTCCTTCTTGTCGGGCACCTCGTCGACGATCCGCAATTTCACCTCGAGCTCCTTTATCCTATCCTCCAACTTCGCTCTTTCCTTTTTGTACCTGGATGCATTGTCCACGGCGGATTCCAGTTCGTCCTTGGATATCCCTCGAGTTCCATCCGTTCTTTTTCCCTGAATCCCCATGACTGACTGGTAATCCAGGATCCTCTTCATGAGATCCGGATCCTCTCCGTCCGAGGGAAGGTCAAGTATTCCGCACATTCGAACAAGATCATCGTGAGAAAGACCTTCCACGGCTTCAAAATCACCGCTGGCTCTTTTGTCCCGGTCATCCGCCTTCAAATCAGAATCTGTTGATTCCGCCGGTTCTATATCATCTGCCGCTGTTCTCTCCTTATCTGATTTCCCAGCGGAAGATGTCAGGACAACATCCATCTCGAGTTTCAACCTATTGAGAAAGTCCTCATCCAGTCCTCCCTCGATTCGGACCACGAGCAAATGTTTTCCGAGAAATACCTTCTCGTGCAGGTTCTCGAACAGTTTTTGTACGGGATTGGGGCCGTTATTCATGTAGAGATATTCGACACCGTCAAACAGGATTACATGACGCTCCTGCTTCCTGAGGGCTTTGCCGGCCTCCAGGGAGATCTCCTGCAGGCCTGACGGGGCTATTGCTCCCTCTCCCGGAGTTGATGAGAGCCAGTAAGCGGTTTCCAGGTCGATGTCCGGAGGCAGCGGCACCCGGGATGGGTGATTTCTTGCAAAGAGCGTGAATTTGGTCCCACCCGGAAGATCTGTAAGAACATCCCTCACCTCCTCCATGGAATGATTCTGAAGCAGAAGCGAGGAACCCCATTTTACATCCTCGATCCCCGTTTCGATTTCATTGAGGTTTTCCCCGGACACGGTATCGGCAGGAGTTATCCCCGCGGTGGATTCGACACCAATCTGTTTTCCTGCATCCGAACCCGGGATCGGCGTGGGTTGATCCACGGGATGTGATTCCACTTCCTGGTACGTTCCGGTTATCGGGACCGGATCCACCATCTTCTTCTCGGACAGTGCCTTCGGCATTGCCGATCTTCCGGCATGATGCGAGAACCTCGGCCTCAATTTCAGCAGAAATGACCTCTGCTGCGTCTTCTGATCGGCTATAATAGCCGTGCCCACGGGGATTGCCCTTATGAAATCGGAATTCGAGAACTCTGCGGGAAGCTTTGCAGGGACCCTCCTTCTGAGTGCGCTCATATCGTCTTCGAGAGCGAGATTGTGCCCGATGAGAAGATCCACCTGGGAAAGTATATCATCATTCGTCGATGCCGGCCTCTGTGTTGCCAGAATAAGCGCGCATCCGGGCCTTCTGCCCTGCTTGGCATACTCTATGAGGGCTTCCGCTGCCGGGGTCTGCCTGTTGTGGGGAAGGATCACATGGGCTTCGTCGATCAGCAGCCAGGTTACGGGTATCATTTCGGGATCGCTTTCCTCATTTACACCCTTATCCTCCATTCTCGCCGAATATATCCTTGATGAGAGTATCTTTCGTGCGATTATTCCCGTGATAAGGCTTCGCTTTGCATCCCCCAACTTGGGATTCGAAACATCGATCACCGTTATCCTGTTCGAAGAGGTGATCTCCCGAAGGGCGGTCCCCTGCACGCTGAATATTCCCCAGCTCGAGGCCGCATTGAACCTCGCTATCATGGATCTTCTGGTTTGGGGTGTAAAACCGCTCTGTTTGCTTGTCAGATTCAGAGACGTCTTGATGCACTGGACCAGATCGCCTATCGAGAATGTCGATCCCCTTCCGGGTATTGTTTCGATCTTTCCCTCGAGCACCGCCGCATACCCGTTTTTTACCTGATCCATGGCCGTACCTATCAGAAGGCCCTGTGTTTTGAACCTGTCTATATCGAATACCTGGCACCAATCCTCCTCTGTCATCTCGCCAACACCGATGGTGTACGGTCCGTCAACGGCGAACGAGACATCCAATCCAGATGATCCCGGGACCAGTACCTTTACCTCGGGGAATGAATGCGAGGAGAAGCCCCATTTCTTCAGGATCTCGATCTCCTTGGTGTTCCCGTTCTCCTTCTTCAATGACCAGAATATTCCAATGGGATCGATCAGAACAACGCCAACACCTATGGACGTCTTGACCAGTTCCTCGGCCAATATGCCCAGGGTATAGGATTTTCCGCTTCCCCTCTTCCCGCAGATGAATACGATATGCGGAAATGCGGCATCAATGAGGACCCTCCTCCCGCTCAGATCCTCTCCGACATTCTGATGCTCTCCCACAACTCCGACCTCGAGGGTCCCTTTTTTTCCCCATTTCCTGTTCGCGGATGCGCTTCTTCCAAGAACCACGTATCCGGACTTGATATCGATCAGAGGACTGAGAGGCGATGAAACGGTGAGTGTTTCCTCATCCTCCAGAATAACCGTGTTCAGATCGTCGCTTCCGACAACCACTCCGGCCTCTTCCATAGGCTCGGTCCCATCCATCAGTATACCATCCCTTGTATAGGTGGATCTCTATCCCCGTATCGATCTAGGTCAATGATCTAATAAGTGAAAATACTTTCCGAGGAAAAGCAATATTTTCGGGCGAAAGTTGTTTCATCAGTCGGGTGAATTCATATTGTACCGGGATCTAGTGATTCTATGATCCGGCGACGAAACTGCAAAACACTATATATAAAAAAATCGTTATTAACCCGTTCAACATAGTTCGAGTATCATTTTTAAACCTAAGGGGTGAACTGAATATGCCAAGAAAGGCCAAGATCGAGTGGTCCGAAGAGGAAAAGGAAACGGTTAAAAGCAAGAAAAGGGGGAAGGGCAGGAAAGCCCCCAAGGTCGTCTTCGAGGATGACGAGGAAGAGATCGAGGTGAAACCCTCCAAGAAAATAGTCATCGAGGAAGAGGAGGAAGAACTCGAGGAGATGGAGGAGCATCTCGAGGAGAAAGCAAAGAAGGGTGAGGAACTTGATCTCGCAAAATTCAAGGTCAACGAGGAGATCGAGAAAGCGATTTCCCTCAAGGGGGACATCGAGAAATTGTACGATGATCTCTCCAAGAAAAGGGAAAATATCATCAAGGATGACGAGAAACTTCTCGGAATGATGGAGAAATTCGTCAAGGCCAACCTTCTGAAGATCCAGAATGACAAGGAAGAGCTGGAGTCCAGGGAGCAGTCCATTAACAAGGAAAGAAAGGAGCTTATGGAGAAGAGGGAGGATCTCCTCGCTGAAATCGATTCCCTCGAAAAGGAACGCGATGAGTTCCTCAAACTAAAGAAGGAGATCGAAGAAGAGAAGGAGACATTCGACACCCAGCGGGCAGAGATCGAGAGGGAGAGAAAGAAGGTCGAGAAGGACCGGGAGATATTGGAGGGCAGGGAAGCCCAGTTCTACGAGGAGAAGAACGCCCTTCAGAAGAGAGAGGAATCCCTCGAGGAGAAAATGGCAAAGCTCGAGAAGGAAAAGGCCCTCCTGGAAAGGGAAACCGAGGCCGTGGAGAGGAAAAGGGAGATTTTCCAGAAGGATGTCGACGAATTCAAGCAGAAACAGGAGGAGTTTCAGGATCAGATGGACGAATTCCAGGCAAGGTACAACAAGTTCAGAACCGATTTCAGGGAATACGAGAAGGGCAAGGAGAAGCTCGACGACTGGGAGAACAGCCTTAACGATAGAGAAATGGCTTTGAAGGAAACCGAGAAGAACCTCGAAAAGACCAAGGATGATATCAGGGAAGAACAGATGAACCTGGACAAGAAAAGGGACGAACTTATCGCCGAGAAAAAGGATCTGGAGGCCGATAAGAAACTGTTCGAGAGGGAGAAATCACGAATTCTGGACAAGGAAGAGGAGCTTGATGCCGATCTCAAGGCTGTAAAGGAAGAGAAGAAGCAGCTTAAGAGGGAAATCGATGATTTCGAATCCGGCAGGGAAGAGATGATCAGCCTGAAGGACCATGAGAAGGAGATCGGGAAGCTTAAGGATACCATCGAGATCCTCGAGGCCAGCATCGATGACCTGAAATCCAAGGCCAAGGAAGAAGCCGAGGAAAAGCCCGCCAAGAAGGAGAAAGAGGAACCCGAGGAGGAAGAGGAGGAGGAGGAGGAGGAAGAAGAGGTCGTCAAACCCAAGAAAAAGGCCAAGAAGAAGGCGGTCGTTCTCGATGAGGAGGAAGAGGAGGAGGAGGAAGAAGAGGTCGTCAAACCCAAGAAAAAGGCCAAGAAGAAGGATGAGGGGTACAAACCCAAGATGGTCAGATGCCCGCAGTGCAAGGGGAAGATACCCGTGGAATCTCCGGAGAGACCAATAACCATTACCTGTCCCAACTGCGGTAAGAAGGGTAAGCTTTCAAAATGAGCTGATTTTATGATAAGCCGGGAAACAACCCGGCCATTTTTTCATTTGGTTAGTCCTATTGATAAAAAATCTTGAGATCGGGGGATGCAACCCGGACCTCCGAATGTTTCGATCCGGAAAACCTTCTCATCCGCCCCTGAGATCCTTCAGAATGTCATCTCTTGCTATTGCCGCTTCTCTGAATCGAGGTCTGATCGAAAGAGCCTTGTCAAATGCTTCCTTGGCTCTTATTAGCCTGTTCTTCTCGTACAGCAAAACACCTTTATTGTACCAGAAATCAGCATTCTTCGGCTCCAGGGCCAGTGCCTTATCGAATGCGTTCAACGCTTTTCTGAACTTGCCCAGAGTATCGTAGGCGTTTCCGAGATTGAACCAGGCGAGTGCGTTCTTTCCCTTCGTCTTATCGATGACGTATTCATAACATACGATCGCTTCCTCGATTCTGCCAAGGTTCTTCAGTGCGGTCCCTTTGTTGGCCATCGCGTCGACCTTGTCTGGTTTGAGGGAGAGCGATTTATCAAAACACTCGATGGCCTTGTGAAGCTGCTTCAGATCAAGAAACACATTGCCCATGTTGTACCATGTCTCGGATTTGTTGGGCCGGAGTTCGATCGATCTCTTGTAACATTCTAGACTCTCATTCATCTGGCCCATCTGGTGAAGGGCGTTCCCGTATGCGAACCATGCATCGGGATTCTTGGGATTTATCTTGATGGCTTTATTGTAGCAAAAAATTGCACGGTCTATGTCGTTGTCGAGCTGGAATTTCGATCCCCTGTCTAGCCATTCAATGTCATCGATCTCCTTGCCCTCCTCGTCTGTATCGAACATGGAGAATACATCCACGCTGTATCTCTGATACATATCGTCGGTAACCTCCACCTTCTGGGAAAGGGCCTGATCGTACCAGTGATCTGCCTGCTGTTTATCTCCTTTTTTCTCGAAAATGACGCCTTTGTTGTACATTGTCTCCGTATCGTTGGGATCGATCTTGATCACAGCGTCGAAACAGACAAGGGCGTCATCCATCCTGCCGTATTTGGCCAGGAGAACACCTTTGTTATACCATGCATCAACGCACTTGGGATCCAGTTCGGTCGCCTTGTCCAGACACCTCATGGCATCCTTCGGTTCATTCATTCTGGCGAGGACCGCACCCAGGTTGGTCCAATACGACACCCTCTTCTTATCGATCTTTATGGCACGTTTATAGGCTTCAACCGACTCCTCCTCGCGAAGAAGATTCTGAAGTGTCAATCCTTTGTTGAACCAGGCATCCGCATCGTCCTCGTTCTCCTTCAGCGCCTTGTTGTACTCATCAAGTGCCTTGAAATAGTCCTGATTCTTAAAGGCCATGCCACCCAGGGTCATCCTTCTGTCAAACTCCGACGAGGCCAAATAATCCACCCGGACTCGGAAAGGAAATTATGGTTATTTAAGATTACCATGGTAGAAGATCGTACAATTCGCCACTGCCATAAAGATCGGATATGTTACCGTACCTCGAATCACCGCATTCGTCACAGCCGATTTTTCCCTTATCGACGATATTGAGGGGGCCGCCGCAATCCTTGCATGACGAATATACAATTCCCCCAATGCCGGATACCAGCGATATCAGCACAGAGGGATGCCCCCTTATTACATCCCCGATTATGATATCGCCTTTCCTGACAGCCTCCTCCATGAGGGGAATATATTTCCCGGAAGCGTCCGATAACCTGATCTCGCAGGAGAGCGGGGTCACAATTTCCCTGGGGGATCCCAGTTTACAGACGACCCCGAGTTCCGCCCGATCACCGAAAACGCCGGTTACCCTGCACAGAATTTTGTCCCCCCCCATCAGAAATCTGTTCACGGACACTCCGGATTCCACCTCCACTTTCATATCCTCTCGATCAACGACGAGCCTTCCCACGGATGCTGAATAGATAATTCCTCCTTCCTCGAACGTATCCCTGCCCCCGAGCATCTCCTCGGTGGTCATGAGTCTATCTCCTGGGATCTTCCAGCCTCCGGGGCTCATCATACGACTCCCCTCCTATCCTGAGAACGGCGACATCCACGAAAACCCTGTCTTTGGTGTGATGGGGATACCGGTTATCAAGTTTCATCTTATAAACCTTCTCGGACAGGATGGTGCCGCCTTTTCTGTCGATCTCCTTCCTCAGAAAATCAATTGTATTGGCATTATGCACGGAGTAAACGATTTCAGCCATTGAAACGGCCTTTTCGATGAAAGGTCTATCCGCACCTTTTCTCTGGGATCCGAACGGAGGATTCATGAATACGGTATGCACTCTTTCGGGTTTGAAATCGATATCCCCCACATCCGCTTTCCGAAAGTATATCCTTCCCGTCAAATTCGATGAGAAGGGACCATCCATTATATCATCAGCATTTCTCTGAGCAGCCCTTATGCATCTCGGATCGATGTCATAACCGATGACCTCATCTGCTCCCAACAGATATGCCCCTATGGAAAACGGGCCGTTTCCGCATCCGAGTTCGGACACCTTTCTGCCCGCAACATCCCCCGAACCCGCAGCATCGAATAAAATGTCGGAAACCAGGTCCACGGGAGTCGGATACTGCTCGAGATCCCTTCGTGGATCTTCGATATCCGATAGGGATGAAAGTATCATCTCAAGCTTTCTCTTTCTCATCCCCGTCCTCCATCCCTTCGAGTATCTGACATCCTCTGCATACGACCCCGATAGCGGAAATCACGATGTCCCCGCATCGAACGCACATTTCCAGATCCGCTCTTCCTCTGGGGAGATGAGATGATATCTCCCGTTGAAATTTTAGCAGGCTGTGTCTGGTTCCAGGAGTGTGGGCCTCGGCTTCAAGTAGGAGATCCCTGGCAAGTCCCCTCTTTGCCGAGGCCGAATACGGACATTCCTGATCGTGAATGGGTAGATCGAGGAGGTACGCGGCCAAATACGTCTCGTTTTCGGGAGTCGTTCTCAAGGGCATGAACCTGGGAACTAACCCGGGAATGGGATCCGTGTGAGGACCAAGTCTCTTCAAACGTGCAGTATCCGCAGTCAGAACGTTCATAAGAACGGTCTGGGCGGTGTCATCAAGATTGTGTCCCGTCGCCAGTGCTCCGCATCCGTATCTGGCCGCCATTTGATTCAGGGCCTTCCTCCGAAGTACCCCGCAAATGCTACAAGGACCGATATCGATTCTCCCTATCGTTTCATCCAGTGTCCATCCGAAGAGCCCTTCGAATGAATCCACATGATGTTCGATGGACAATTCACTTGAGACTGCACTGGAGATCTCGATCGATCGGGGACGATATCCTGCTATACCCTCGTCAACGGTAAGGGCCACAATCCGGACATCCCTGATGGGTTTCAGAATATCGGATAGGAGCCTGAGCATCAGAATGCTGTCCTTTCCCCCTGAAACAGCCGCACCGATGATCCCTTTCCCATTGAGGAGGCCCTGCTCCCGGACCTCCCTCCTCACCCTCCTGCCGAGCAGGTCCAAAAAGTGATCCCCACACAGATGCTGACCGCTGTACCTGATGTATATGGCGGACCTCTTTTTACACCGATCACATGCCGTGCTCATTATCGGGGAATGAAAATATCCATACTTAATCGTTATCTGAAACCTCGAAAGACTATCCCATGGGATGGGTGATCATCCGATATCATATCAGCTTCTTTCCCTTTCGAAGACCTTGTGGTTGCACCAGGTGCACCTGTAATTCCACAGACCGGAGAAACTGTCGTCGCCGGGATCCAGAATCCTGTAGGGAGCACCGCACCTTGGACAGTTGCCGGTTTTCACCCTGCCGGGGAATCCCAGCCTCACCTTTTCGGGAGGTTCCGGAGGTGCTTCGGGAGGAGGCGCGTACCTTCTCCTGGGCAGCTCCTCGGCCACGGCAACCTCTTCCACCACCATCGTGTTCGTTTTCCTGTCAAGGAACTTCTGCCTGCTGTCTTCGGATGAGAACATTCCTATGAGCATGTCGAGGATCGATCCGATGATGATGACGAACATCGACAGGTTTCTCAGAAGGAGTTCGCCGAAAGATGGCTTGCCGTACCCGCTTATCACAGTCAGGCCCAGAAATGATTTTCCGGGAGTTGTCTCCTTAGCATATTCAAGACCGGCTTTGAGGATCCATGTTAAAATCCCGGTGAGCAGAATGAGAATTCCTGCGGCCACGGCTGTGAAAGTCGTTTCGGAAACATAGAATCCTATCAGAAATACAAGAAGCAGAACGAAAAACACCATGGCAAGATCGACAAAGTATGCTGCCACTCTTTTGGGCCAGTAAGATCCCGACATGGGATACGAATCATAATCGATCGAATAGTCTTCCCCTGAATCATCCATATTTCCCACCAACCACTATATCCCGAATATTGTTATTTAATATATTGGATGAGAAATCCGTTTAATAAAATTTTTTATTCATGTAAAACCTGGAAAAACGGGAATAATCCCGCTTCCTTCACGACGAGGTCTGTTTTCTCAATTCGGAAAGCAGTTCCCTCTCGATCTGGTCGGTCTCTTCTTCCAGATCCATGTTTGTGACCGTTTGGGCATGCTGAGTCATTGCGCTCTCATCGGATTCGAGAAGTCCGGGTTCCATGCCCGTGTCTGCTATCCTGCCCTTTTCCCTCTTGAGCAGCACTCCTTCCAGCACTTTCCTTACCAGCGAGACGGTTATTGGTTCCTTCATGAGCGAGGCATAGGCGGTAACCCGGTTGAATCCGCCTTCAAGCTCCCTTACATTGGAATCCAGGTAGAACGCCATGTAATCCAGAACCTCGGAAGATAATGAGAAACCGTCTTTCTGTGAAAGGTTGAACAGTATCTGCCTTCTGCCTTCGAACGTCGGGACCTTGATATCGATGATCAGTCCGCCCTCGAACCTTGATCGAAGCCTGCTCTCAAGTTCCTTTATCTCCGCCGGAGGCCTGTCGGAACAAAGTACTATCTGTTTCTCCCTGTGATAGAGGTGATTGAACATGTTGAAGAACTCCATCTGGGTCGTTTCCTTTCCCGAGAGCATCTGAATATCATCCACGAGAAGTACATCCAGATCCCTGTATCTGGATCGGAATCCCTGGATATCGTCATTCTCGATAGCGTCAACAAGCTCATCCGTGAACCTCTCGGTGGATGAATACAGTATGTTGATATCTGGATCTTTGTTAACAAGACTGTTTGCCAGGGCATGCAGAAGATGGGTCTTACCAACCCCCGGAGGCCCGTATACGAAAAGCGGATTGTATTTCCTACCGACACCGGTAGCTACTGCTTCGGTGGCAAGGTATGCAAACCGGTTGGAATCATCAACAACGAAATTTCGAAAGGTCTTCTCACTCAGGATCGCGTTTGTGAAGGATCTCTTTCTCCTTGGCTTCGTGTCCGAAACAACGCCGGATACCATTTCCCTTGATACGGCCTTTGCATCGATATCGGCCGGAGGTGATCTTACCGGTGCTTCGTCGAGCTTCTCTTTTTTGACCGGTTCTTCCTTTTCGGACATGAGGCGGGTGATGGCATCCTGCTGCTTCTCCATCATTTTGACCCATTGGGCCTGTATGGTGGAGAAGTTATCCTCCATCTCCTTGATACGGTGTTCTGCATCGCGGGATTTCTCCTTTTCGGCGGTCAATTCCTTCTGAAGATCGGTGAGAATTCTTTGCTCGGCTTTACCGATCTTCGTCCCGGTTGATTCCGATGATGTGGTATCGTCGATGGGCCGGGAGGTTGACGACCTGCCTTTTCGTTTTCCTCCTCTCAGCCAATCTAGTATTCCCATTCAGCATCCCTTTCCGTAGGTTAATCAGTTTTTTTATCATTTTCAGCGTTATATATCTTAAGATTCGGACCATTTATTATTAAAGGTTTCGTTTATATTGGAAAGATTATCGAATATCGGAATAACGTTCTATTTTAGCTGATCCAGAATGTCTTTCGTTCTCCCGATTATTATTGGATCTATACCGTGTAATTCAGAGGAACGAGAAACACCCGAAAGAAATACCGCCGCACGGAGTTCCATAAGTATCATGTCAATCTCATTTTTTAGATAGTCGTATCCTTTTGATGCGGCCCGAAGCAGATGATATGCCATTCCACCGCAGCTTGCTCCAAGGGCCATTGATCTGGCAATGTCCAGACCGTTTCTCAATCCTCCGGTGGCAATGACCGGAATATCGGAGGCCGTTAATCTGACGGAAACAGGGGTAGGAATACCCCAATCCCAGAATGTCTTCCCAAGCCTTCTTGGGATATCGAAAGCATCTTCCTCATTTCCGCGGTAAGATTCCACTGCGGAGAATGAAGTACCCGAAAGGCCCCCAACGTCGATAGCCTTGACTCCCGTGCTTATAAGGATCCTTGCGGCTTCCCGAGAAATGCCCGCACCGGTCTCCTTTCCCACGATCTGGATCTCCCCGCATACTTCCCTGAGGTTTTCTATTACTCCGGTAACCCTGGTCTCACCTTCAGGTTGGACAACCTCCTGAAGGTAGTTCAGGTGCAGGCAGACGGCATCCGCATCCACCATGGCTGCTGCTTCCCTGAATTTTTCAACTCCGTAGATATTCTCATTCCTCGATCCGTCCGCGTTCAGGTTCGAAAGCTGGGGGACTCCGATGTTTCCGAGAACCAGGGGAATGTCGAATTCCTTGACTACCTTGTAGGAGGACCGTAATGATTTCTCCTCAAGACCAGCTCTCTGGGAACCTACCCCGAACCCTATCCCGAATTCCGAAGCTGCCCTAGCCAAAAGCAGGTTGAATTCACCCGCTCTTTTCGATCCGCCGGTCATTCCGGAGAGGATCAGGGGCGCACTGAGCTTCTTTCCAAGAATATCGCAGTCCAGTTCAATGTCGGCGTGATCAGTTGATGGAAAAGCCTGATGGAGAAGAATGATATCGTCCCAGTAATTGTAATTGGCCGAAACCTCCCTGTTCAAGCATATCTCTATATGATCGTTCTTCCTCTTCTCCAACACGATTCTCACACTCCATTATTAATGGCAGGCACCAGATCTGCAATCAATGCTCCCTTCAAAAGGAAGCACCAGTGTTCCGGCGTTTTTCCCGCCTATGATATTCCCAAGCTCAATGTGGACGTTTTCTCCCCCGATCAGATTGACGGGAATACCGTATGAGGCGATCCTGTGGGATATTGCGATCTTACCTGATATACCGCCACTGACGTCCACTGATCCATCACCTGTACTTCCTCGACCGGAAACATCACGATGAAATCGATCAGGTGATAATTCGGATATGATTCTCTTATTGTCTGTTCCGAAACCTTCGTAATATCCCTCTTCCTTCATACAAAGGATAACCCGATCCAATTCCGGCAGAACCCCCTCTTTGGACAGTCGGCCGATCTCGAATATCATTTCATCCCCAGACACGACAGCCCATTCTTCCGACGTATCGGGCACGAGATCGCCCCTCAGGACGGGAACGACCCCCCTCTCCAGATATCTGGATATCGCTGTTGCATCAAAGGATCTGATCAATCCTCGATCCGATAGGATCAGATCGCCGGGAGATATCGAAACAGCGGGAATTCCACCTTTTCCCAGAAGGCGGATTACCCTCTCGCTGAGCTGTACCATCCTCCATTTGATCTCCCAGGGCATCATGATCTTATTACCCCTGGCAATGCCGGACCTCCACCTTACAACGGTCCTGTGACCGTGAGTACCGCCGCCGTGAACCAGGATCAATCCATTTTTTATTTGGGATTTCAGAATTCTCGCTACCTTGATGATCAGATCTTCCCGGATTCTGTAATCGATATTAGACTCGTCCCACCTCATTGGCATGGTGGAATCCGCTCCCTTGTATGTGACGAACGAACCTCCCAGTTTGACAATGATCATCCTGTTCTACATCGAGTTTCACGTATATAACAAAATAGTGGATCGTAAAGATGAATTCGATCAAAGGGAATTCGCCGTACGAATTTTTTCTCCATATCAGGAAATCCCGGTATACTCAATTACCTCGAACCTTTCTCCTTCTATCTCGGATCTTTCAAGGACTCTCCTGGAACCGAAAATCGATGGACAATGAATGTCCCATTTATCCGGCCACGTCGAGGACGCCAGCAATATCATCTTTCCGCCGGGAGCCAGGAAATAATATCCATCGGAGATGAATCTCAGAGCCGTATCACACCCTGAATTTCCTCCTGAGAGGGCAAGTTCTTCCCTTCTACCATTACCACCTCCCGCGCTCTTCAGATATGGAGGATTGAAACAGATCAAGTCATAGGTGTTTTGGAGGCGGCGGGGAATTCCTTCGAACAGGTCCGACAGGTAAAGATCCGCTGACAGATCGTTTCGGGTGAGATTATGCCGTAAATTCAGAAGCGCCCTCGGTTCCCGGTCAACGGCAGTTGCCTTCCAGCCTTTTCTTGATAGTGCAAGGGAGAGAAGCCCGGTTCCACATCCCATTTCCATCACCCTGCCGGAAGGCCTCCGTAATGATCTGAAAACCGTTTCCAATAACAATAATGTATCCTCCCTGACCGGATAAACCCCCTCCGTTTCCCTGTACCGGATGCCGAGCTCAGCAAAATGATATTCCATGCGATCCATAACTGACATCACCCGAAATATGGTTTTTGATGATACCTTCCATGGTAAAGAGAAAGTATAAAATCGGAAATACCGCTTCGGCGGCCTGACTGGTGATTCGTACTTGTGTGCAAAGGTCTTCATGAAGGATCCCTGGGAGAAGACGGAATACGTGCCTAAACGATTCAGAGCCTTCATCGATCTCGTTAGGCCCTTCACCCTTCTCGCTCCGGCAATCGGCGGTTTTTCAGGCGCGATGATCGCCATGATAGCCGAGGGCACCATCGGCTGGCCGAATATTTCTGCTTCTTTTCCGTTTTTCTCGTGGAGCGATCTTCCATTCTACAAGCTCATATCGGGAATTGCTGCGTTGATATTCCTGAATGCCGCATCCAATTCTTTCAACCAGGTATACGACCGGAAGATTGACGCCATCAACAAGCCGTACAGACCGATCCCGGCCGGAATCGTGAGTTCGAGGGAGGGATTGTGGATATCGCTGTTCCTATATGCTTTCACGCTCTGGAGGGCTGCTTTGGTGAACAGGGCCTTTCTGATAATGGTCGGAATACTGATACTCATAACCATCGCCTATTCGGCTCCACCGCTCAGATTGAAGAAGCGTTTGTGGCTCTCGAACATAAGTATCGCAATACCAAGGGGTATGCTGGGATTCGTGGCAGCCTGGTCCATAACGGGAAATATATCAGATCCCACTCCATGGCTGTTGGGCTCCATAATGGCAGTTTTTCTCATAGGATCGACGACCACCAAAGATTTTACAGATATCAAGGGGGACGCCAAATTCGGTATGAGAACCCTGCCGATAGTTTATGGAAAGAAGAAATCCATCCTTCTCTCGGCCCCTTTCTTCATAATACCGTTCATCATGATGGCCATGTACTGGATATTCGATCTCCTTCCCACCTATACCATATTCATGTCGGTTGTTTTCTTCTTCTGGGCCGGAGTGGTTATCTGGCTTCTCTACAAGGAAGGGGACAAGGAAGACATTCATTTCGAGAATTCACCTGCCTGGAAACAGATGTATCTCATGTTGATGGGATTCCAGATAGGATTTCTGCTCATTTTCATCCTTCAGTAAAATTGTCATCCCGATTTAATGCCCCTCCCAAGGGGCCATAAATAAATATCAGCCTCCGTTGTAGGTTCTGCCAAGGTGACGGCCCGATGGACGATTTCAAATGGATCGATATGAATGCAGCGGATATTCTGGGCAAAGCACACATCGCCCTGAAGTATCCGATCTGCGATCACTGTCTCGGAAGGTTCTTTGCCAAATCTGGTTACGGTCTGTCGAATGATGAAAGGGGAAGGAGTTTGAGAATTGTCCTCGCCCTGACAGTTGAAAATGATCCGGGCGATTCGGAAATCCCCGATGAAGATATATCCAGGCGAATACCGGTGCACGTGAATACTAATACCTTGAAGGAGAAGCCGGATACGAACAACATCGAGCCAGACGAATGGATCAGAACCGATGGATTATCAATGGAACTACCCTGGAAGGAGGTATCATTCGACGAGGATCGTTGCTGGCTGTGCGAGGACGTCTTCGATCGGATCGAAGATCTCGTGAATAAAGTGATAACCGCGGCCAGGGATCTTCAGTTCGATACGTTCATGATCGGCACATCCCTCGATCCCTCGATGATACACCGCGAGGAGATCCTTCTCGGCATCGTTGAGCCGAAGGCGGCAGAACCTCTCAAGGAGGAGATCAACAGATTGGTTGGAAAAAGGCTTCAAGAGGTATGGCCGGAGTCTGAAGTTGATAAGACAGATCCTGAGGTGACATTCATAATAGATCCGATATTCCGAACGATCAAAACCCAGATCAAGCCATTGTTCATCTACGCCCGATATAGAAAGATGGTAAGGGGAATACCTCAGACCAGATGGCCCTGCAAGAGATGCCGCGGAAGGGGTTGCGAGAAATGCGGTGGCAAGGGGAGAATGTATGAAATATCTGTTGAGGAGCTGATAGGCCAGGTGGTCATGGAAATGGCCAAGGGAACGAACTTCAAGCTGCATGGCAAGGGCCGTGAGGACGTTGACGTCAGAACTCTCGGCAGGGGCAGGCCCTTCGTTCTCGAGATCAGTCAACCCTCTATCAGGAAATTGGACATTGATCTGATTCAGGATATTGTAAACCAGAAATGCGCCGATAAGGTCCAGATAACTGATGCAAGGTGGGCTCTCCGAAAGGATATATCATGGGTAAAAGAAGCGGGCGGCAGAAAGAGATACCGCGCAACTGTCAGAATTTCAGGTGACCTGGATGAAGAAAAACTTAAATATGGAATCTCTTTACTGAGCCGAAGCCTCATACATCAGAGGACCCCTGTGAGGGTAGTTCACAGGAGATCGGACAAGATTCGCGATAGAAAGGTCCACGAAGCTGCATATAAAATCCTTTCCGATGGAAACGTCGAGGTCGATGTGCTGGCGGACGGGGGTCTTTATATCAAGGAACTTATGCACGGCGATGACGGAAGGACGGATCCGTCCCTGTCATCTCTCCTTGAGCGCACGATCGAGGTGGTAAACCTCGATGTACTGGATGTCCTCGATGACGACGAGGAGCTGAATGGGTGATGCCCATGGTAAGAAGGTCTAAGGGAATTATGGTAAACACCCGACAGGTGTTCAAAAAACATCCGAGGGAAAGGGGAAATCCACCGGTAACGAGGTTCCTCCAGCAGTTCGAGATAGGGGATAAGGCCGATATCGTTATTGAACCGACATCCCAGAAGGGACAGCCTCATCACAGATATCACGGAAGGAACGGCACCGTTGTGGCCAAGCAGGGAGATTCCTATGTGGTAAGGATAGAGCTTCATAAGTCCCACAAGGATCTGATCATAAAGCCCGAACATCTCAGACCCGTCAAGGGGTGAACAATAAAATTGCATATATCCTCCCCGATCCCCTGATGTCAATTTTCCATTTGGAAAAATATTTAATAGACATGATAAGTATAACCAGATTAAGGGGAAGATACGAGAAAATGAAGGATAATTGTACCGAAGAGGAATGCAGATGACCCAAATAGAGGACGAAGAGAAGCTACTGACACACGCCGAGGTTAAGGCCATTTTAGAATCTTCCCTGGACAAACCGAATGTCATATACACGGGCCCCGAGGTTGATGAGGCAACCACCAACGAGGGCTCGCTCGAGGAAGGAGAGGAGGAAGAAAAGGACAGGTTCAACGAGCTGAGCTTTGAGAAGCGGGCCACCGTCGACCATGTTGACAACTTCAAGCGGATCGATGTTAAAAAGGCCGAGGGCATGATCAAGGAACTGATGAAGATTGAAAGGGTCAGCGAATATCACGCTTACAAGATATCCGAGATCGTTCCAAGGGACGAGATGGAGCTCAGACCGATCTTTGCAAAAGACAGGTTCTCACTTACTCCCGAGGAGTTGAAGAACATACTGGATATCGTTGATAAGTACTCAATTTGAACCAAATCTTGGAGGGTGACGCTTGGAGGATTTTGTTTTCATTCTGGATTATCTACCCCAGGGGCACCCTGAACGCAAGACCTTCAAGAGGGAACCCCTTGCATACGGTTTGGGGGAGAACGAGTTCAAACTTCTGGAGCTTACCCCTCATCCGAATGCAGCTCTCAACATAGGTGAACGGGTGTACATTGGAAAGAACCTTGAAGAAAGGCAGAAGATCCTGCATGTGAAGAGGAGGGTGAACTTCTCCGATCTCACTGCCGCCGCTCAATCGGAACTGCCGTTCATCATAGAGGACATCATCAACAAGAACCAGGAGAAGTTCATCAGATTCTTCAACGACGCTCAGGCGATCTCCACTAGACTGCATATGCTTGAACTTCTTCCAGGCCTCGGCAAAAAGACCATGTGGCACATAATCGAGGAGAGAAAGAAGAGGCCTTTCTCCTCGTTCGAGGATCTCGGCGAAAGGGTGTCTTCCATCCACCAACCCGAAAGGCTACTGGTAAAAAGGATCATTCATGAGATGGAAGAAACCTCTCAGAAATACCATCTCTTCATCAAATAGCCGGTATCCCGGTTTTTCCCCTCGGATCCGACTAAATACCTTTTTTTTCCCGATGTCATTTAAAATTCGTTCTGTATTTATCGAATTTTGAGTAAAATTTAATAAAGAAAAGTCTCATACGTATGACGTAGGTCGGACTTACGTCTGCCCTACTCTTCCAAAGGGGAAGCCAAGGGATGCACAAGCGGGAGGCTGGGTGGTCTGTTTCCTGTACCGGGACATCCGAACACGAGGGTGAACCATGCCAAAACTTTCAACAAAGATAACAGTGAAACTCGAACCGGAACTCCTTTCGGAACTCCATGCATCTGCGGAGTCCGAAGGTAAGACCATCAGCGAATGTGTAAGGGAAGCAGTAATCAATTACGTTAAGGAACGGAGAACGGACGGAGAGCCGCATGTTTTGAGGCTGATGCTGACGAGATATGAAGCTTCGCTGATCGGCGATCTCCTGGAGCTGGGAGTCGTCGATTCTGCCGGGGAGCTTTTCCACAGGTCTTTCAGCGATTTCGTTTCAGGCCAGCGCCTCAGAAACTTTGTTGAAACCGCGCAGTGGCTTAAGGGCACAAAGCCGGTTGTCTCTGCTTCTTCTCCGAAGTCCGCCCAACAACCTCCTCTGTCATCGACTTTTCACGATCAAACATACCCCGAGGACGGGGAAGACGAAGGAACGGAAGAGGCCTGAACAGGGGTTCGGACGCACCCACACTTTTCCGAACCCCACACCTTCTCTTTTCTTGATCGTGCTGCAGGTCGGAGGGTTGATTCATGATGGAAAAACGTACCGGACAAAAAGAAAACCCCGGAAGGCATTCGGAATTTGTTCAGATCGTTTGCCTGAACGGCAGTATCAAGGAGATCATCGATACCCTTGGCAGGAGGGGGAAAAAGAATCTGCATATCGTCGAACGTACGCTTGAGATACTGACCGGTTTGTCGCTGAAAGGTTACGAGGGGAAGGCCGTTGGCACCATGTTCCTCATCGGGGATATCGAGGGTGTGAAGAAGAACACAACCCCCATGATCATCAATCCGTTCAAGGGATGGAGGAACGTCAATATCATGGATGGGAAAAGGCAGAGAACCTTCGAGGCTTTTTCACAGCTCGACGGGGCCATTGTTATCGATTCGCGGGGCAATGCGCATTCTGCCGGCAGGATGGTGCATGTCAAGGATGATCCAACCTGCGGCAGGGAATTCGCCGCGAAGAAGCCATGGGACAGTGGCGGAACGGGTACAAGATCCAGAGCGTCCAAGTATATTACGGAGGTTTCCAAGACCGTATCGATTACCTTGTCCATGAACGGTGACATTTCGGTCTATCATGGGGGGAAGGAGATCGGCCGGCTTAGAAGGGATATCTGCAGTGTAAAGAGCGACAGCATGGACATATTTATCAAATGACCGCTTCCATCCCGTTTTCTATACACCAGAAATCATGCAGAAAATATTAAATGAAAGGTAATGAAAATACTAGTAATAAGTTTATTTACAGCAGGGTGGGTGAAGGTAATTGACGGACGAGACATGCCAGGCATGCGGTGGTTCTCTAGTTGATGGCGAGTGTCCCAAATGCATGGGATTGATCGAAAAAGCGACGGTTGACTCCAATGGGAAGTCCAATCCCGATCAGGAAGGGAAACACGATCCCGAATCGAGCAGCGATCGAACCGGGGATGCCGACGATAAATCGAAGGTTCCGGACGCAGCCGAGATGGAATCACAAATTGATACCGAACCCGATCCCAAAACCAGGGCGGAAAAGCCCGATGAAAAGGAATCCGGCGACGGGGATTCGAAATCTCCGAAAGATAACCCCACCGATGATGAATCGATCGACACGGAAGATTACTCCACGGCAATCGAGCAGGACGATCTGGATCTTCTCAAGGAACTCAAGGACAAGATCATGGGAGCACAGAGCGCCCTTGAGGACGATGTGATGGAGGATTTCGATTCGCTGTCGAGAAGATTCGACGGGGTAATGGAATCGATCGATCGAATCGAACAGATTGATTCTCCCTCGAGCACCGGGGATATCGTCATAACGGCGGAAACCGCACCTTCCGGGGAAACCACACCTCAACTGGAAGAGGATGTTCCAGCTGTAACGGAAGAAACTGTCGAGGAAGCGGATAAAACCGATGAAAAGAAACGAGATTCACCTTTGAAGGCCATCCTGTCCATGATAACGGACGGCCCCCTCGTGGATGATAAGGCCCAGTTCTCCCTGACCTCGGATTCCCCATATACCGATGTTGAGTTGGACGCCGAGACCATGGATTCTCCGGAGGTCGAGGGATCATACATCGTGGACGAGCAGGAGCTGATCATGAACCTTCTAAAACTTGCCATGTTCAAAAAGGAACGGGGAAATATGAAGGAGGTTACCGAGATCCTCCAGATGGCATATCAGCTCAATCCGCATGACGAGAAGCTTCAATCGGAAATAAAGAGAATCCATCCGGTCCTTGAAATTCCAAGGGATCTGGAAAAGATACCCGAATCCGGAGGGGATATTCCGATCAAGGAGGAGGTGGAGGCCGCAAAGGTCCTGGTTCCCGAACTGGAGGATGAGATCACTTCGCTCCAGAAAAAGGCATCCTCCACCCTGAAACATGCTGAGAAACTGATGAGAACAAGTTCGATACCGCAGGATAAGTTCGACGATTTCTCGAATTCCATCATGGAAGCGAGGGAACTCTTTGATGAGAAGCGTTTCCATAAATCCAACGAGATCTCGATCAGCATCATCACACATCTGAAGGGAATGATCCAGGAGAACATCGATACCCAGACCCAGGCCAATATCGATAAGGCCAGAAGCATGGTCGAGGAGATCTCCGGCGGAAGCAAGGATCTGCCCAAGGAGACGGTAGACAAGATCAGGGAGGATTTCGACCGGGCGGTCAAGTCCTATCTTGTCGACGAATTCGAGAGGGCAAACCTCCTTGCCAAGAGGGTGATCGCGAAGATACTCGAATTCTCTGAGCCAGAGGGCATTGAGATCCGGGAGGGTATTGCGGCTATGAGAAAGGAGATCAGGAGCGTCAAGGAAATCCCACTTTTCGCCAGGTCCACAGAAGATCTGGAGAGTGTCCTTGTAAAGGCCGAGAATCTTCTCGACAAGAGGGAGATAGCTTCCTCCACGATGTTGATGAGCAGAGCCCAGGAAGCTCTCGATGAGATAATGACCCGAAAACAGCTCTACGCAACCGCTCAGGAACTTCAGATAAGATTGAACAACCGGGTCGACAGGTTGATACAGGCAGGTTACGGTATCGCGGATATCAAGAGGAAGATTGACTATTTGAACGAATATTTCGAGCAGGAGAGGTTCGAGGATGTCATAACCATCGGGGGAGACATAGATAGCTCACTGGAGGGGCTGGAGCTGTCCAGATGGGAGAAGGAAGCAAAGGAAACCTTCACCCAGCTAGAGGAAATGGTGGAATACTCGAAGGAGATGGAGGAGATATCCGAGTTCCGGGAGAAATTCGACGCAATCAAGGCCAGATACGAGGGCGGGGATGTAACTGTTATGCGCAGCGAGGGAAAGGAACTTCTCGATACCCTGCGTAAAAGCGTCAAGGCAATTTCCCTGACCAGAACCAAACGGATAGCAAGCGGGATTGTGGATGCGAGGATGAACATCTCAAAACTGAGGGCCCTCAACATCGAAACCATAGATTTCGAGCGGAGGGTTCGGAAGGCAAAGAACCTGATCAAGGAAGAAAATTACCTGGAAGGCATAAGACAGCTTGACCGGGTGAACAAGGAGATGTCCGGGAAGATAAACAAGGACCTGACCTACCTCAGGAATTTCTCGGATGTACACAGGGATGCACTCGAGGCCATATTGGATCGGTACAGGGACGAGCCCGTCATCTACATGATAAGGAAGAAAAGGATCCCCCTGATAAGAAAGATGATCGAACTCGGGCGGTACAGAAAAGCCCTGGACCTGTACAATGATGTGGAATCCCACTTTTCATCGATCAAGGCCAGGGATGATGTAAAAACCCGCGTGGAGTCGTATATGACGGAGTGCAAGTTCGAACTTTACAAAAGAAAGGACCTTGGACAGGACATATCTGAACCCCTGGCGCTTTATACCCAGGCTACCAAGAAATTGAACAAAAACAGCGTTGTCCAGGCTGAATTTCTGACAGAGGTCTCGAGAAGGTACTGCGATCAGTTCCTTCCCGCCATTTGACCAAAGGCATGAAAGATTTTTACCAAATATCTCTCGCCATGGCAAATTGGAATTTCCGGCCTTTGTTCCATCGCGGGACTTTAACCTCAAAAACAACGTAAAACCGGCTGCGCGGGAGAGCCCGACCTAAATAATCCGAGCCGAAAGGAAGTTTGCCCCGGATCGATCAATGATCGGGATTCGGACATTTTCTTGGAGGACGAATATACCTTTTGATAACGAAAGCTCCGGAAAACGCCTGAAATCCGTCAAAAATTATATTTACTCTGGATATATAGAAATGGCCGGAGTTATTATTTTGGCAAGAAAAAAATATTCCGGCGGCAAGAAACAGGGCGCCATGAACAGGAAGCCGAATCCGGGGGAAAGGCTCAGGAAACCCATGCTGAACATCAGAAGGTTGGACTATTTCAAATTCGATCTCAATGAACTGGTTGACAGTTCTGACATCGAGGAGAACCTGATCCCTTCTTTCAAAGCGACCATAATAGCAAAAGCATCGCAGAGATCCATATCCGAGGCAAAGGATTACATCAACGACATGGCAGAGAGGGAGCAGATCTCGGATGATATCGCCGGTAAGCTTTGCCGTCTCCTCGAGAGATACACGAAATACAGATAGGATGCATTTTTTTACTGGACTGACACAAAACCAGCTGCTCGATTAAACCTGAATTATAGCACAAATACCTCTGAAATACCGATTTTCATCAATAATCTGTCCTATCAACTTATATACAAGAAGGACTTAGCCGATTCTACCCGTTGTCCGGCAGCGGCTGTTAATCAAGGCCAGGGCCCGGACATAGGTGGTGTCAGAATGAATATCTATGTTGGAAATCTCTCCTACGATGCGGGGGAAAATGATCTTAAGCAGGCTTTCGAGGAATTCGGATCCGTGGATTCCGTGAAGATAATCGTCGATAGGGTTACTGGCAGGTCCAAGGGATTCGGCTTCGTTGAGATGCCAAGCGATGACGAGGGAAAGGCCGCCATTGATGAACTCGACGGAAAGGAGTTCATGGGCCGCCCGCTCAAGGTCAAC
>JBLIRG010000046.1:0-25441 GCA_049472195.1 Thermoplasmatota archaeon
ACATAATTCGCCTGATGGACCTGCACGGGAACATCAATATGTCCACCGAAGTCACGATCTCGATATCGGATGACGACCGCCCCGAATTCCAGTCATTCATGACGGATGATACCGGATTCACGGGCGACTCGTTCCTTTTCATGGTATCCATAGCAGACAACATAGCTATGAACAGTGCGTATGTGGTTTACCGGTTCGGATCGGGAGATCCGGTTAATGCATCCCTCGACCTTGATACTGATTACTACCTGTCGATTGTGATCCCGGGTGATTCGCTTGATCCGATTTACTATCAGTTCTTCGCCTTCGATATTAACGGAAACTGGGCGAACTCGACCGAAACCATGGTGACGATCCTCGACAACGACCTGCCGTTCCTGATAGGGGATAGTTCTGATGACGAGGCATTCACCGGGGATGTATTCAACTTCGATTTGGAAGCAGGGGACAACATCGGGATATCCTCGGTTCATGTCGTATACAGTATCGGTGAAGGGGAAAGCACCAATGTGACGATGGAGGTCTCCGATGGATTCTCGGCAACTGTTCAGATACCGGATGGCGCCCAGGGAGATCTGAAGTACAGATTCGTTTTCATGGACACTTCCGGTAATTGGAACGGGTCGTCGGAGATCGTGATCCCTATAATCGATAATGACCCTCCGGTCCTTATTAGAGCCGAATTCGATTCGGAGGAATACGGAACCGGCGATACGGTTGTGTTGGAGGTTGAATGGGAGGACAATATAGGTATAGACAACGCGACGGCGGAATACTGGTTCGGATCCGGCGATCACGAGAACGCGGAACTTTCCCTCTCCGGATCGGCATATGTATTCGAAATCGAGCTTCCGATCGATTCTCTGGAGGATCTGAGTATAATTATCCGTATCGTTGACGGTTCTGGGAACGAAAATTCCACTTCATACACAATTTCATACACGGATACCATCGCTCCGACGATCGATCCCATCGACGACATCGAGATCTACCTGGGAGACGAGATCGATCTCACGGGATCGGCCTCAGACAATATTGCAGTAAGCGGATACGAATGGACCGGTCTGCCCGATGCGGTAACCGGATCACGTTTGAAGACCGTTATAGAACAGACCGGAATATACAGTATGACCTTGACGGTTGCGGATCCCAGCGGGAACTCGGCAGAGGAGGATTTCACCATATCGGTATTCTCCAGGGATCGGGACAGGGATCAGGACGGGATCCCCGATCTCGACGAGATCGATCGGGGGATGGATCCTGATGATGAAACTGACGGCGCCCTCGATCCCGACGATGATGGAATGACCAACGCTGAGGAGTTCTCGGCAGGAACCGACATGAACGATCCCGATACCGATGGTGACGGCATGCCCGACGGGTGGGAGTTCGGATATGATCTGGATCCGCTCACCGCGTCCGCGGAAAACGACGAGGATCTTGACGGGATCCTCGATCTGGATGAATACCTCGGGGGTACCGATCCCCGTGTGTCGAACGACGATGACGGGGGATTGGATTCGGTCCTGTTGTTCATCATCATCGGATCGATCCTGCTTGTGGTGATCCTTCTGATCATCATCGGTATTATCATATTCGTGAAGTCGAGAAAGAAGAAGGGTGAGGAAGAGGAGGAGGAAAAGGAAGAGACTGCCGAATGGGATAATTGATCAAGTATTGATCTCGTTATAACCATGCAATCAAGGAATATTCGGATATCTGTCTCATGAAGATAGATGATAGGTTTAGAACCCGACCGGTCCACTATTCTAATTTATAACTCATTAACGTGGACCGGTCCAGCGATGAATTTTCGTCGAAAATTCATCATGCTCGCAAACTTTCAGTTTGCTCGTGTAGACTAAAGGTGATTAGAATATTATGAGATACTCCTTTAGTCATACCTTGGCCTGGAAAAATAATCGGACAATGTCCTACCCCGCGGCCAAGGTCCATGATCCCGTTTCGAAGCCTTCCGTCAATCAGAAAACAAACCGGATTCGAAACTCCACATTGTTTGGATACGATGAAAAATGGATTTGCTAATTTGTAATTCATTTTTCATCTCAGTCTTGGAATTGGAACAAAGTGTAAATTTCAAGGCCAGTGAAATCTTTGATTTCACGATGGGGTATGAACTTGGGTATCGTCAATCATATTACAGTTCATACCCTCCCGACCGGTCCATCATTTCCTTTTCATTAAATTGTAAATTGATACGGGAGTGGTGGCCAGGTCTGTAGGAAAAAACTGTTGAGATGATTATTTGTATCGATTACTTGGAACATTATTCATTGCGACATGCTGTCGAAGAGCCCTCTGAAAAACGACCTAGCATTGGAACCAAGGATCCTCGTTTGATATCCCCCCTCCTGGACCACCAGGGTAGGCAGATCGAGAGAACCGATCAGGCGGCCGTTCATATTGAAATCCTTAACGGTAAGGTCCCAGGTCCCTGTTGGATCCCCTTTTGCCGTGTCCATTCCAAAAGCAACTACCAGGTGATCAGGTTGGAAGTTCTTTATTATACGCAATGCATCGATCAAAGCTTCCCGGTACGTTTCTACGTTAAGATGCTCCCTTAGCGGGATATTGACATTGTATCCTTTTCCTTCCGCTTCACCGATTTCTTCTTTGAATCCCGTAAAATATGGATAAGTAAACTTCGGATGACCATGCAATGAGACGGTGAGGACATCTCTTCTGTCGTAGAATATATCCTGCTGCCCGTTCCCGTGATGGTAATCGATGTCAAGGATGGCAACCTTACCCTCCCTGGACAGTCTGTTTGCGGCTATTGCATTTGAGTTGAAGTAGCAGAAACCGCCGAAATAGTTTTTACCAGCGTGATGGCCCGGAGGTCGAACCAGAGCATAGGAAAGCATTTCGCCCTCCACAAGCCGGTCGGCTCCGGTCAGTGCACAATCAACCGCTCGCCTCGCAGCAAGGTATGCATTCCTGTTGAGGGGGGTAAAGGTATCGATACAGAAATAACCCGCCCGGACGAGTAGTTCCTTTGGAGGGCGGGCATGGTTCCTCAATGGGAACACATAGGGATACACAGATTCCCCCTCCGGGAGCCTGGCACAGACGGTTTTGAAAAAATCGACGTATATCCTGTCGTGGATCTCGAGGATCTCGGAATCTCGATGTTTTACAACGGGTATTTTGATGAAAAGGCCGCTGTCATCCAATCCTTTCACAATGGACCTTATCCTAACCGGAGATTCGACATATCCTTTTTCCCGGATATGATGTATATCGTGCTTATCGTTTACGAGAAGCCGGATCAGCAGGTCTTCGGGAATTCCACTTTTAAGGGAAATGTAATCCGTTCCTTTGACATATTTTGGCTCGCGGATCCTGACAGGATCGTCCTCGAAGGATGAAACAACCATCTGGATATATTCCGGAGAACAGATGTTATGATATTTTCTCTCAAGGATGGCCCGTACGATGGCTCTGGCATTCTTCTTCCTCAATCTCCCGTTCTGACCTACGTCGTCGTATAGCAGATATGGAGGATTTCGATCTTCGGGCCTGACAGGAGTTTCATATTTTGTATTTATTATAGGTCTCGCTCCATATCGCTCGTAGAATTTTAAACGGGAAATGTTCTCCTTTCTTAGAACCTGGTCCGGCTCAGCCTGGGGTGTCTCCTGGGGGCATTCAAGGAAAATCCCTTTGGATTTCAGGGACCTTGCTTCATATCGGATCCTCTCGTATAAAGCGCTGCCAATCCCCCGACCCATTCTTCCCGGAGAAGTGAAGATATAGTCGAGATAGCAGAATCTATGATCTGGAAAATGGAGAAGGATCGCCGCTCCTTGGATAACTCCATGGGATCCCTCAGCCACAAAGATAATGGACCTGTATTTCCGGATTATCGGATCATGAAGAGATGTGGAGATCTTGAGAAAATTCTCCTCTTTTTCATCGGTGAACTGCTGTCGAAGCATCTCCTGGATATGCAGAACTGCTTTTCGATTGATCGATGTCGTCCGATCGGTAATTCTCCATATTCTGAACATGGCACCGATCCATTATGGTGTAGACCATATATAACCCCAACACCGATCTCAAAAAGGGGTATATTCCTCAATAAAATGAATACCGTACAGTCGATTGATCTTGACTTCTCAGATCATACTGCGGAGAAGATTATTCTATGATCTCCTGATACGTCGCATAACAATGAACAGCAGGATCACGAAACAGAAGATCGAAAGAGCGATGAGAACTAGGTCTATCGAACGGATCTCCAGTTTTCGATCCTGTTCCTCTATCTCCTCCGGGACATTCGGATCGGTTCCTTTGACATATTCCTCGAGATTCGAGAAACCGTCGCCGTCCTTGTCATAATCACCCGAAGGCGATAGTGGATCCGTGCCGTATTGATGTTCCCATCCATCGGGAAGTCCGTCGTTGTCGGAGTCGATGTAATCCGGCAAGGTTCCCATCTGGTATTCGATCAAATTGGTAAGTCCGTCCCCGTCCAGATCAAGGAGAGCGTCCGAAGGATCGTCAGGTGAAAGCGAAAGTCTCGCCTCGATCAGATCCGGAAGCCCGTCCCCGTCCTTGTCATGGTCAACGGGAAGGACCTCTATGGTAAACTCGATCGAAGCCGAATTGCCGCTGTTGTCCACTACCCTAACCTCAACCAGTTTCGTACCGGGGACCTGAAAACTTCCAGTCCACCGGATCCCCGTCCAGGCATCGGGAAGGCCGTGCCAGGTTATGGTATTGATACCGTGATCATCCGATGCCCTGATCTCGATCGAAACTTCCTGCCCGACATATGTTGTGAGGTCATCTATCGGATCGATCATCGGCGGAATGCCGTCGACTATGGAGATCGAATTTTGAGATCCCGCATAAATATTCCCAGCGGGATCGACGATCCGTATTGAATACTCGATGTATCCGAACGTTCCGTTTGGGATCAATATGGATCCGTTGTAAAATGAACCGCTTTCGGACGGCTGCATCTCTTTCTTCTCCTCATTGTTTATCCGGTATTCAACCCACAGCCTCTCGACTGCGATATTATCCGTTGCCAAGCATGATATGTTGAAATAGGATCCCGATACCGCCGTGTAATCGCTTTCGTCTCCTTGGAGGATCGGTCTGTCATTGTCGATTATTTCGACGGTCACCCATTCGGTCTCTAAAATATTGTCATACCTGTCCCGTACGATCACCCTGTAGGACAGATCCTCCCGGGTATGGGGCAGGGTGATTTCGTATTCATATCGGGAATCTCCTGAATACGGGATTTCGATATACTGATCGCCATCGCTTCCTATCCTGTAGATCAATGTCAGATCCCCCGGACCGTCCTCATCGAAGATCTCGAATAGGAACAGGAACGGATCCCCGGTTGTGCCCTGATCAAGGGTAGAGTCAGATGCGAGGATGGGGGATGTGTGATCTACGATCAATATGCTATTGCTCATTGTCGAGTTCCAGTTTCCGTGAACATCGACAGCCGAGAAGAAATATCGTATTCGATCACCTGGAACTCCTGTGGCGGTTATCCGGTATTTATAACTGCAATTATCCCCTTGAGCCATGGATCTATTCCTGTGATAACCGTCATTTATCCAGTATTCGACGAAAGCCTCCGATATGCCCCAGTTGTCATCAATGCTTACATTGAATTCCACGGATGAAAGGGAGTCGACCTTGGATGGGGTCAGATCATCAAAGAAAATGGGAAGATGATCTCCTCTGACAGGGATCACATCGATCAGGGTTGAATTTCGGTTCTTCTTGGAATCCACCGCATGATAATGATATTCCAGATCGAACTCCCTGTCGGGAAGAGTGACGATGAAATCATAGACATCTTCACCTTGATAGATCATCGTGGTGTTTATTGACGGTTCGCCGTCGACGGAATAGATGAGATGAACGGAACGAATCTGTCCGTTATCCCTGACCTTCACCGAAAACCTGAGATCCATCCCGGGATCGGCGGTATCGGGAGTGAGATCCTCGCAAAATACAGGCGCCTCCCTCTCTTCCACTCTCACCGTTGTTGATTTCTGGGAAGTACCGATCCGGTTGTAAGCCTTGACATAATAATAGTAAGTGTTGTTCACGTCGATTTCGCTGTCCGTATAACAAGTATCCTCTGACGAATCGATAGTCAGCTCCGAACCCGGAACCAGCCCTCTGGAGATGTTGTAGCCGAGTACTGGTGAGTCCCCGTCCCATTCCGGTTCCTCCCAGTCTAGAAGTACCTGATTGCCAACCAAGATCCCGGTAAGGTTGAGCGGTGCCTCAGGAGGCAGGTAGATCTTGGTACAGTTCATGACAGATATGAAATGGTCAATCACACCCCCGAAAACCGTTTGAAGGCTGCCTGATGTGGTCGGATACCCCGAGGAATATGTTACACCCGAAATGCAGGCTTTGTTCTCTTTCCATACATTGATAGAGTAGGCCATATCATCGCTCTGGCTTCCAATGAAGGATGAGTACTGAAGACCGCTTCCATCGGGTGTCACTGCGGTCACGAAGGTATCCCACCTTGATGAATATGAGGAATCGTATGATCCGGGTGTGCAAGGAAAATCGAGTGAGAATGTGATGCCGGTAATGAAGGCACAACCCGTTTCGTTCACATCGATATCACGGATGTGTTCATCGGAAGTTCCCCCGATGAACGTCGAATAGAGGAGAGCCGTGGCATTGGGATCCATTTTCAAAACGAAGCTGTCCGTATTTCCGGGTTTAACCTCCTGGAACGAACCCGATGTGGTTTTGAAATGCCTGGATCTCGTGGTGCCTCCCAGATATATGTTCCGATCCTGGTCCAGATCGATGGCGGTTCCCGAACCTATGCTCACGTATGTCGAGAATTCCATGTCGCCGCTCGATAGATTGAAGCAAAGGACGAACGGGTTCTCATCGGTTTTGTTGACATTGTACGAAGTATCGTAAGCACCGTCAGTGGTGGGGAAATCCGTTGAATTGGTTCTTCCCGTAATATATGCAAGATGATCGCCATAGAGGACCATGTCAGCCTGCTCATCGGCCCCCTCTCCACCTATGAATGTGGAATAGGTCATATTCGTTCCGTTTTGATTGATAGAGAAGAGGATGAGATCGGACAATCCATTG
This sequence comes from Thermoplasmatota archaeon, assembly GCA_049472195.1. Classification (GTDB taxonomy): domain Archaea; phylum Thermoplasmatota; class Penumbrarchaeia; order Penumbrarchaeales; family Penumbrarchaeaceae; genus JBLIRG01. Next base: position 7,129 of record JBLIRG010000046.1, read on the forward strand.
AAGTTACCCGAATACGCGTCGGGAGTGGTAGTGAAATTTGAGGTGAACACAGTTGCCGTTATGACCGAATTGCCCGCCTCATCCACGGCGATTTTGGGATCTTTCTCGCTCCCGAAATCGCCTACATACGTCGAAAAAATCAGATCCGATCCAGTGTTGTTCAGTCTCAGGACAAATAGATCGCAGTCGCGTTCGTATGTTTTCTTGAACAGAGACCTATCGTAGGCTCCTTCGGTTGTAGGGAAATCCTGCGAATACGTCATTCCCGCTATCAGAATGTCTCCATCCCCGGATAGGTCTATCGATCGGCCGCTGTCCATATCGGTTCCTCCGATGTATGTCGAGAAGACCAAATTGGATAGTGTTTCGTCGGTTTTGTAAACGATAACATCCTCCATCTGCTGGGCTGTCTCGCAGTATGCTCCCGGGGTGGTCGGGAAGTCCGATGACCATGTGGAGCCGACCATGTATATGTTGCCGTCCTCATCCAGGGTCGATATGCCCCAGGATTCAAGTCCAGTACCGCCGGCGAAGGTGGAATAGATGAGAATGGGATCGATCACAACGGATCTCGAGATGTCGTATTCGTCCAGGTCGAACGAGAATGTACCGATGTCGATGATTTTGAATCGGGCCGGGATCTCATGGGCTGGATCATCGGCATAGTAGGCCTTCAAGCCGTCGTCGTAAACATACAGACCGTTCTCGAGTTCGATCCGGAGTGAATCTCCGATCACGGAGAGCGTCTCGTGTCCGCTGATCCCGATCCTGATGTCCGAAGGATCGGCGAAAGGTTCCAATATGAACTCGTACTTCGGATTCACGCCTCCCAGGGAGAAATCGAGGTCGATCCCTCCCCATATGTTATCGTAGAGCGCTCCTTCGAAGCTCCGTGCACCCTGAAACCACCCCTCCTCTTCAGCTCCGTAGTAATAGTTGTGATGTCCCGGAAGCCTTTTCGATCCCTCGGGATTGATACCGTTAGAATCTATCATATCGTACCTTAGAATGTAGCCTTTGGAGATCCCTCCCTGAGATTCATCCCTGATGTCGAAGGTCAAGGATGATCGACCGAGTGCTATGTGTCCGAAATGGGTTTCCGCCATGAGGTCTATTGACCGGTCCCATTGCCCGAGGTTCTCGATGAAACGTGAGGATTTGGCTACTTCCATATCGATACTTTCCGGTGGTGATCCCGAATATGAACTTTCCCGGTATGCGGTCGGACCGAGTGGAGAGAGGATACCGAGGAAGAATAAAAACAGGAGAGAGGATGGGATGACCCTAATCCGGGGTATTTGTCTCATATTTCATTCCTCCTCCCAGTTCATGAAATCCTCTTCATCGGTCTTGTTCCTGTTCGCAACAAGTAAAATCATTGTTATGAAGATCAACAATATCAGAAAACCGGAGAGGATCAGGGTCGGGCTGAATTCCTTTTCATCACTGATCTCTTCCGTCCCGAGAATTTGGATCTCGACTTCCCCGCTCTTCTCACTCTCCCCAATATCGTTCTCCGCCGTTATGCAGTATCTGTAGATATGATCGAGATGAACGTTCTCGTCCACGAAGGTCCTGGATAATTCTCCGAGGGTTGCGATCTTCTCGAGATTGCCGTTGTTATCCGATCTGTATATGTTGAACCTGAGTTCAGGATATGCCTCACCCTCCCACGACCAGGTCAAGATAACGCTGTCACCAACACCATTTGCCCGGAATGAGCCCGGAGTGTCCGGGGTCTTCATGGTTTTTCCAGTGGCATTCACAGTGGCCTCCGATTTTCCGGCGATATTGGATGCGATGAGATAATATGAGTACAGGGGACCGTTCAGCACATTGTTATCGATGTATTCGGTAACATTTCCGTTGACGGATCTCAGCAATCCGGTCATTCCAAAGGGATCCGTCCTGAAGATCGAATATCCAGTGATATTCAACCCCCCGTCAAAATCCGGAGGATCCCATGATATCGATAATCCGGCTCCCATCGGTTCTACAATGACCGAGGTCGGCGGATCGGGATTGGACATGCAGATACCCGAGACCTCGAAGCTGGGATCGGAGTATTCAAGCTCCCCCATGGTCCTCATATGATAATAATAGACGGTTTTGCGCGAAAGATCCCTGTCTGTAAAGGAACTGCTGGTGGGATCCATTGAAGCTATCTCAACCGCTTCCTCTCCGATGTTCCTACGGTAAATCGAGAAACCCTTGAAATCATACGGGTCAAGGTCCTTGGGGATCTCCCAGGAGATCTTAATCGACAGGATCCCGGGTTCGAGAATGATATTTATCGGTGGGATCGGAGGAATTGTGATCCGGCCGTATACAATATCGCTGTTGTTTGATCTCCCCATGAGGTTGACAGCCGACACGAAATAGTAGTGGATGTCCCGATCAGCCAATCCGTCATGTCGGTAAAAAGTGATATTTCCCGGGATCGCCGTCATAAGCCTCATATCTAACCGATCCGTCCCGTGATACACCATATACCGTTCGATCTCGGAACCGCCGATATCGAAGGGCTGTTCCCAATCGATTTCTATGTATCCGTTTCCTCCTTTTGCCCTGATATTCAGAGGTTGACTCGGTTTCGAAATACGCATTGAGATTGCCGACACCGATCTTTCGGATTCGCCCAGGAGATTGACCGCAGACACGGCATAGTAATAATCCCTCCCCTTCAACAGCTGACCGTCGATGAACGTCATGTTCTCCGGACCGGTGGAGAAATACAGGGATAGATTCTCGGACCTCAGCCCCCTGTAAATGTTATATTGGCTGATATCGACATCTCCGAATGACTCCGGTTCCTCCCATCTCAAATGGATATTCTCATTACAAGCTCTGGCTGAAAGGTTTCTCGGCGGCGATGGAATATCCTTTGAAACAACTGTTGCCGGATCTGACATACTGGATTGTCCTCTTAAATTCCATGATGTCATTCTGTATTCATATCGGGTCCCCAGTTGGAGTTCTCCATCGATGATGCTGCTTTGTTCTGCTGTAAGATTGATGATATACCGCCCGTTCCGGTAGAGGGAGTATGAGATGATTTCGGTTCCACCGCTGAAATCCGGAGGTTCGAAGGTTATCTCGATATCCCTGAGTCGAACCTCAGCCCGGACATTTTTGGGGGGGTCCGGAAAGGTAGATGATATGTTCCCGGCCAAGTTGCTCAGCGGACCGTATCCGCTGGGATTTCTTGCCCGCACCCAATATGCGTATGGAATGCCGTAGGACACGTTAAGATCGATGAAGGTCAAGTTGTGTCCGGTTTCGTTGTAAAACTCCGGTGCGCCTGGATAGATCGAGCGATAAACGATGTATGACAGATCTCTGTAATTTCCATCATCTTCGGGTCTTTCCCAGTTGAGAAGAATGTTTCCGTCACAGCCGAAACTGGTCAGGTTCAGGGGAGCGCTGGGGGCGGTTTGTATGGTCAGAACCGAAAGAAAGAGACCGGGGTATCCGGTCCATGAGGTATTGAAAGAATTCGGGGTAACCGGAAAATCAGCGGAACCGGTATACCCCAATACCGTGATCTTGTTTACTGAATCCAGGCAGCTGGATATGGCCCACTCCTCAGTTTCCGTACCAAGGTATGTCGAGTATCGGAGATCTGATCCGACATCATTGAACTTGACGATGAATGTATCCTTGACACCGGAGAAAGTGCTGTTATGACAGCCCCTGGTCGTGGGGAAATCTTCTGAATTCGTTTCTCCGTAGAGATATACGTTTGATGCCTTGTCAATATGTATATTTTCCGCCGTATCGTTCTCGGATCCCCCTATCAGTGTGGACCACTCCATGTAGCTTCCGTTGCCCTCGAGCTTTGCAGCGTAGGCGTCCCTCCATCCGGTAAATGTTTTGGAATAGCCATCGCCCACCAGGGGAAAACTTGCGTTTGTTCCTGCTACCATCCAGGTATTCCCGCAGAAAATGATATCCGAATTATCATCAAGCTTCAGATCATTGACGTAGCATTCCCCGACAATGCTCGAGAAGATCGTACCGTTTCCGTTGGGATCGTACCTGATAATGAATCCGTAAGGACGCCATCGGGTCTTGGGATACTGGAAGGAATGGGGCGTTATCGGGAAATCCATGGAGGAGGTATATCCGCCTATCACAACCGTTCCGTCAATGTCTATTTCGAGTGTGACCGGGAATTCATTCTCGTATCCGTCCCACAACGCTGAATCGACCAGTGCAACCCCGCCTCTTTCAAGGATGGAGAAAAAAGCGATCCCGTGAACTCCCCCAAGGGGGCCGTGGGCTCCGATCAGGTCCTTGGAATCGGTTTCCCCGACGAAATAGATCCTGCCGTCATTCTCCTCCATGTCATAAATGAAATCGCCTGATGCTCCTCCGATGAATGTCGAGTAAAGAAGACTGTCTCCCGAGGAGTTTAATTTTGTTATGAAGATCTCGGCTCCCAGGTAGTATTCTTCCTGGACAACTCCGGGTGTTGAAGGGAAATCCTTGCCGTAGGTCTCACCGCATACGTATACGTCATGGTCCTCATCAACGAGGATCTTCTTGGCAAGGTCCATGTACCAGCCTCCGAGAAAGGTTGAGAAGACCAGACCGGTTCCGGAGCTGTTCAGTTTGGTTATGTAAAGGTCCGAAGCGTTGTACTCGGTATCGTAGGCTCCGGTCGTATTCGGGAAATCAGGTGCGAAGGTCTGACCGTACAGATAGGTGCAGTTAGTTTCGTCCTTGGCAACATCCGTTGGTAACGTGTAGCTGCTTCCTCCGATCAGCGTGGAATATACGAGCGGATCAATCGTTATCCTCTCACCGATCCCCTTCTTGATATCGAATCCATATGACGATCTTCCCGTCTTCCTGAACTTCACGGGAATATCGGATCGATAATCGGAAAAGGCCTTCAATCCTCCGTCCCTCAGATATTCAACTCCACCGGAGCCGATGATGAGGCATTTCTCCTCCACCGATATGTCATCAGCACCCTCGATATCAAATCGTATCCTATCCGGATTGCCCCTCTCCCCGATGATAACATCGTACTTGAGATCCGATCCCCGGAAGTAATACTTGATATCGATGTCAGGCCAGACATCCTCGAATATAACGAACCTGTAACTTCTGGCTCCGATGATCCATTTCTCGGTGTCGTTTCCCTTTAGGTAATTCGTCGGGAAATCAAGATCGCATACCCCTTCGGGAGGATCATATGAACGATCGGGGAAAGTGATTTTGATCAGGCGGGACTCTCCCGGAAGATCATAGTAGATCCCGTCGGATCCGATGTATGCGAATCCGAATTCGGTTTGAGCCCGGAATAGGACCCTCTCGTCCCATTGACCCAGATTTTCAGTGAAGTAGCGGAACGGATCCGGTTCAAGTGTATCCGATTCCGAATGACTGAAGAGTACCGCAGATTCATCTGGACATTCAGCTGATACCCCGCTGGAAGAGAAAATCAGAGAAATAAAACAGAGTACCAAACCGTACGAGAATAAACGAATAGCCTCCCTCATGATCCATCCATCCATATATGCTGAATGGGACTCATCAGAGTCGATTAATATAATAATAAGATTGTAACTGATTTTTATAATTATTAAAAACTTTGTGCTAATTAAGATCGATATATTTATCAATAACACAAAAATGAAGGCGGAAAATTGTATAAATGATGGAAAGGGAACTTGAATGCCATTTATAAAAGATATATCAATTTCCAACGCTGGTGGAAAAAACGGTATTGAAATCGATTGATCGCTATGTCTCAGACACGGTTAAAATATTTCATATAATTTTGAGACGAGGTATTTATGACGCTTCAAGATTTCCCGCCCCGCATCCTCGTGATGAGAAACACACCGACGAGGATCAGAACCGCCATCACTATCGGGATCACAATATAGAGAATATTGAATATCCTCAAGGCTCCCGAGGATGGATCTACCGGTTTCGAATCGGGATCGGTGGGATCCGAATAATCATCCATGTCGGGTTTTCCGTCCCTCCCCAGATATTCCCGGAGGTTAGAATATCCGTCACCGTCGGGATCGTCATCCGAATCGAATACGAAGGGATCTAGCCCCGGAAACATGTACTCCCACCAGTCCGGGATCCCATCGCCGTCCGTGTCGGTGGATCTTACGACGGAATGGAAAGTGACCGAGACGGCGGCGGTATTGCCCGCCCTATCCGCTGCATGCAGGGTGAGGATTGTCTCGCCGACCGATAACAGACCTGTGTCGAGATCTACCGTGAAATAGCCGTCCTCCTTAAGGTGGATATCCATCCGGCCGTATCCGGAAACATGAAGATATGCGTCATCGATGCCTGAAGGATCGAGTACGTAACCTGTGATCGTCAATTCCTCCCCCCTCATGACAACGGAGGGAACTCCCTCGAGATAAAGAGCCGGTTCCCCCCCGTCCACATTGAGGTCGATGGAGATGCGATCATCGTTCCCGACGAGATCGGTGGCCCGTATCTCGATGTAGTGATAACCGCTGCTCATGGATTCCGCACCAGGAACGGGCATGTCGAACCTTATATGACGCAGGTAGCTCGACATGTCGATATCCGGTCCGCCATCGACGGAGATCCATATCGATCCGACACCCCTCTCGTCGATGATCCTTCCGATTATCGATAGGGGATCCCCCTCGGCGTGGTAGTAACCGAGATAATCTTCCTCCAGTTCGATGACGGGGTCTCTTGCGTCGATCTCGAAATCGATGCTGTCCTCCCCCTGGTTGCCATCCCTGTCAAAAGCTCTTACGATTGCCGTGTGAAATCCATCCGATAGCCGATCCGTTTCGACCTCGATGGTGAAATGCTCGCCCTTCAGATCGTCAGACATATCCTTCTCGGAACCCCCGTCCACGGATACCCGGAGTTTTTCCGCGCCGACGTTGTCGGTAACCCTTCCGAAGATCGATATGGTGTCACCCTGACGGTAAAGGGTTCCCTCCTCGGGATCGTCGATCCGTACCTTGGGAGGGATCGATTCTCCGACCGTGATCTGGAGTGACGTCGAATTCTCATTATAACTCGTATCCAGAGCGGTTATCTCGATCTCATGATCACCAGGATCCATGAAGGTCGAATCGAGAGTGAAAGACCAATCCCGTGAAACCTCTATCTGCTGATATTCGATCTTCCCTTCCAGGTCGCCGTCTATGCGGCATTCGATCCGAAGGATTCCGTTTTCATCGCCCGCCGAACCCCAGATCCTTACGGTTTCCCTGGGTCCAAGCACCGTTTCGCCGATGGGTCCTTCCAAAACCATCTCGGGAGGTGTCACATCCATCAATGTGACGCTCCGATCAATGACCGCCATGTGAATTCCGTCGTCCACCATGACAAATATATTGATCTCTCCCGGGGGCAGTCCATCGGTGTCCAAGCCGTATCTCCATGTGGAGAAGGCCGGTTCGTTACCCGAGGTATCAGCCGCCTCGCTCCAGGTCGTCCCGTCCACCCAGGACACCCGAACGGTATCGACACCCCACGGGCTCCTGGCGGTTCCGCCGATCTCCAGGATCTCTCCGATGGTATGTACCGATCCATTCTCGAAGGGGACTGTGATTTCCGCCTCCATGAAACTGTAGACCTTCACGGATACGTTCACTATCTTGGTCGTCCACTGGGAGAATTCATTGGATAATACCCCGTACCAATCTCCCTCTTCCGTGATATTGAACTTCGTGGCACCGCTTCCGCTCCTTTCAGATAATTCATAACCGTTGAATCCCAAACCTCTCTCGTATGCCCTGAAATTCATATCGTCTGCAATGAAGAAATCCACATCTCCCTCCGCACCGAACAGATCGTAGCGGTCCCCGGTCATTCTGTTCCTTCCGCGAAGGATGTTGTTCACAACCCGGTATTCGATCTCGATCCTGTATCCTCCGTCGACATCGGGCATATCGTTTTCCTGAATGACCGGAAGCGATGGAGCTGACTGGGGAAGCTCGAACAGCACCTCATATTCCTCCCCTTCCTCAGAGTCGGATATGATGAGTTCCGGCCCCAGTATTCCAGGAGGGTCCGATCCCAGATCGTACCCCTCTGCGCTGGCCCAGAAGTTCCTTCCATCTCCTATCTCGAGGGACATGTTTCCGTCATAGGTTACCGAATCCCAGATCGTGGTGGTCTTGATATCGTTCTGGTAGTAGTTCTCCGTTTCAATGGCAACCAGGGCCCCGTCTGCGGGAAGGCCGTTGGAATCCACCACCCTTGCTTTGAGGGTGCATGTCGATGAGTATTTTCCGGTAACCGACCAGATATATCCGTCCGGCCTCATGTTCCATACGGATGAAATGGTCTTGCCCCAGCCCCTCTCGTACATCATCGGATTGTCTATCGTACCGTCCCAGTGGATCCATCTCCCGTCCCAGAACTCGTTCCATACGTGATCCTCCGCGGAGTTCATGGTCGGCACCACAGGGATCAAGGCGGTTCTTGCGGCGGCGCATCTCATGTCCTGATACTCCCCGCATCTGCCGATGCCCTTCTCGTAAATCCTAACGGGCTGGACGGGCCTTTCGTTATCGGATGTGAAAGTCATGGACCTGCTGATCCAACCGTTGATCGCCTTGATCCCGTCGAGAAGGGTATTTGCATTCGACAGGCTGTCTTTGAGGAGAGGCTGGCCTGTCTTGTTGTGATTGAAGAAGCGGTCCCTCCAGAATTTTCCGGTCGGAGGGGGGGTTCCGTAATTCCTGTCGAAAGGTGGATCGGTCACATAGTTGTAATCCGGGTCTACGTATGTCGGAAGCTCGTCTCCGAGTTTGGGATGAACCACATACCAGTAGTAGAGATCCGCGGGAAGGTCCCATGTAGAGTTGTCCTCGGATTTGTACCTCAGTGTGGTACGATCATCGAGTTCGATGATCTCCACGTAATCGAGATACTGATCCGTATCGTATACAAGACGCGCGTTGTGGGTGAGAATCTCCGGAAAGAAGTAATCGTCCCTGAGCGTTTCCAAGGATGAATGGGCGATGCAGAAGGCTATCTCATCCACGAAACGCTCATCCGGGGAATTGATTATCAGGTTTGCGAGAGCTGTCTGATCCGATTGAGGGAGAAGACCGAATTTGTACGTAAGGTTGGATCGCAACCACACGGGAATTGATTCCAATGCGTCATAGCAGGCATCCGCGAGCGGTTCCTGTTCCTTGACGATGATCCCGTGTGATGCGGAATCGATCATGACATGAAACGAATCACCCGGACCAATCCAGACGTTATCGGAATATGTGTCCCAAATGTCCCAGATCAACACCTTATCTTCGGCGGAGACCGATCCATTTTCATCCTGGATCAGAAGGACAGCACTCCCGGTCAACAAAACCGCTGCAAGCAGCAGATCGATGAAATGTCTTCTCATACGACAACACCACGAGATAAGGACCGCTCCGGTGGGGATCGGTCGAATTACACGGATACCCATGTACCACGGTCTTATCAATATTTCGGGTTCGCCAGGATAATTGCCGATGAATAATGGTCCTTTGGACTTCTGATCATCCGAGGATTGGCGGATGCAAACCCGCACCATCTTTCAATTTTCAATATGTATCTGAATAATTTCAATAAATGCCCAAAAGTTAGGTGATTATAGAAAAAACTCAGAACGGTCCATATTGTGGAAAACGGTCATAAATTTAGCAAATAACTTATAATAAAAATATGTTTTAAGCGGGAGGTGTTGAAATTGGGGATATGGGACTACAATAACTATGTGATAAAGCAGAAAGTATTGACAATTGGTAGAAAGTACTACATCGAGAATTCCAGCGGGCAAGGGATCGGTTTCTGCAAACAGAAGATTTTCAAGCTCAAGGAAGATATCAGGATATACACCGATGAGAACATGACCAACGAGCTGCTCCTGATCAAGCAGGAGCAGGTGCTGGATTGGGCGGGAACATTTCTTGTAACCGACTCGACCACGGGTCAGAAGGTCGGTTATGTCGGCCGTAAAGGGCTGAAGTCCATCATCCGTGATACCTGGAAGATATTCGATGTGAACAAGAACGAGCTTGGGACGGTTCAGGAGAAAGGAGGATTCCTTTCGGTCATGAGACGTTTCATAGATTGGCTGCAGTTCATACCGAAGAAGTACGAGTTCATGCACAACGGGCAGGAATTCGCCCTGGCCAGACAGAAATTCCAGATTATCGGCGATACCTGGTTTCTGGATATTAAGCAGGGCAACACCGTTGATAATCGTCTGATCGTGACCGCAGCGCTGATGATGGATATCGTCGAACAGCGCAAAGGCGGATGATCGGGCAATTGATCAGATCATATAATGATCGGATTGTCAACCAACGATCGGATCAAACGGCGTGATTGAATTTTATATTCAATACAAGCCATTGACCGACAGGTAGCGCTGTCCGGTATCGGCGAACATGCATACTATCAGTTTACCGCGATTTTCCTCATGACGGGCCAGCTCCCTGGCTATATGTGCGGTCATCCCGGATGTGATTCCCGCCAGTATTCCTTCCTTGAGGGCAAGCTCCCGGCATGTTTCGAAGGAAACCTCCTCGGAGACCGTACGTATCTCGTCGATCTTCGATCTGTCGAGGATCCCCGGTATGAATCCAGGACTCGTACCGGCCTGTCTGTGGGGTTGGAAGATTCCTTTCGATATCATCGGTGCGATCTCAGGTTCCACCCCGATGATCCTGAAGGATTCCTTTCTGTATTTGATCCCGTCATGGACTCCTGATGCCGTTCCGGTGGTTCCGAGCGCGCAAACGAAAATATCGATCTTTCCGTCGGTATCGTTCCATAACTCCACGGCGGTGGTATTGCGGTGAGCTGCCGGATTGTCGGGATTTCCGTGCTGTTCTATATAGAATGAATCGGGGATCTCCTCGAGAAGCTGAAGCCCTCTCTTTTTCGCACCCGTGGTCCCTTCGGAGGCCGGGGTGAGTTCGAGTCTGGCCCCGAAGGTTCGAAGAAGTCTTTTTCTCTCCTCCGTCTGGATCTCTGACATGCAGACTATGAGAGGGTATCCCTTCATGGCGCAGATGAAAGCCAGTGCAAGGCCGGTATTTCCGGAGGTGGCTTCTATTATAGTCGTATTCCTTCCGATCCGGCCGTCCGCCTCGGCTGCTTTTATCATGTTGAGAACAGGCCGGTCCTTCAAACTGTAGGGATTGAACATCTCAAGTTTGGCGGCTACCCTGCCAGGGAGATCACCGGCGAAACGGTCAAGATATATCATCGGTGTGTTTCCAATGAGATCGAGAATGCTCCCGTGAATATTCATGATGATCCGACTTCCAACGCGATAGTATGTCTTTAGATTTTCCCGACACTCGAATGCCTTGATCTGAACGTTGACGTCCCCATTTCAGATATCGACGAGATGGTCGGTTATGAGAGTGAGGTCGAGTTCGAATCCCGTCACGGGAGATGAGAGCTCCATCTCGGATATCAGGGAGGGATCCATCTCCCCGAAATGACCGATGGGTATCATCTTACCTGTTATCAATTCCGGGAACGGTCCTTCATATCCTTCGATGTCCGGGATCTCGACCATCAGCGCAGCCGCCCTGCCGGGTATGTAGAATTTCAGGTCCGATGCCGAGTCGATGACATATGACACCCCTATGTCGGAGAGGATCCTCTGAACCGTCCCCTTCATCTCGGTGTATGATGCCCTGTTATCCGCGGATACGCCGGTAAGAAGCACCCTGCTCAGATTACCGACCATCACGTCTGCCGCCTCGAAAATCTTCTGGGGCAGGTCCCGATGCCTGTTCGAATGGAGAAGGTTCATGAGGGTCGGCAGGGCCGACATCCTCATCATGGTGTGTTCCGTGGTTATGGGATTGATGATCCGGACATGTGGATGTTCAACCCTGCCCGTCAGCCTGAACTGGTCATCCTCGTTGGAAAGCGAGATCGTCCTGACCTCGAGAAATCCCAGGCCAACCATGGTCTCCTTGATGATCCTTCCCATGGTCGTGATCCTCCTCTCGGATCCGGTTGTGTGAACGTGGGGCCTGGCACCCGGGAAGTTCTCGAACCCGTATCCGATGGCGATGTCCTCTGCGATGTCCGCCGGATGCAGAAGATCGGATCTCCACGGGGGGACTATGCATTTGATCCTGTCATCCTCGATGTGAATGTCCTCGTACCCCATCCTGTAAAGACTCTCCTTGATGTCCCTCTCCGGTATGTGGATGCCGAGCCATGATCTGGCGAATACGAGATCCAATGAGTGTTTGGCCCAACTGTATCGTGGCCATCTCTCCGACCTCAGTTTAAGGTCCCTGTAATAATCCGTATCAGGGTAATCGATCCTGATCGATCTGATCCTGCCTCCCCTGTCGGCCAACTGAGAGCAGACGATATTAACCGCCAGGGAGACTGCTTTCAGATCGGTTCCGGTGCAGTCCACGAATATGTTCTTTGTAGCGGTCGTCACTCTTGTAAGCTCTCCGTTTATGATAGGTGGAAAGGAGAGTACGTTATCCTCGGAATCCGTTATCATCGGATATCTGTCAAAATCCTCGAGGGTCCAGGCATAATCGATCCCTTTCTCATGCTCCTTCAGGATCCTTCGAAGGTTCCATTCACCTTCCTTCTGAAGGGGAACGAAAGATACCTCCTCAGGATCCGATGCCCAGTAGGTGAAGGGAGCTTTGATCGGATCCGCGTCGTGGATCCCTATCGCAACCTTCTTCCTCTTCCTTCCGAGTGAAAGATGCAGCTTCTCCTGCAGGTTCATGATCGATATCAGGGCATATTCATCCAGTGCGACGCCTTCGATGTATGCTCCCCCTATTATCGGTCTGATATCTTGGATATTCTGATCCACTTTCAGGACCATATCCGTATCCGATTCTATGAAGAACCTCTTGAAAAGATCCCTCTTGGACCCTTTCTGGAATCTCCTGTAGGCACGTGCGACTCCTTCGACGGAGAAAAGATCAGGTCTGTTGGGAAAGAACTCCACCGATATCTCGTCCCCTTCGATCTTCTCGACCGAGGCCCCGATCATGGGTATCCTATCGGTGAACTCCTTGAGGTTGAAATCTTCTCCCACCAGCCTGGAAAGGTCCGTGATGCTCATGTTGATGACAGGCAATGCCTCACCTCGTTATCAATCATCAGATTGCAACATAGTAAATAACATTTACACGTCCCGTGCCTCGAAAGAGTTGCTTTTATCACATCGCAGGGATGCATCTTCCGGGAAAGGAAATTTATAGAATACCTGCTTAATCCCGATCAGGTGAACATTCATGGCTGATCTAATTACGAAGGATATGGGCATCATCGATATCGTTCAGAAATATCCCGAGACAGCCCGGGTCCTTATGAGCCACGGTATGGGGTGCCTAGGATGTGCTCTGGCAAAATACGAGACCTTGGAGCAGGGAGCCACTGCCCACGGCATGAACATGGAGGTTCTTCTCAAGGATCTCAACGAGACCGCAAGGCGGTCTGAAGCCGAGCAGAAGATTGCATAGAATCCGATCCCTTTCGATATTTTGGTGTACTGCAGTGACATTATTACAGGGAGTCAAACCCCCGTTTTTTCCGTTTTTTCTTGGCGGTCCCGTGTATTTGTCAGAAACTCTTATATACCCCTTCTGATATGGCGCGTCGCCTAATATATATAGGAGCCCTCCGGCCATACGATCCGGGCAACCAGAAAAATGGACCCAGTTCCGCGGCGAATCTAACCCCATGGGTTGCTTCTGCGCCGCTGAGATCGCAACGGTCGGACCGGTGGAAAAGGCATACATCACCGCGTTACAGGTGCTTTGTGCATAGGTAGCGGAACGAATAGATCTCGGAGGAATGAGATGGCGAAATCACACAAGCCAAGGAGAGGTTCGGTCGCGTTTAGCCCTAGGAAGAGGGTCAAGCGCGAGACCCCCCACATAAAATCATGGCCGGAGGGAGGGTCGGAACCCAAGATACAGGGCTTCGCGGGCTATAAGGCAGGTATGACCCACGCCTTCGTGGTGGACTACAGACCGACATCGACTACATCTGGACAGGAAGTACAGATCCCGGTGACGGTCGTTGAGGTGCCCCCAATGAAGGTTGCTGGAATAAGGCTGTATCAGGACAGCCCTTATGGATTGTCTACCAAGACCGAAGTATGGGCGGATAAGACCGACAAGGACCTTCTGCGAAAGGCTCCGGTCCCCGCAAAGAGGGAGAAGCCGGACCTCAAGAAATTGAAGGACGAGGAAGTGGACGAGGTCAGGTTGATCGTTCACACGATGCCGGTTCAGGTGAAGAGCATACCCAAGAAGAAACCGGAGATAATGGAGATCCGGATCGGCGGCGGTACGATACCCGAGAGGATAAAATACGCCAAGGGGCTGCTCGGAAAGGATATACAGTTCTCGGATTTCAATGTCGACGGGGCCATGGTTGACATCATTGCGGTAACAAAGGGCAAGGGATTTCAGGGCCTCAACAAGAGGTTCGGCGTGAAACTCCTGACCCACAAGAACTCCAAGCACAGGAGGATGCTCGGAACCCAGGGTCCGTGGCACCCCAGCTGGATCATGAGCACCGTTCCAAATTCCGGACAGATGGGATATCACAAGAGAACAGAGTACAATAAAAGGATATTGAAGGTCGGCAAGGACGGATCCGAGGTCAATCCCAAGGGAGGTTTCCTTCATTACGGAAATATCGAAACAAGCTACGTCCTGATCCACGGATCGATACCGGGATGCACGAAGAGGCTGATCCGGTTCAGGGATCCGGTAAGAAAAGGTGGAGTTGACGTTCACGCCCCCGACCTTACCTTCGTCAGCACGTCTTCGAAACAGGGAAAGTGAGGTGGATTTGAATGGTACAATCAAAGAAAACAATGACCAAGGGTGGAAAATCAGCCTCGGATTCCAGATCGGTTAACATTTACGGGATCGACGGAAAAACCAAGGGTAAAGTGGAACTCCCAGCGGTGTTTCAGACCCCTTACAGACCTGATGTCATCAGGAGGTCCGTTGTTTCCGCTCAGGCAAACAGGCGCCAGAGATACGGGCCCCGGAAGAACTCGGGGATGAGGCATGCCGTATCAACCTGGGGAAAGGGAAGGGGAGTGGCCCGTGTTCAGAGGTTGAAACAGGGAAGGAGGGCCGCGGAATCGCCCAATAACGTTGGCGGCAGGAGGGCCCATCCTCCAAAACCCGAGCATTCCTTCGATAAGAAGATCAACATCAAGGAAAGGCGACTGGCAAAAGCCTCCGCACTGGCTGCCACCTCGAATGAGGAGATCGTCAGATCCCGCGGGCACATGTTCAAGGAAGGGATAACCCTACCCGTGATCGTTACGGAGGATTTCGAATCCCTCGACAAGGCGAGGGATGTCAGGACCTTCCTCGAGAGGATAGGACTGGACGAGGACTTAAAGAGGGCCCATGACGGGATACACGTAAGAGCCGGCAGGGGAAAGATGAGGGGCAGGAGGTACAGGAAACCCCGATCCCTACTCATCGTCGCCACCGGCGGATCATCCGTTATCACAGGTGCAAGGAACCTTCCCGGGGTCAATACGACCTCCCCGGAGGGTTTGAACACCGAACACCTGGCTCCGGGAGGTGATCCGGGCAGACTCGTTGTGATCACCAAGAACGCACTGGACAGGATGGGAGGTGAATGATATGATCAAGGATTCGCCTCATAATATACTGCTTCACCCGTATGTAACGGAAAAGACGCTGAACCTCATGGAGAACCACAATTCCCTGATGTTCGTGGTGAAGGAGGGATCGACGAAACCGCAGATAAGGTGGGCCTTCGAGAAGCTGTTCGAGGTCAAGGTGGAGTCGGTGAACGTCAAGCACAGCCGTTTCGGCAAACAGGCAATAATCAAGTTGACGGACGATTACAACGCCGAGGATATCGGCATGAGGATAGGAATATTCTAAGGAGGCATGATAATGGGAAAAAGAATCATCGTCAGGCGGAGGGGAAAGGGAACAACCGTTTACCGATCTCCCAGCCACAGACATCTGACCCCCTCGGTCCTTCCGAAGATCAAATCGGGCAGGGGCCGTGTGGTGGACCTCCTTCACGATCCTGGACATTCCGCCCCCATGGCAAAAACGCTCTGGAATGACGGAAGGGTAAGGTTCATGCTCGCACCTGAGGGACTTCGTGTTGGTGACGATGTGTTGATGGGAGAGGATGCGCCGCTCAAGATAGGCAGCATACTTCCCCTGAGCAGGATCCCGGAGGGAACTCCGGTTTTCAATATCGAATCTATGCCAATGGACGGAGGTAAATTCGTGAGGGCCGGCGGTACATCGGCCGTTGTCGTATCCAGGGGAAAGGAGGTGACGGTTCAGCTGCCCTCCGGCCAGTTCAAGAATCTCTCGGGCCAGTGCAGGGCGGTTATCGGGATGGTGGGAGGAGGTGGAAGACCAGACCTTCCGTTCGCAAAGGCCGGAAAGAAATACCATGCGACGAAGAACAAGGCCACGATATTCCCGGTTGTCTCGGGTGTGGCGATGAACTCCGCCAACCATCCCCACGGAGGAGGCAACCATCAACATGTCGGGGGGCCCAGCACGGTGTCCGTGCATGCGCCTCCAGGAAGGAAAGTGGGCAGGTTGAGCCCCAAGAAGAACGGTAACAAGAACAAGAGGAGGAGGTAGTTAGATGGCAAGACAGACGGCAACAGCAAAGAGCGCGAGGAGGAAGGCAAGAAAGCTCAAAGGCCGTATTGCCGCCAAGAGGAAGAAGGAATTCCTCTACCGCGGAAAGACGCTCCAGGAGATTCAGGAGATGCCGCTGGACGAGTTCCTCGAACTACTCCCGGCAAGGTCAAGAAGAAGCGTAAAGAGGGGAATGGTCGGAAAGAACGCCCGTTTTTTCCGCCACCTAGAGAGGGACGATGAGAAGATAAGAACCCATGCTAGGGAGATAATCGTAATACCCTCGATGGTTGGCAGGAAGATATCGGTATACAACGGCAAATCCTACGTCGACGTTTCCATCATACCCGAGATGATCGGTCATCAGCTCGGGGAATTCGCATTGACGAGAACGCAGGTCAAGCATACAGGTGTCGGAGTCGGCGCCACCAGATCATCGAAATACATGCCGCTGAAGTGAGGAGATAGAATGAGATACTCAATGGATTCGGATCCGGATATAAGTGCAAGGGCCCAGGTCATCGAGGTTGATATCTCCCCGAAGCATTCCGTGGAGATATGCAACAAGATAAGGGGAATGCAGCTTCAGAGCGCCAAGGATTATCTCAATGAGGTGATCGAGCTGAAGACCCCGGTCCCGTTCAAGAAATACAACGGAAAGGTAGGTCACAGAAAGGGCAAGGGATTCGGTCCCGGACGGTACCCCCAGAAGGCGGCCAAGGTGATCCTGAAGCTCCTTGAAGACTGCGAGTCCAATGCGGAATACAGCGGGCTAAATACCGATGCCCTGTATATCAAGCACCTCGTATCCCACCGCGGCAGGATAGTACGCGGATGGATGCCCAGGGCTCATGGAAGGGCTACCGATTGGGACCATCACCTGGTGAATTTGGAATTGATCCTCGAAGAGAAGGAGGGAGAAGATGGCCAGTGAGAGAAAATTCGTATCAGAGAACATCCGGAGGGTCCTCCTCAAGGAATACTTCATGAAGGAGACGGAAATGGCCGGATTCGGCGGAATAGATATCCAGAGGACCCCCATGGGGACCAGGGTCACCCTCATTGTCGAGAGGCCCGGAATGGTGATCGGAAGGAAGGGGACCAAGATCAAGGACCTGACCAGAAAGGTCTCCGAGGATTACGGATTCGACAATCCCCAGATCGAGGTCCAGGAGTGCAGGGAATCCTCCTCGAACCCGCAGATCATGGCCCAGAAGCTCGCCCTTGCTCTTGAGAGAGGATGGCATTTCCGGAGGGCAGGTCACTCCACACTCAGGAGGATCATGGACTCGAACGTAAAGGGATGTCAGGTGACGCTCTCCGGTAAACTGACAGGTCAGAGACACAGGACCGAGAAGTTCAAGTGGGGGAATATCAAGTTCTGCGGCGAGCCAGCTCTCACCACCATGGACCGAGGGTACGCCATAGCAAAGAAGAAACTGGGTCTGATCGGAGTTTCGGTAGATATCATGCGGGAAGGAGCGGTCCTTCCGGATGATGTCGTGATCTACGACCTGCCGGTGATCGAGGTCGCGTTCCTCAACGGTCAGGAGTCGCCCACGATCGAAACGGCCGAGGCGGACTTCTCCGTATTGGGTGTGCAGCTCAGGGGATACCACGATTTCGGCGCCGCTTTGCAGGATCCGCGGGCCGGGACCAAG
>JBLIRG010000047.1:0-24483 GCA_049472195.1 Thermoplasmatota archaeon
GGGCCGTCATCATCACCTGGTCCTTGACCACTTTGACGATCCTGTCAGCCGTGATCGCCTGTACGGCCATCTCCGCGTGAAGGCCTGAAGGAGTACACCGGTCGACCACGTCTACGGAACCGTCTGACAGGACCTTTTCGTAGTCATAAACCGCGGCCCCTCCCGAACTGAGGGCCCCCTCGTCGGCTCTCTCGCGTTTGACATCGCAAACATATACTATCTCCGCTCCGTCGAGCTCCTTCAGAAAGTTTACGTGCCGCCGGCCGATATTGCCGTGTCCGATAACTGCGAACCTGACATTCTCCATGGGATCATCCGCGCTAATGGGATCGGTTTATTTAAATCCAACCGAGGCGTAAAGATCCAGCAGCTTCTCCGCCTCCGCGCGATTGGACAGCTCCGCTTCCACGATAACACGGCCGTTATTCCCCATCTTTTTCAGAAGACCCGGTGAATCCATCAATCTCACGATCTCATCGGCCAGAACCTTCGGATCGTCCCTCACGGCGGTCCCGTTGTCCCATTTCAGAAGGGATCTCATGTCCTCGTTGTCGAACAGCAGAAGCGGAAGGGAACAGCTCATCGCCTCCCTTATCGTGATGGAGGCTTTTCCGAAGAAGGCCAGGTCCGCCCCGCAGTACAGTTCGGACAGCTCCTCCGGTCTCTTGAATCCGGTGAATACAACCCTCCCGTCCGCTTTTTTCTTCAGTTCCGAGAGATAGTCCCCGTCGCCGCTGCCGACCACCACCAATCTTATCCGGTCCGACTCTATCCTGCGGACCGCCTCGATCAAGGACTCGATCCTCTTGGCCCTCTCGAGCCTGCCCGCGGTTATCAGGACGAACTTGTCATCGAGCCCGAGGGATCTTCTGACCCGATCTCTCTTCTTCTTGTCGAATTTGAAGTTCCTCTCATCGACGCCCAGGGGTATCATTCTCACGTCCCTGCAGTTGTAAAAGGATCTCAGGAATTCCTCCGTCTCCCCGGATACAGCAACCACGCCGTCGGCCCGCTTCAGGGAGTATCTTGCCAGGGGGGCCCTTATCATCCGGTATTCCTTGTCCAGAACCCAGTTTCTCAGGTTCTTCGAGAGATCGTAGGTCGTGGCATATCCGTGCTCGTCCAGGATCAGCCCGTAACCTATCCTTTCCCGGTTCCTGGCCGCCTGATATGTCGACCACGGCCACAGGCCGTGGGCGTGGACTACATCGGGTTTGATCGCCGAAAGCGTCCTGGCCGCATCCCGGAATATCATGAAATCGTAGAGGATCTCCATCCGCGTCCGATTTCTGTGGACCGTGAAACCGTCTACCTCCTTCACCCCTTCCGGTCGTTTCCGATCCTTGTACGGGGATCCGATGTCGGACAGCATCTTTCCCACGTTCTTGAAGGGAAAGATCCGATCGGAGGTCACGACATGAACCTCGTGCCCCATGGCCGCCTGCTCCCTGGCCATGTAGTATTCCTCGTACCCGAACTCGGGCTGGAAATACGAGATCACATGCGCTATCCTCAAGATATCTCACCTCATCCTCCGTAGAACTCCCTGACCGCCCCGATTATCTCCTCCTGCTCCTCTCCAGACAGGAGCGGGTGCATGGGAAGGGAGAGGATCTCGTCGACGATTCTATCTGTGACCGGGAGGTCCGGGGCCTTCTCAATGTAGGGCATCCTGTGGGCGGGGACGCGGTAGTGAACGCCGGAGGCAATCCCGCGATCCCTCAGGAACTTCTGAAGCCCGTCCCGCTGCGAGCTTCGGACCACATACAGGTAGTAAACGTGTTTGCCCCAGGATCTCTCGACAGGGAGCACAAGGTCTCCCACGCCCTGAAGCTCCTCGTCGTATATCCGGGCCACCTCCCTTCTCCTCTCAATCCATTCCGGCATATGACGCAGCTGAACACATCCAACGGCCGCATTGATCTCGGGCATCCTCATGTTGAAGCCCGCAACGGTGGAGACATCCCTCTCGTCCTCGTATCTCCCGTGATTCCTGAGCGCTGAAAGATCCCGGTAGAGCTTCTCGTCCCTGACCGATATCATACCCCCCTCTCCGGCCCGTGATGATCTTGGATGGGAAGAAGGAATAGCATGTCATCAGGCCCAGCTTTCCAATATCGCATCCCCTGTACTCCGCCCCGTGTGCCTGGGCGGCGTCGCCGATCACCGGTATTCCATTGTCCCTTCCCGTTGACAGTATCGGGTCCATGTCGGCCGGATGGCCGTAGAGGTGAACGGGCAGTATCGCCCTCGTCTTTTCGGTCACGGCCTCTTCCACCGCCCCGGGATCCAGGGTGTAGGTGTCGGGATCGATATCGACGAATACCGGCCTGGCCCCGAAGTGGTAGAATCCGTTGACCGATGCTATGAAGGTATGCGAGGGTACGATCACCTCATCGCCGGGTCCGATCCCCAGGGCGCTGAAGGCGAGCATAAGTGCAGTGGATCCCGAGGAACAGCTCACGCATCTGACGTCGCCGATCAGATCTGCGAAGCCCCTCTCGAACTCCTCCGCTTTGGGTCCCTTGACATATCTTCCGCTTTCGAGGACGGATAGAACGGCTTCCCTTGTCTCGCCGTCAACGAACATCCTGTTGAGATCGATCCTCATTCAAACCACCTCTCCTCGATATTAAGAACATCTATGAACGAGATACCCGCTTTATCGGCCGCTTCCGAGTCGAACTCCGTGTTGCCGAGCATGACCACATCCTCCCTGGACATGCCCGTTTCCCCTATGATCCGAAGGATTCCCTCGGGATCGGGTTTCGGATTCGAAACGTCGTCCAGCGCGACAACGGGATGGAAACCCCAGTCCCCCACCATTTCCATCAGTGTTGATCTCGTATTAGAGGAGCAGAGGGAGCACATCAGACCGCGGGACAACCTCCACCTTGCCGCGGTGATCCCCTGATCGATCCCAACAGCACCTCCCCGCCCCCTCAGTTCGAATTCCGTCTGTATATCTATGAGTTCTCTCTTGATCTGCGGATGGCCGGAGGATAAGGCATACAGCTCCCTGAGCGATCCGAATTTCCCGGGAAGCCCCATCTCTTCCGCGGTTTTGTAAAGAGTTCTCTTCAGATCCACCCAATCGACATCGATCTGGAACAGGGTCCCGTCGAAATCGAATATGACATGTCCGGCCCTTTTCAGGGTCTCAGAGGCTTTTCTCGAATCCACTTCCATCCTTCCTGAGGAAAATCTCGGTGAGGTACCTGATCATGTAGAGATCCCTGACGTAATCCATGCGGGGTTCGGTTTTCCCCTCGAAGATCATCTCCAGAAGCATCAGCGGGAAGTTCGGACCGGAGGCCGTGGCCAGGGGAAGTCCGCCCGCGGAGAACCTGGGATTGAGCTCTATTACATACATTCCATCCTCCCCCTTCATGACCTGGAGGTTTCCCGGGCCCGAGTATTCCGATTCCATGACGATCCTTGACAGAAGATCGATACCCTCGGGAAGTTCCACGGTCCGCGCCTTTACGGCCTTTCCGTCCTTGACCTCGATCCTCTCCCTGGGAACGGCCCCCATGAGCTCATGCTCCGGTGAAGCCAGGAAATCTATCGTATATTCGACTCCAGGTACATACTGCTGGATGATCGTCTCCCGGGGATCGATCGCGGAAAGCTCCTCACGGCTCCTGATCATCCTGGCCCCCTTGCTTGAAGATCCCTTTCTTGGTTTAACGAAGACGGGGAAATCCGTGGTATCGGGACCCAACACCTCCGGTCCGGGGAACCCGTTCTCGAAGAGCCATCGGGAGAATTCGACCTTGTCATTTATCATCCTCACCGTGTCCTGTCCCGGCAGGATGCATCCGATCCCGGCGTCGTGCAGTTCTCCGATCCTTCCTGCTATAAGTTCGATCTCTCGGGAGAAGATCGGTATGACGGCCCCCGCGCCCTCCTTCATGGATATATCTATGAGTGTTTCCATGTATGCGGGATCATCGATCCTTGGGAGGATATAATGTCCGTCCGACAGGTACAGTCCGGCGGCCAGGGGATTCATGTCCCCTGAAATTATCCTAACGGATCTTCGATCCTGGGACCTGAGGGACTGGATCACGTTGACCGCGGATGCGACTCCGGCTGAAGTAATGAGAACACAGTATGGTTCCGCCATGTCCTTTGCTCCGTGAAGCCGATCCTTGGGGATCGGATGACGTGTGGATGAACTTGATGATATTATAAATATGCGTAATTAAATGAAAAACGCCCTTCGATCATTCGTAAATAACATGATTCGAGGTTATTTCCCGGAAGACCGCCAGCTCATAGGTATTCCTCGATCATACCGGCCACCCTGTCGGGGTGATGTGTCCTCATCGCGTAATCGACCGACATTGATCCGATCGACGGAAGCTCCGCCCTTCTTTTCCAGACATCCGTGAGAACATCGGGGAGGTCCTCGGGCTTCGATATTATTATGGGCAGGTCCTCCGGGTACATCTTCCTGTCTATATTGCAGATGACCGGGATCCCCCTTATCATGGCTTCGACGGAAACAACCCCGTGAATATCATAATCCGGGGACATCCAGTCGATGCAGATATCCGATTCCGAGAGCTCCTTCATGGCCTCCTCAACCGATCTCCCCTCGATTATCCTGAGTTCGTATTCCGCTCCCCTGGAATTCGCCTTCCCGACTCCCCTGATAACGTTTTCCGTTCCCTTTACCGATCGGATGGAGGGGAGATGGGATATGACTACGGGTCCGCTTCCGGATATCCTGTCGATACGTTGCTTCCAATCGACCTTCGCCGCACCTTCGGTCGAAACAGGGTTCGGTATGTGTATAAGTTCCCTTCCGCCCAGATTCCCGCCGTATCTCAGCAGGTCGGGCGTGGATACGAAGATCCTCTCGGCAAGGGGATGAAATGAGGTCTGGATCCCCTCCCTGAGCTCGGATCCGTGATAGTGGACGAAGAACCGCTTGCCCGCCGCCCTGAACGGGGACAGTCCTATGCCGGATATGCCGATACCGCCGTGGACATGGATGAGATCGTATTTGGGGAGAAGCTTGATCAGTCTGAGGAATAATTTCTTCACGGTGGGCTCCGGGAAATCGGGAGGCATCCGCGAAGCGGCGGGGACCGCAAGCAGATCGGATTCGTGTCCCAGCTTCCTCTGGGCCCGTGAGATCATATAGGCCACGGATGCCTGGTTGTTCACATGCAGTATTCTCATAATCGAATGTGTATCGGGGCTCCATGTGATAATTCTGTCGATCGGCCGGTATTTGGACAGGATATAAAAACATGGAAATTATTGCGATGTCCATGGCGTCGATCCTCCTCAGGGGGCATATCCTGTATCCGGAAGGACCTGTCCCGGGCGAGGTGAAGGTTTCGGACGGAAAGATTGCGGATGTATCCGACTACGGTCACAACGAGATCGATGAATCAGATGTAATCGAGGGTCTGATCATTCCGGGAATGCTGGATGCCCACACTCATCTGGGAGATCATCTGGCAAGGGGAGACCTTCCCCATGACCTTGGCGAGGTGGTCCTGCCCGGGGGGATCAAGCACCGATTCCTCAACGAGGCCGGCAGAACCGATCTCGTGAGATCGATCAGGAACTCGATCCTGGAATTGAATCCGGGTGTAACGAGGGTGATCGACTACAGGGAGGGCGGGGCTGCCGGGATAAATATTCTGGAGGAGGCCAGGAAGGGGACGTCTATCGACATCATTGCACTGTCCCGGATCTCGGGGGCCGAGGATCCCGATTCCCTTCTCGATATCGCATCGGGTTTCGGCATTCCCTCACTTTCCACGGACAGCATAGAGGATCTGAGGAGGATCGCAGAAGCGAGGGATTCCGTTTTCTCCGTACACGCTTCCGAACTCTACCGAGAGGATGCGGATCTCATCATATCACTGCATCCAGATCAGGTGGTTCACATGGTAAGCGGAACCCCTTCCGATTGGAGATCCCTCTCGGATGAGGGGATACCGGTCACTGTCTGTCCCAGATCCAACATGGCCTACTCGCTTCCCACCCCCTATCTTGAAATGATGGAATCCGGTCTGCAGCTTTCAATTGGCACTGACAACTCGGTTTCAGCCAGACAGGATATGTTCCGTGAGATGGAGATGTCATGGATGTTCCTGAGGAAGGGCGGGAAGTCGGGAGAGGAGGCGGCCCGGTTGGTATTTGCAATGGCCTCCGGAAGCACTCTTTCGGGTTCATCTCTTCTGAGGAAAATACATCGCGGGAAGATGTGGGGGGAGGACGGATGGCCCGGAAAGGGCGATCCGGCCCATCTGTCCGTGTTTATGTATCCCGAGTCCGAGAGATGGATGAGGACCCCTTTCAGCTTCATCGTGAGGTTCTGCACCCAGGCCCATGTTTTATTCACGGGGCCGTGAGATCGTATTCGTCCTTTGCGTCGTCGTAGGATGTCATGCAAGGTCACGATGATCACCCTCCATCTCTCGTGACCCACCGGATAGGGATCCGATCCCGTCCTGGGATTGAGGTTTCCTAAAAAGTATTTAATATCAATCGCCAGTATCACCCTTCACCCCGTAGTGTTGGAGGATCGGTATATGAACGTATCCGAACTGATGATCAAGGAACCCATTTACGCAGAATTACCCGCAACCAGGGAGGATGTGCTCAACCTCCTGGTGAAGCATAAAAGGACAGGGATGCCGGTTGTGGATTCAGAGGGCAAGGTCCTGGGAATCATAACCCGCAAGGATATCTTCCAGAATCCAGGTGAGGAACAGATAGCCGTTATCATGACCTGGGATGTTCCTTCCGTATCCCCGACCTCCCCGGTGGAGAAAGCGGCGAGGATAATGTATCAGGAGGACATCAGAAGGCTGCCGGTGGTGAAGAAGGGAAAACTTGTGGGACTTCTGACACCTTCTGATCTTCTCAAGGTCGTCGAGAAGAGGAAGATAAAAACCCCCGTAGAGGATTATGTCCGATCAACGACCGTATGCCTCCACAAGGACACGCCCACCAACGTTGCGGCAAGCATGATCAACCTATCCAAGGTTTACGCGATGCCCGTTCTCGATGACAACTCGAGAATATGCGGGATCGTCACGGATCGGGATCTATTCGATTTCAAATATCTCGGTGAGAATATCACGTTAACCACTCTCGGAATATCGGAAGACGAGGATGCATGGACCTGGGAGGGTCTGCGCAATGTCATGAACCTTTACTATCAGGAGGCGAAGATCGATCTTCCGAAGGAGCCGGTATCGACCTTCATGACACCGAAGCCATCGAGCATCTACCGCAAATCCCCGGCATGGGAGGCGGCAAAGGAGATGAGGATGAGGAATTTCGATCAGCTCCCGGTGGTGGACGACGAGGACGACCTCCATTCCATGGTTTACGACATGGATCTCATGAGATCGATATACGAATAATTGATATCGGAAGGTAATCAGATGGATGATGTTCCCGGATTGGACCGGTCATGCATTCAGGGGTTGACATGCAGAATTGTCGGTTCGGTCGTTAATTTCTACGATGAACTGGAATCCACCAATATACTGGCACGGGAGATGGCCGAGGGAAATTGCCGGGACGGTACCGTGATAGTCGCAAACAGACAGACCGGAGGAAAAGGGCGGATGAGGAGGAGGTGGGAGTCGCCTCCCGGCGGTCTGTACCTGTCCGTCGTTCTCAGGCCCATGATCCCAGCGGAACAGGCTTCCATTATTCCGCTGATAGCGGGTTTGGCGGTTTCCAAAGCCATTTCCACCACCGCTCTGCTGGAAACCTCTCTCAAGTGGCCCAACGATATACTGATCGATGAGAGGAAGGTATCGGGGATCCTCGTTGAATCCTCCGTGAAAGGAGAGATAATGGAATTCGCGGTGATCGGTATCGGGATCAACGCCAACGTGGATACGTCCCGGTTTCCGGATGATTTTTCGAAAAGTTCCATCTCTCTCATGGAAAAGTCGGGAGAAGCGGTGGATCGGGAGGAGCTTCTCAGAAACATCCTTTATTTCCTGGATATGATATATGCCAGGTTCATGGACGGGGGAGGGCTTCAGCTTCTCGATGAGTGGGCGGAAAGATCCTCCACGGTCGGATCCGAGGTTATTATCAACCTGAGCGGCGGGCATATAGTGGGAAAGGCCGTTGGTTTGGACGATACGGGAGCGCTGCTCCTGAGCAGGGAGGGGGAGATAATAAGGATTACCGAGGGGGACTGTGTTCATCTAAGGGATGAATGACCCATCATAAAATATGAAAAATCCAACGCAGAGGGAATACTCCGCATTCGAACTTTCAATCCCCGCAACTCCATGAGTTTGAATATTCTTCACCATATTGGAGCATTTTATGAAGGAAACGACTGGATGCAATAAAATTCGAAAAAAAAGGCGGATCCCGAAATGGAATCCGCCGGTTTTAAGCAGCTCCCGTTCTCACTGATTCTCTTCAGTCGGAGGAAGATATGTCTGGGGCTGCTCTGCCGCGGGAGGCGGCGTCATCCCAGCAGCCGGGGGTTGGACAGGGGCCGGCTCAGGTGCAGAGGGCTGTGGCGCAGGTTCGGGAGCAGGGGGCTGGGGCGGTGCCGGCTCAGGTGCCGGATATTCAGGCATCGGTGCCGCAGCGACATCCACAACTGGAGGGCCCTGATCGTAATCAGGAGCGGGCTCCATCGGCGGCTGTTCGTATCCTTCCGGTGGGGCCATACCCTCCGGCGGAACTCCCTCTGCGGCCGGAAGGGCATCGTATCCTGCGCCTTCTGGTCCTGCCGCAGGCAGTGCGGGCCCGGCAGCCTCGTACCCGCCCATCAATAGTGCAAGCTGTTCCTGCGCTTTGAGGGCATCGGCCTGCTGCTTCGCCATGAGCTCCTCATGCTCTTTTTCATCGATCTCGGCGATCTCGGCAAGTGGCTCCTTCCTGAACACGAAGAACAGTATGCCGATGATGGCTATGACCACCACGATTATCAGGATCAGCATCAGTCCGTACTGCTGGAACCACCCTTCATCCTCCGGTTCATTTCGTACGATTTCTATCGGGATCACGTTGATGGACACCTCGATCTGTGACGATCTCTCCACACCCTGCTTGTCCACCACTTTCAGGGTTACCGTGAAGACGGAGCTGTATGTGAACTCATGTTCCTGGATCTGTTCGCCCTCAACCTCTCCGGTCCCGTCACCGAAATCCCAGAAATATGTAAGTTCCTCATCGGAATCCGGTATGTGAAGATCGGGGTCGTCAAAAGCTGATGCGGTGAAGGAGACTGTCTCGAACTGATTCACCGTGATATTCGCACCGGATTCAGGGCTCAGAATGCTGGGTCTTTCCGGTGGATCGTTCTTGTTTTCAACGATCAGGCGTATCGTGGTATCGCTTTCCAATCCTGCCTGGTCTATCACGGTTATGTTGAATTCAGTTGTTCCCACGAGTTCGTTGGGCAGGTAGATCTCCATTCTTCCCGTGTTCTCCTCGAACTCGTAGAGACCGGTTCCCTCGGGGAACAGACCGGCCGGTATCAGATCGAGGAAGTTGGTTGAATATGTCAGTTCGTCATCATACTCCAGATCCTCATCGAACGCTCCCACGATTATTGTGATCTGCGATTCCTGGATGCCCTCCACCAGGTTGGCCCCTCCGGAAACCTCCTTGTTGTTCACGGTCCTGAATACCGGAGGATCGTTGATACCTGTTACCGTGACGTTGATGCGAACGGTCTGCCACGGTTCGTTTCCGTGAGACCTCGAATCCATGCCCTCGATAAGCAGGTAATCCTCTCCGTTCCAGTTCTCCTCGGGCATGAGGTCGAGTATACCCGTGATCGGATCGATGTCCGCGGATATCCTCTTCTGGAGTTTTACCCTAAACTGCATGTCATCCCCGTCCTTGTCGATGAATGCATCGTTCAGATCCATCACCTCCATTAACGGGGTGTCCTCCTCCATTTCAATATCGATATACCTGCTGACCGGAATGGGTAGGAAGTTCTTCACGGTTACATTGACCATGGCCGGTGGGCCGTACTCGATACCGTCGAATGCCTTGACTATCACCCTTATCACGTCGTTCTCGTTGAAAAGGTCGGAAGAAAGCGTCCAGTTGGATCCCGACTGGATGGTGACCCCGGTGTTCTGATCCTCCATCCTCTTGAATTCAACAAGGTAGGACAGCGTATCGACGGGATCCACATCGGTGTCGACGGATTCGCTTACCTTTATCACCACGATGTCCTCGATCCGGGACACCGGATTTGCCAAGACATCGATCACGGGTGCCGACGGCAGGGCGTTGACAGTCTCGAACTCGTAGTGGAAGAAGTCGATCAGGCCCCATGGATCGAATGCAATGATGTCCACGTAGAACACATGATGGAACCTGAGGTTCTTCTCGAACTGATATGAGTTCGTATCCACGATCTCGTCGATCAGAATATGTTCTCCGGAGTAACCGTCCTGATAGACATTGAGATTGTACTTGATATCGTCGCTATTCCAATCGGAAGCTGCGGTCCATGTGATCGTCGGCCTTTTCTGGTGGGTTGTGACGGGCTCTCCTATGCCGTTGAGTATCACCGGAGGCTGGTTGACAGCGATCTCGATCGGTAAATAGAGAGATTGAACCATGTCGGTGAAATCGCCGATATAGGGTACGTAGTCCTCCTTCCATGCGGTTATCTGGACGGGATTGAATTCGTCAACCGGCTTATATCCGATCTTCTGGTATGTCTTTATGGGGAGATTGACAACGGATCCGAAAGCGCTTGATGTTTTATTTGATAGCTCCATGTTGTAATGGTCCTCGTTTTTGGAGAACGTGATGAAGTTCACCCTTGGTACCGGTTCCTTTGTGACATTGTCGATCACATCGGCCGAGAGTAGCCAGTAATTTGTGAAGCTGGATAGTTGATCAACGTTGTTCACCTTGGTCAACCCGATCGTAGTGTTCATCGCCATGCAGTGGGAGTCCTCATTCAGTATGACATCGTAGGTGCCGGTTCCCGATATTGTTGAGTTCTCTATGGTGAAATCAGTATTCCTGAATCCCCTGAGACTGACCTCGCTCGCTCCGGTCACGTCAACCCGGTTCATCCTTATGTTTCCCCCGCCCCTCATGCTGATCCCGATGGCCGAGCCGTCTACCGTGCAGTCCTTGACCTGAAGATTGGTAACGGCGTCCATGAATATGCCCACACCGGAATTGTCCTTCATGTCGACGGAGTCCAGAATGAAATCGTCGGTCCTGACGATCATTCCGTAGAGATTGTTATTGAGACTGTTGCCGTAAACAGCCTCCAGCTGGGAATCCACGAGTTCGATCCCCACCCTTCCGTTCTCCACGGTGTTTAGGATGATCGTTCCCACCGTGTCCTTGGCATATATTCCGTATCCGGTATTCTCACCGAATCCCGTGTTGTCGATCCTGTTGCCTCTCACGATTGCCGTGGACTCGTTGGATATCATGATCCCGCCGAGGCGGTTTCCTACCGCCCGGTTGTTAGAGAACGTTCCCTTCGATCCGTTCAGGTAAAAACCGAATCCCTCGTTATCGTGTGAATAACAATTGGAGAAGCTCACGTCCATGAATGACGAGTTCGTTATCACCCCGTGGCCTCTGTTGCCGGAGATCTCAAGATCGGTGAACGATCCCTTGCAGTATTCCCAGGTCGGTCCTATGCCGTGCCATCCGTTGTTCTTGACATTTCCGCCGTAGAAATTGATCTTGGGAGTGTGTGTATCGGTCGGATTGACGGGGTTTTTCCATTTCAGATCGATACCGAACTCGGAATTGCCGTTGAAGTCGCATCTTTCCATCAGAACGATGCCTCCTCTTCTGGCCCTGTATCCCGATCCGTAATTATTGTTGAAAAATGAGTCCTTGATGGTCATCATGGATGTCTCGTCGATGGGGTCGAACGAGAATCCGAATATCTTGTTGTTGATGAAGGAGCAGTTCGCCATGTATCCGGCCGCTCCGTAATAGTAATTTCCTCCTTTGTAATTGTTCCCGCGGAACGTGCAGTTCTCGACATTGGGTTTCACGTTATTACCCACTGCGACGATGCCAGGACCGGTACTGTTGTCAACGGTGGTGTTGTGGATGATTGCGTTGGAGCTCCAGGTGGTGCTGCCTATCGTGGACGGACCGCTGCCGACGTATATACCGCAGTTCTCGGTGTTGTATATCTTGACGTTGTTCAGTTTGACCGTATGGGTGTTATCCGAGAAGAGCTGGAGTCCCCCGTTGACGCCGCTCAGGTAACCGGTGTCCGACGGGCCCCATAAGTAAGAGAGATCACAGTTCTGGATGTCCAGGTTCCCCTCAACCAAAAACTGCCAGTGATATCCCCAGGTATATTCCCATGATGGATCGGGTGACGAACTCGGTCTGGATATGAACGTATCCTTGTCCAGCGCGGTCAGGTTGCAGTTGGTCATGATCAGGGTCGCCCCGCTTGCAACATAGAGCCCGTACTGTCCATCTGATGTTCCGCCCCATCTGACGTTTACGTTGTCGGCTATAAGGGTTGCCCCTGCATTCACGTAAATGCTGGCGTTCATGTTCAGATCTAGATTGCTCATATAGTTCGTTCCACTGGAAAATACATAATTCGTGCTTACATCAATCCACGCGTCCGGTTCCTCAGCGTCTGAGGGTCCGATAAGGACAGCCAACGGAACGCTGGCGATTAACAAAGCAGTCGCCAATACTAAAAGGACCTTTTTAAATGTCATGTGCCCCACCTATGCTATCTATCTCTAATAGGATGTCTGACATCTCATAGGATGAACTGGTAAGTTCCCCACGATTGTCGGAAGTATTGGTGTTTTAACATATTTAGTTTTCCATGTATGGCTGGCCCCATTTTCAGGGTGAGAAAAGAAGCTTGATCCGGGCGTTTGCCGGATCATGATTGGGGAAATTCACATCGGTCGAATTAAATATCGAGTTCACCGACAGCATCCTCGACAGCCTCGAGAACGGCTCCCGATTCTATCAATTTGGAAACGGCAAGGATGTCGGGATGGAGGGGCCTGTCCTCCTCCATGAACGATACCTCGTCGCGTATGAGACGATAAACGGCCAGGTTGCCTTTTCCGGGTTTATGGGGTTTCCGAAAATCCATGGCCTGTGCGGCAGTGAGCATCTCGATGGCCAGGACGCCTATTGTGTTCCTGTGGATCTCCTTGAGATGCCTGATCGCAACTGGCCCCATTGATACATGATCCTCCTGGTCCGCGGAAACCGAGATCGAGTCGACCGAGGCCGGATGGGACAGAACCTTGTTCTCGGACACCATCGCTGCCGCCGTATACTGGGCCACCATCTGTCCGGAATTCATTCCAGCACCTTCCACGAGGAAAGCGGGGAGTCCCGAGAGCGTTGGGTTCAGAAGCCTGTTGATATGCCTCTCGGAGAGATTGCAGATCTCGGACATGCCGATCTTGAGTACATCCGCAGCGATACCGACCGGCTGACCGTGGAAGTTGCCGGCTCCGATATGATCCATCTCATCAGGGAAGAATATCGGATTATCTATGACGGAGTTCAACTCCGTCTCTATGATATTCTTTGCGAAATACCAGGTGTCTATTGTGGGACCGAGGACCTGGGGTGTGCATCTCATGGAATAACCGTCCTGAACCTTGCCCGTGGGGTGAGCCAGGATTTCCGATCCCTCCATCAGGTTCCGGAGGTGCTTTGCCACCGTCACCTGGCCGTGGTATGGCCTGAGCGCATGGATCCTTTCATCGAAGGGTTTCATGACCGAGTTCAGAGCGTCAAGGGACATCGCGGATGCGATCATTCCGTTCTTGATGAGTTTCCTGGCATCCTCGAGCAGGAGGCACATCTGGCCCACCATCACCTGGGTTCCGTTGATCAGGCCCAGTCCCTCCTTGTATGTGAGTTCCACCGGTTCAAGACCCGCTTTGTTGAGAGCCTCCTTTCCAGGGTATACCTCGTTCTCGTATCGGGCCCTGCCCTCTCCGATAACGGCCTCGGCGATCTGTGAAAGGGGGCTCAGGTCTCCGGAACATCCCACGGAACCTTTTTCATACACTATGGGTGTGACTCCCCTGTTGATCATCTCAAGATAGGTTTCAGTCGTGGACAGCCTGATCCCGGAATGTCCCCTCGCCCAGGTGTTTGCCCTCGAGACCATCGAAGCCCTGACCTCCTCATCCGGGAGTTCATCGCCGTATGATGCGCTGTGGGAGTAGATCAATTTCTTCTGAAGGGTCAATCCCTGTTCTGGGGTGAGCATGACGGATGCCAGTTCACCTATGCCGGTGGTGACGCCGTAGATCTTCTCTCCCTTTCTGACGAGTTCCTCTATCATGTCCTGGCATCTCAAGATCCGATCCTTCGCATCTTCCGAATACCTTACCTTCGCACCGTACCTTGCGGCCCTTACGACATCTTCATAGGTCACGCCCTCGCCTTTGAGAATGACATCCATGTGTTTCACCGGTTTGGTTGATTGAGGGGCTGATATCATTTTCTATATATATTGGTTGGTAATCGATAATCGGACGTGATAATCCATATATTCATATGATTTCCTTATGGAAATGCCGGGTCCATACGGCAGAATGCGCGAAACGAACATAATTTATCGGCCCGGGGAAATGATTAAGTAGCCCTCGATCTTTGTGGATGATGATGAGCAGTTCTTCCGATGATAAACAGATCTCAAGGACCCCCCCATCATATTCATTCGGG
Organism: Thermoplasmatota archaeon; assembly: GCA_049472195.1. Classification (GTDB taxonomy): domain Archaea; phylum Thermoplasmatota; class Penumbrarchaeia; order Penumbrarchaeales; family Penumbrarchaeaceae; genus JBLIRG01. The sequence continues at coordinate 14,701 of JBLIRG010000047.1, forward strand.
AATATCAGGAAGGCGATCGGGAGGAACGGGATCCTGAAGGCCATGGATGACGAGGAGATGGGGCCGCATGTCCACCTGACCTACCTTCTCATCACATTTCTTGTCGTTTCCGTCGGGATCATATTGATATCTTTTTTCGTGTTATGATCGATGCCGCGGTATACCAAGACCACACCCACGCATATCCGGTGATTTTCAATATACAATATCAGGCTGGAAAATATTAAATAAACAAATTCGATAAAGGAATTGGAGGCGGAAAAAATGGCGGAACTCTTTTTCCCACCGTGCCCAAAATGCGAGAAGGGCAATCTGATACCCTTCTCGAGGGGACAGGATATATTCGAACTCTGGAAATGCTCGAACTGCGCGCATACGATAAACAAGCGCTGAAGGAAGGAAACAGTCTTACAGGGTGATTTCCGGAGCTTGACGGACAATCTCCTTTGGATGCGATGGCCTTACTCGGATCCATTCCTATTTTTAAAAATGCCAATCGATCCGCTAAATGAAAGAAGTCATACCAACAATTGTCCAATGATCGGATCGGGATCGGTCACCTTAGGTATATCTGGGAGTTCCTGCCGTTCTTCTTGACGATGAGATGACCCCTTTTCTTGAGCGAATTGATATGGTAGTTGGCAACCTGTCTTGTTATGTCCAGTTTCTTTGCGACCATGCTCTGCGAGATTCCGGGGTATTCAAGGACCACATCGGTGATCAGCTCTTCGAGATCTTTCGGGATCGCTCCGGACGAGGGGTAATAGCGTCTGAAAATGCCGATCTTCTTTGATCTTATCAACCCCTCTTTTTCCAGCTTGATGAGATGATGAGACAGGGTGCCGTTCTTTATCATCAACAGCATCCTGAGTTCGGTGAAGCTCGAACCGGGGTATTTCATTATGGTATTGTATATCTTGGATCTGTTTTTGTTCTGAAGGAGATCCTCGATCGTATTGATACGCTTGTATCCCATGGGCATCACCATATTTCAATTAGACCTGGCCACATATAAACATTTACCCAAAACGCGCAGTTTTCCAGTATCGGAATCCGATCGGATCAAGAGGTTCACGGCAAGTTTGATCAAGGCGGAGCTGGCCCATGAAACAACGCTTATTCTTGTCTTTTATGAAGCATCATCAGAAGCGGAGGGATCAACTTTTTTCTTACCCTTTCGAATAAGATAGTAAGCGACAGCGCAGGCCGCAAGTATGAGAATTACGAGAATGATCCACCATGAGTCGAATCCCTCGCCGCCCCTGGGAGGTTCGGGTTTCTCGATCGGCCTGATCCTGTCTATGTCGTATACATTTCCGTGGAGTCTGATATCCCCTCCCGAATAGGAAGGGGACGGCGGACCCTCCTTCCACGGGGATACCTGGGAATTGGGTTTCGGAACGTATACGTCGATGGTCCCGTCCGTGGGAATGTCAAGAGTCATCTCCACCCCCACATCGTATTTTATCCTCAACTCGAAATATTCCCCGTCCCGAAACGGCTGGATTCTCTTCAAACCCCTTCCGTATATGCCAACAGCCCAGTAGCTGTTCGAGTTATCGCTGCCCACCCCGAACGTGTATGATTTCGTCCCGCTGGTCCATGAACCGAAGAACGGGTGCTGATAGTCCCATGATTCATCGTTCCCGAAATCCACAACGAACGTGAGGTCTCCTATCGTGGATTCCTCGAAGTCGATCGTATTATAGGTCAGGGTTACGGTAACCTCCGATGCATTTGCAGGTATCCAGATCAGGCGGGACTGGTTCTGGACAAGCAGGGGAATGTCCTGATCCTGAGCGTATCGGGCAAATTCTCCCTCCCAGGAAGTGAAAAGGGTATCGGTTTGAAGCGTGAGGTTCTCCGGATGGAATACCTTCCTTAGCTCGTAAACTTCGATGGCGTCCTTCACGGTCGCGTCCCTGTCGTAGTGCCTTCTGAGGTTCTCGAGGGTTACGGCGATACCGACGCATTTCTCCGCGTTGATCATTCCGTATCCCTGAGCCCAGTCGATGGTCCGTCCGTCCCATCCGACCTCTGTGCCGCCCAGATCATCCGGTTCGGGCACGCCGTTGTCGTTGTCGACGTCGGTCAGCGGTATGCCGTCAGGAGGTATGTATGTCGCGGATTGCTCCATGATCCATTCGATCTCGTGGATCCTGTTCTTGTCGTTCGCAAACCATCCTTCCCTGTCATCTCCGGAATAATCCTCCCACCTGTTTGATACCCTGAGTGAGGGCGCGACCTGGAACATGAGCGCCGCCAATCCTGAAACGTGCGGTGTCGCCATGGACGTACCCGATATGGCCAGGTAGTAGGGGTTCGGATTGCCGCCAAGCTTCGACATGGCCGATATCTGCGTTGCCCTTGCGTGCGCACTCCAGATCCTCACCCCGGGAGCCGCTACATCCGGATAGGTCTGGTTCTTCCCCTTCTCTCCTCTGGAGGAGAAATAAGCGATCCCCGATCCGTCCCTCTCGGACGCGGCCACTCCGATGTTGGAAGGGATCAGACCAGTTGGGGAGGCGGTCAGCTCGTTTCCCTCATGCTGATCGCTTCCCGCGTTCCCCATCGCAAAGACCACGAGGACGTTGTTATCGAACGTCAGCTTCTGGCAGATGACGGACTGGGCATCCTCGGGATTGTATTCGGCAGCACCCCCTCCCCACGAATTTGACACCACCCTTATGTTGTGGGGATTGGGAGGTACCGAGTTCTCGTAGACCCATTCCAGTCCCTGCATCGTGTTGGTGAGCGTTATTCCGACATCCCCCACGCAGAGTCCTATGAGATTTGCCTCGGGAGCCACCCCCATCCTCGCCCCGGCAGAGGCGTCTCCGTTTCCCGCAATAGTCCCGGCGCAGTGCGTTCCGTGGCCGTAGGATGTGTCCGAGTTCTCCAGTTCGTAAAACGGCCCACCCGGAATGTCCGATTTCAGATTGGTGATGGTCTTCTCCTTGTAGTCGAGGTCGGGGTGTCCCGCGTCGATCCCGGTATCCACAACAGCCACTGTCACTCCCTCTCCGGTGGCCTGAGGGTATCTTTCCCTCGTTCCCTGTATCCATGCATTCCACGCCACCGTGGCGTTTATCGTCGAGGTGGATACTTCCATCATCGGTTCAAGCTCCCCGTCGAATTCCATCCAGACGGTCCTGGGGTATCCGGAAAGATCCCCGACAGCCGATCTGGGACCGTGAAGGGAAACCAGGGGGATCGATGAGAAACCGTGAATGACATCGAATCCGAGGTCCTCGGCGTATTCCATATCCCTGTCGATCGGAAAATTCCTGAACCTGACCAGTATTCCGATCTCATCGCCTGAATCCTGTTCGACCTCCCGGTCGAGGACCCTTGCCAGGTACGGATCGATGATCTCGCTTCTCTCATCGTATCTGGGTATGCCCGCTGGTGACACAGCTCCGATCATCGGCAGCAGGAATCCGAGCACTGCGATGACCGATAGTATTCTGAACGTTCTGGACGATAAGCTGTCTGGCATGGCCTCTCCGAGCCTCCTGTACCAAAGTATATCACCACGAATATATCTGTTTTGGATGATTATGGAGCATAAACCCCAGCCGCGGTCGGGAACGATTGGCCTGTCTTATGTGTTCCCGCCTTCCGCATGTCTCCGAATATCTGAAAACATGATGGTAAAAAGGCATATAACGCGGGATCACCTGTTTATTTAATGTTGGGATGGAGTGAAAAAAATCCGGAAATTGTTATATAAAAGTGAATTGGTAATTCTATTTTATGGCCGCAGAGGGGCAGGATAGGCTGATCTCCGCTTCGGAGGTTGAACGCTGGAGCTACTGCCCCCTTTCCTGGAAACTGGAGCGAAACCAGGCCCCGGAGAGGGAGGAGATCCTGTCAAGGGGATTGCAGGCCCATGAGGATGTGGCGGATAAGGCTACGAGGGTGATCAAGGCTGAGAAAGGGGCCCAGGAGGCGGAGATAACGACCTGGATTTACATCTCCCTGTCGATTATTTTTCTCTTCCTCGGCGTCTCCCAGGCCTTCCTGACATCGGTGGGATTCATCTCCCTCACCTACTGGAGGATCATGATAATCGGCGTATCAATCGTACTCGTGGGCCTGTCCGTGGCCTTCTATTTCAGAAAATCCAGAAAAACCGGCAGACTGAAAGGCATCAGGGAGATAATCAAACGACCTGTTGACGGAAGGTCTACTCAGGGACTGTATCCGTTTCTGTTCTTCCTTTTCGGGATCGTTCTGCTTCTGAACGGATTCATAATGCTGAGGCCTTTCGGGATCGGAGTTGATATCTCGGCAGGAATTCTATCCTTCTCGCTGATCGCCCTGTACGTCTTCCTTCTCGTGAACATGCTTTTACACTTCATGCACAACGGATCCAGGGAAGGTCCTGAAGGAAGGAAGCTCGTGATCGCGCTGGTATTCGGATTATTCCTGGCACTGTCGGTCCTGGTGATGCTGGTCAATCTGAATTTCGATCTCGGGACTCCCCTGGGTTACACAATGATCATCTTATCCCTGATCTGGTTCCTCGCATCCGTCATATATGATCTTGCAAACAGGGTTCGCTGGAAAAAGAAGGAAGATCCCTCCGGGAGCAGATCAACGGACCTCTCGATCATAATGATGGCCATACTGGCTACCTTCTTTGCAGCCTCGACGTTCATTGCAAGGGACGACAGTCTGAAGGGATATTACATCCTGGCGGTGATAGTTTCAGCCCTCTGGACCGTTGGAGCCCTCTTCTTCTTCTTCGTTGGCGTGATCAGCCTTAGATCGGCTTCGAAAGGAAAGGAAAAACTGTCCATACCGGTGGACGGCAGGATAATCGAGGCCTTCGATATCGATAAGGGTGGAAGCGATAGCGAACCTCTAGTATCCCAGAGGCACTATCTCATCGGAAGCCCGGATATGATAATTGAGGAGAACGGATTCAAGATCCCCGTTGAGATCAAATCCGGGAGGATACCTCCAAAACCCCATTTCAGCCATGTCATGCAGCTCGGGGCTTACCTGATCCTTTTAGACGAGAATTTCGGTCAGGTCACTCCATACGGTTACATTGATTACAGGCCCTCGAGCGGCGAGAGCAAAAGGTTCACCGGGGAATGGGACATGATGGCAAAAGCGCTTGTCCTTTCAAAGGTCTCCGAGATAAGGGAATCCGAGAAGACCGGGATCGCCCACAGAAACCACCGGAGAGAGGGCAAATGCCGCAACTGCTCGAGGAGATCGGGATGCCCCGAGAAGATCGTCTGAATGTTATTGGGAAAATCGGGGGTATTCATTCCAATACCCCCCACTATTCAGTTCCCGTCAGGAGAACCTGATCTTCTTGCCGGGCCTCTTCTTATGCTTGTTGACGGAAACGGATGGGCGTACCTTCTCCGCCCCTATCCCCTTGTTTCTGAGACCCCTGCTCTTCTTCCCGGAGGATGTCAGTCCCCTGAAAACCCTCCTGGTGTGCTGTCTCTCCTGGATCCATTTGATCTTGGGGTCCTTCATGATAACCGGATGATGCGGGTCGACCATTATGATTTCGTAGAACTTGTGCTTACCGTCCTCTCCCACGAAGTAGGAGTTGAGCACCTCCAAGTTGGGATAGTGCCTTGAACACCTCTCCTCCGCGATCCACTGGAGGTTCTTCTGGACCCTGGTCCTTATCATGCCCTTCCTCTTTGCCCTGCGCCCCTTTCGGATGGCCCTTTTCCTCAGGGATCCCATCCTGACGCGGGTTCTGACAACAACATATCCCTGTTTTGCCCTGTAACCGAGCTCCCTGGCCCGATCAAGTCTCAGGGGTTTGTCCACCCTTACAAAAGTATTCCCGTGGCGCCAATCGATCAACCTCTGTCTGTTGATCTCCTTCATAACACCGTCCATGGGTTTCTTCCAGGCATCGCCGATATAACCATATACGCTCTTTGACATGCAGTCCACTTCCTTGGGATTCACCCGATGGGGCACATTTCCCGGTCTTTGAGACACGCGGAAGGACATCAGGTCCGTTCTCGACGTGGGATTTGGTCGAAGAGGGTTCTTGTATATATTTGTATCTCTGTTTGAGCGGATGGAACCACCTATGACAACGATCATGAAAACGACGTTTTCCCATATTCGAACTGAGGCTTGTGGAACAGGGCGCATGATAATATGCGGCGGGGATGAAGGATCGGGATTCGATGATCACGATCCGATCCCGCTAGTTGAAATTTTCACCCGGTCCCAGGCCCTTCGGTGCGAATCTCTTCTTGAAGAGGAAGATCAGGTTCCGGAATCCGTCCTTCCATGTGTTGAGGGCCTTCTCCCCGATCCTGATCCGGTAAGGCACAGATATCTCCTTGGCCCTGACGTTCTTGTTGTTGAAGACCTCAATCTTGATCTCCTCGGACATGGGCATTCCGTCGGAAGTGATTGTAAGGTGCTTGAGCACTTCCTTTTTAAATACCCACATACCTGTTTGTGAATCGTTCAGTTTCATGCCGAAGAGGACGTTCATCGTGACCTTGAGGATCCAGTTTCCGAGCGCATGGGTTCCGGTGAACGCGCCCTTGTCGGCTTTTCTGATCCTGTCGCAGGAGAGAAAATCAACCCCCTCCTTTTCCAGGCGCTCGACAAGATCCAGGGTGAGCTCGGCGGGGTAGGTCGTGTCCCCGTCCATGGTTACTATTATCTTACCCTTTGCTTCCTTGAACCCCGTTTTGTAGGCTCTGCCGTACCCTTTTCTCTTCTCCTCGACCACTCGAGCCCCTTTCCCGACCGCGATCTCCCTTGTCCTGTCCTTTGAGAGCCCGTCAACGATCATTATTTCCATGTCGTCCGACCGGGGGATCTGATCAAGGGTATCTCCGATGGATTCCTCCTCGTTCAGGGTGGGTATGATGACGCTGATTTTCGTTGGGCTCATTGATCTCACGCGGGATTGGTAATCATGTACGGTTTTTATAGTTTGGGCTGTATTGTTATTTTCCGAAAGGTAAATCAATCAAATCCCGGGTATACCTCTTTGAGATCATGGCGCCTGAAAAAAGCAAGATCAGGATATTACATCTGAGGATCGCATCCCAGACATTTTTCCTTTTCACCGCAATTCTGGGGATCTTCGGGGTCGGCATGACCGGTTTCATCTACCCGTATTTCTTCTGCCCGGCAAGTCCCGGTGCCTGTGCCGGATGCCCCATCTGGGTAATTGAACACGGGACCATAGAGATCCTATCCGGATCTTCCCACGGGGCGATGATGCTCCTGTACCTGCTGGGTCTTTTCCTGGTTATCGGAGCTTTCGTGGGGCGTTCTTTCTGCGGTTGGGCATGTCCCGTTGGATCGCTGCAGGACATGTACAGCTTCCTCAGGAGGAAGATGGACAGTGCGAAGCACCTCATGCTCGCAGGCGGAATCGCGATTGGAATGGTCCTCTTCGGAGGTGTGGTGCCTTTTGTCCTCAGGGAGAACAACGTCGAGCCCCTGCTCTACATGTGGATCGGATACATGGGAGCGATCGGTTCTTTCATAGCCGCCATAGTGGGAATAACCGCCGTGACCAAGTACAGGAAACCCTGGCTGATCGCTATATTCATAGCGGTAGGCGGATCTCTGCTGGAGATCCATCTCATATGGGAGAACTTGGACCTGGGATCCAGCCCTTTTTCAAGCATCGAACTTATGGGGCTCATGTCGCTTATGTTCGTCACGATAGGAATCGTCGGACTTCTGCGGTGGGGTTTCAAGGATTCCCGGCCGGTTCCCAAGGTAAAGGGAAGGGTGGATTGGGGGTTCAGGCTGGTGAAGGTTGGAGTACTCCTGCTGATCGCACCGACCACATGGTATTTCGATACACTTGCGTTCACGGACATCGATCCCATAGGAGGGATCACCGCCACCATCCCGGAGCTTTTCCTCAATCCAACGGGGTGGGCAGGGAACCAGTTCTTCTGGTACAAGGCGGTATTTGTATTCGGCGTGATCGCGCTAGTCGCCTTGGTGGACCGAGGTTGGTGCAGGTATCTCTGCCCGATCGGGGCCATGTACGGGCCGACAAACAAAATGGCCTTGACCGATATCGATTTCATCGAGGACAAATGCATCCACTGCCAGCTATGCATAAGAGATTGCCCAATGGGTATCAATCCCAAGGAGGCAAAGACGGACCCGGAATGCGTCAGGTGCGGGAGGTGCATAGACGTTTGCCCCGCCGGAGCTCAGAAATTCGTCCTCTTCAACAGAAAAGTCAGGGGGGTTTTCGGAAGATGAGAAAGAAAGCTGACCCGATTCCCCGTTACGGGGGATCCGGACTGCCCGGAATTCTGGCGGTCATAATTCCGATTCTGATTATAATAACCGCATCGATAGCAGGCTACTGGGCTTCGACGGATGGAGGGTACGATGAGATCAAGGGCCTAGCCTCGATCAAATGCCTGGGATGCCTCGGCCTGGATCCGGTTGTACCGGGTTTCGATGGGTTCTGGATAGAATATCCCGCCCGCCATAACGATGCCGGAGAGAATGTTTCCCACCCCGCAATTGTCCACAAGATCCTGGATGATGATGATACCGATCTGCTGATCCTGTTCTTCTGGACCCAGGGATGTGAACCCTGCGCTGCCCAGTGGGAGGAAATGGAAAAGGATGATATCGCCTCGGGAGAGGAGGAAGGTGGAAGGGAGGGCGGCCTTTACGAGGGCATGAAAATGATATCGGTGGATGCGAATAACGACAAACACGGGTTCTACCCTGCCTACATTCCCACCGGGAACGAGAACGGAGTTCCCATGACGACCTTCATCTTCAAGGCGAACGACGGTACCGTAAAATGGTATTCGCATTACGGCAGGATGGATATCGACGCGGTCCACGATATGATCACCCTGATCCTGTACCACGAGATCGCACACGCAGGTTGATCATTGACAGGGCCAGCATCATCATCGGTGCAAAACGGAAAACGTAATCATATTGATCACTGTTACCGATCCCGTATCAAGATCGGGGAAAAGTGGTGGATGACAGATGGAGATCCTTATTCTCGGCGGTGGAAACGTCGGTGGAAAACTGGCGAGCGATATCGAGGAGCCCTTCACGCTCATCGATGCCGATCCCTCGAGGATCTACGAGCTGAAACTGAAATTCGTCGATAAGAAATCGGATTTCCGGCTGATCGTCGGTGACGGATCCGATCTCGAGACGCTGAAGGAAGCGGGCGGGAGAAAGTTCGATGTGGCCGTCATCCTCATGAACAAGGACTTCGAGAACCTGGAAGCCGCCAAGAACCTCCGGGACCTGGGGGTGGAGAGGATAATCGCCAGGGTAAACCGGTCCTCCAACATGTCCAGCTTCACCGATCTGGGCGCAGAGGTTTTTGTACATCCGGTAGGATACGAGGAAGGCCTTATCAAGACAATGCTCTATCCGGATGTCAAACATGCGCTTCAGATCTTTGTCAGGGACGGATCGCCGGCCATAGACAGATCCATCCGGGATCTGGACATGCCCAGCGGATCCATGATCGGATCGATATTGAGGGGTGACGAGCTCATACCCCCGCAGCCGGATATCCGGATACACAGAGGGGATCTGATTGCCATCGATACCGTAGGCAAGAGTGCCAAGGAGGTCCTTAAAAGGTTCTCGAAGGAGGACAGGGCGGATACCACGGGGAAGATCCTCCTGCCGATCACTCGAGATATGGATATCACGGCCATCAAGGAAGCCGAGACACTTGCGAAGAGATTGGGCTCGGAGATCGTGTTCATCGTCAATCCCGGTACCGAGGATTACCTGGATTATACG
>JBLIRG010000048.1:0-23469 GCA_049472195.1 Thermoplasmatota archaeon
CGGCTGATTCCAGATACCTGCGGAGGTTCTCTCCGCTCCCCTTCTCCCTTCTCTCGAAGAGATCGATATTTCTATCCAGATCCGCTCTGATATCCACGGTATCCCCGGATGAGAAAAAGACCCGATAGCTGGGATCGAGACGAACCAGATCGTAATAATCGCCGGTCTTTACGCCGAATTCTGCAAAATATTTGTCGAAAACGTCGGGCATGAGGTACCATGACGGACCCATGTCGAAGGCAAATCCCTTTTCCCGATACACAATTGCCCTCCCCCCCGGCTGATCGTTCTTCTCGATCACGGTGACATCATATCCGTCCCGGGCCAGAAGGGACGCTGCGGACATGCCCCCGAATCCAGATCCGATGACAATGACTTTCTTCCCCGGCATCGAAAATATCCCCGATATTTGAATGGAATTTTTGATATATACCTATTTTTATAGGAACCTATTCGGATCGGATCACAATAATATTTGATAGTTGAAGGAGGATATTCCAGACTGGCGGCATTTCAGATCTTGCCGTCCTGGTCCCCGTATCTTTTCGCTATCGAATCGACGTAGTCATCGATCCTGAATTTCCTCTTCAATCCCCGGTCGTTCATGTATCTGACCTTGCCGAATACCGATCTCTCGGTCCACGGGCGGTCGTGTTTGCCGAAACACCAGGCTATGCCGGCAAAGGAGTTCGGATCCCTCCCGTCAAGCGAATATCTGTTGTTCATATACAGGGCCGTGTCAAAGGCGGTGATCGGATCAGGGGTCCATTCGATGATCTTCTTTCCCCAGTACATCCTCATGTAGTTGTGCATCTTACCGGACCGAACCATCTCGATCTGGGCGGCGTTCCAGTATGGATCATGGGTTCGGGCTTTTTCGAGTTCCTCGGTCGAGTAGATGTAAGGTCTGATATCCCCGGAATGCTCACCCAGTGATTTTTTGGCCCATTCGGGAAGGCAAGAATAGGAATCGTATTTTTCATTGTAATGAACGAAATTCATCGCGAGCTCCCTTCTGACTATCAGTTCCTCAAGGAACGAATCGATGCCCTTTGATCCGGTTTCCATAACACTCAGGGCAATCTGCAGGGGCGATATCTGTCCGAAATGAATATAGGGAGACAGATCGGATTGATGGTTCGCCGACGGATCGCTTCGAAGCTCGCTGTAATCATCCAGTTTATCATCGATGAAGTCGGCCAGCCTTTCGGATGCCTCCCCATATCCGCCTGAGAAAACGTCCGAGGGGGGAACGGTCCGATCTATATTCATCTCCCTGATGACCCCCCTGAGATCTTCGATCGGAGAATCTTCGAATTCAAGATGGTCTGCCGATCTCCTCACCTCGGCTTCGTGCAGGGGTAGCAGATAATTATCCATTATCTTCCAGATCTTGGGCCTGAACGTACCTGCGGAATACTCTTCCTTGGGCGAGGCCGCGGCCACGGGAACTATCACATCGCTTTCCACCTGTTCCATGCGGCATCTCATCCGATTCGAAGCATTGGTCCTCCATCTCTTCTGTACCCTGAGGTAACCCGCATCGACCACGACGACGCTGGCATTTTCGGCCAGTTTCACGATCCCAGCATCCGGGGGTCCGTGCAATAAGATAAACCTTCCTCCGGCTTCCTCGATCGTTTTTTTCGCATCGATCAATCCCTCGATCATGAATCCGTAGTGCCTGGCGTTTGCCTCGGGAAAATCATCCGTGATCCCGAAAAATACCAGCAAAGGCTGGTTCGATCTGTTCGCGGTCTCCTTTGCCCGCTCGAAGGCATGGTTCCAATGCGCCCTCTGCGACTGCTGCATCCAGTAGACCACGTAATCGCCATTACGGATGCTTTTATCATTAAGCTGTGTCGTTCTTTCCGCGTGAATCATGGTAACATCACATTGGATCGTCACCCTTGATTCACGGTAAAAGGATAAATAACCAATGACCGATCAACGCATTGGAAAGGTTGTGAGATGGAGATGGCTGCACCACCCGATGTGTGGAGGGGAGCGGTATGCTACGAGTCCCCGATGATATCGAAGGTGATCAGGGAGACCCTTGACGAGATGGGCTGGACCTACGAGCGTGACAGAACGGAGCATCATTACACCAGATTGATGGTCGCCATAACCATGCCTTCCGCCAGTTATGTTTTCCAGTACATAGTCAAGGACCCTGTGAATGTGGTCATCAACGTTTACGATGAGAAACCGACCCATACCGGGATCTCCCATTACGTCGAGATCAAGGGGCTGAACTCGAAAAACGCGCCCAGAATTAGAAAATTCCTCGGAAAGATGACAGAAAAACTGCCTCGAAAGCCCTATGATTTCTTCTGGCAGGAGAGGTTCAGAACGGGGATTCTGTTCAGAGACCATCTTACAGCCAAACGGGAATGGGGCAGGTGGGGGATCTGATCATCAGTCGTCGATCCAGGAGGAGGATCCGGGTTTGAATCCGAGTTTGGGAAAGGGTCTTCCGGCTGATGATCCGATGTTGTCCAGATGCCCGGCGATCCTTATGAGCTTCCCGGAATATGTCGCCGCGACAAGGGCTTCTTGCTTGCTGATGTCCCTTTTCTGGATTCTTCTGAGAACGATTTCGTAGTTATCTCTTACTTCGGTTTCCTTCTCGGTCACCTTGTTGGGATATTTCTCGGTTTTCTTTTCCAGCGATTTGTATGCTTCGGGGAACATCACCATGATATCGTGCCTCATTGCCCTGAGTATGTCCTCGACTTCCGGGTTGAAGGGGTCCCTGAAATCGAAGATGTTTCGAAGATCGTATAGCTTCTTGGTATAATCCCCGATCCTCTCGTAGTCCACGGCCAGGGATATCAGGATCATTCCCGCATGGTAATTCGGCGTGGTGGTGACAGCGAAGTACTCCAGGACCTTCCTTCTGATATCCACCACGGCCTTGTTTACGGATTTGTCCATTTTCAGCAGGTCCTCTTCAGGGATCTCGTTCACTATCAGACTCTCCGACGCTATCTCGAACATCTCATGGGTCTGATGGGAGATCTTGTCGATTATCTTGAATGATTCATCCAGGAGCGAGTTCTTGGTGAGGGAGTCGTATATATTTCGGAACATTTTCCTGATCTCCTTGCTTTCATATATCCTGATTTTGCTTATTTATTCCTTTTTGCTAGAAGACTAATCTGTCAAGCAGTATTATCAATCCCGGAAGGACGAAGAACAGGCCGAGTATGAACAGTATTGTGAATTTTCGATTATCTGCGAAGTAAACGGCGGCCTTCTTCGCCAGCCATATGGGGGCTTTTCTCATCGGGTACAATATAACGATCCCGATCATATTGAAGAACAGATGGACCAGCGATATTGCCAGTGCCATTTTGCCCATTCCGGCTGCTACAGCCGCAAGCAAGGCTGTGACCGTAGTGCCAACGTTGGCGCCCAGGGTATAGGGGAAGATCTGCTCCACTGTAAGTATTCCAGACCCGACAAGCGGGACGACGAGCGACGTGGTCACAGATGAGCTTTGAACGAATGAAGTAAGGCCCACCCCGAATCCGAATGACGTTCCCGCATTCCTGAAAAGTACCCTGTCCACAACCTTCTGGACCTTTCCCTCGATGGCCCTCCTTGCGGATTTCGTGATCATGCTGAGGGATACGAAGAGAATTACCAGTCCAACTACAAGGAGCATGATCTCCGGATAGAAACCGAGATCGAGGATCATGTCCTTGGTGGGGGTAAGCACCGGATCCAACATCCTGTCGATCAGATCGAATTCGAAACCGCCGGTGCCGACAAGAAGATTAGCCGCCCCCTCTCCGAGCCGCTCTAGGATGCCCTTTCCGGTGAATATCCTCACCAGCTGCTCCGCCGGGAAGATCAGCCCAGCGGCGAACAGGTTGAAGAAATCGTGGACAAGCGCCCCGGAGAACGCCCTCTTGAAAGATGGGGGGTGTCTGATATGTCCCAGGGAAACGATGATGTTGGTGACGGAGGTTCCGATGTTCGCTCCGATGATTATGGGGATCGCATAGGGGAAGAAGGACGGGTCGTCAGCCACGAGAAGGACCACCATGGAGGTCGTGGCCGATGAGCTCTGGATCACGGCTGTCGCGAGAACACCAATCGCCAGTCCAACGAAGGGATTCTCCACGGTTGTTATGAGGCTTTCCGAGAAATCCTTCCCCATCCCCTTGAGCCCGCTTCCCATCAGTTTCAGTCCGATTATGAAAACGTATATCGACAGGAAGAAGAGGAGAAGATTGAACCACTGGCTCTCCCTTATCTGCTGGATTTTACTCCTTCTCTGGTATCTCCATTCGGGACGTACTTTTCCGTTCCCGTTGATCATCGATACAGGCCGTTTTTTCCTTGGCACGATCACGCTGACAGATAATGATAATATAACTATATTCACCGTAATCTCAATAGAATATATAGAAAATTATAGAAAATAATCAGATCCAAAAAACCGACGGAAGCAGGTCAAATCATTTAGCAAGCATCGCTCTTATCTTATCCCCTGCATTCTCCGCTTGGTTGGCTATCTGACCCATTCGGTCGATGACCTTCAGAAGGTGAATGATCGCAATCGGATCCATCTCATCTTCCATATTGAATAGTTTCTTTGATACCCTGTATTCAATAAGATCGGCCTCGTGCTCGTACTTGTGGATTTTTTTAATATATCCCTTAACCTTGGTTCTCTCTTTTCCGGTGAAACTGACCTCTATAAGCACATTCATGTGTTCCATAACCTTCTGATATGCCTTCACGCATTCCAGAACCTTGTCTGTCAGCTCCTTCATATCCGCGGCGATCTGGTCATCAACCCTGGTTCTTTTCATCATCAGAAGAACCGCCACATCCTCGGCATAATCGAGTATGGAATCAGAATGGTGGAGAAGCTGGTGAAAATCCGATTTCGATACGGAAAGAAGTATGAACTTCGGAAGGTGCGATCGAACGTTAGCCTTGATCTTATCGGCTTCCCCTTCGATCAGCCTCACTTTCCTGGAGTGCTCCTCCGCTCTCTTGAAATCCCCTTCGAGATATGAATACACGCATGCCCGCGTCTCCCTGACGCATTCGTCTATCTTCTGGGAATGCTTGTGGAGCCCCTCGAACGGGCTCCTGTAAATTGTGTTCATTATCGGAGCCCGGATGTTGTCCATTACCGTTTCCTTCTGCATTGGAATCAGTCCCTTCTGTAGATCACATATTGTCATAGGATGTTAATCATGATTGCCCTGATGATCAGGAAGATGATGCCTGTCGTGATCCCCGCAACGGGTATGGTCACTATCCATGTGAAGAATATATTGCGGACGATACGCATGTCGATGGCGGATATCCCTCCAGCCAATCCGACACCGATGACAGCGCCCACAATTATCTGGGAGGTGGATACCGGTATCCCGAGAAATGAACATATCAGTACCGAGGAAGCAGCTCCGAACGATGCCGTGAATCCCCTCGTTGGTGTAATATTCGTGATCTTCTTTCCGATCGTTGCCATTACCTTGTATCCCCAGGTCGCGACACCGGCCACGATTCCCAATCCGCCGAGGATCAGGATAAGGGGATTGATCTCTACGGTTGTTGACACTTCGTTGGTGGTGAGGATATGCAGGATGGCGGCAACTGGTCCGATCGCATTGGCCACGTCATTAGCACCGTGTGCAAATGCAACATAGCATGCTGTAAGGATGAGAAGTATCCCGAACATCCTCTCAACCCGATCATAGGACTGATTTTTCCTGTCTCTGACCTTCTTTTTAATAATAACGGTTCCAACCAAGGCGGCTATCAATCCAACTAGAACCGAAAGAAGAGCCTTTAGGAGTTTATCGCCCAGAATAATCCTGACCATCGTTCCCGGGAGGATTTGTTCAAGGGCCGATTGGAGGTTTTTCAATCCTCCGGAAAGTCCGGCCATTACTAGGATTGTGAACACGAGGAATATGAATATCGGTATCAATTTCTTGGCCCTATCGACCGGTCGATCCGAATCAAATATCAGCTTCTTTATGAGTATGAATATCAGAAACGAGATCAGCCCCCCAAAGATGGGAGAAAGAACCCATCCTATGGATATCTCGATCAAAGTATCCAGATGAAGGGCCCTGGAAGGAATATCGCCAACCAGCACACATACAAGTCCGAATCCCGTAACTGCTCCGACAATGGATTGGCTCGTGGATATCGGGAGTGACTTATAAGTGGCGAGGGTCACCCATAAAGAGGACGACAGGAGAACCGCAGACATTCCTGCAATGAACAGGTAAAGACCGTGATCGGATGAGAAATATTCCCCATTGGAGAAGAAGGTCGGATCGACGATTCCGGCCTTCAGGGTCTTTGTGACATGGGCGCCGACCAGGAATGCGCCCAGAAACTCGAAAATTACGGCTATCAGGATGATCTTCTTCAGGGACAGGGATTTGGACCCGAAGACGGTTCCCATGGAATTGGCAACATCATTGGCTCCTATTGTCCAAGCCATGTAGAAACCAAGCAGTATCGTGATCAGAAGGACAATTAAAGCTCCCGTCGACAGTCCGAATATCATCTCCTCAACATCTCCTGATCAGAATATTGCGAAAGAACCACTGATTACCCCTGGAACCCCTCGGATGAATAAACATGACAGTATAAAGAATATACAGTCGATAAATGATGGTGCCTTAGACGGGATCTCTTCCTCAATCAAATGTCCAGATCTTCCATCTCCGGCATCTGGAGCTGTTTCATCAGCTTTCTTCGCATTCTCCTGTTGGATGTCAGGCCCTTGACGGCTTTCTGCGACATGTTGTAATACTTGAGGAGGGACCTGACCTCTTTCTGATCGACCCCCGCTCCCTTCGCGATCCTCTTGATCCTCGAGGATTTGATCTCCTTGGGATTCTCAAGCTCGTAATCGGTCATCGAGTTCATGATCACCTTGTAAACCTTGAGCTTCTTCTGGGTCTCCTTGGGATCCTGCTGCTCGATCCCTTTCATGCCCCCAAAACCCTGGGGAAGGAGGCTCATCAGCTTGTCCAGGGGCCCCATCTTGGTGAGCATCTCCATCTGGTCCTTCATGTCGATGAGGGTGAACTTGCCCGACATCATCTTACGGGCCACGACCTCGGCATCCCCCTCCGACATCGAGTCCTGCGCCTTCTCCAGCAGTGTCTGGAGATCGCCCATCCCGAGTAGTCTGGATATGAATCTGGGGGGTTCGAACTTCTCCAGATCGTCGATGTGCTCCCCAACACCGATGAACACGACCGGTGCTTTCGTGATCGATACTGCCGAAAGTGCGCCTCCGCCCTTCGCGGTCCCGTCGAGCTTGGTGATTATCACGCCGGTGACGTCGACGGCATCGTGAAAAGCCTGCGCCTGCGGTCCGGCCTGCTGTCCGACCGCGGCATCGAGGACAAGGAACTTCTCATCGGGTTTCGCCGCCTTCGAGATCCTTTTCATCTCATCGATGAGATCTTTCTCGAGAGAGTGCCTGCCGGCCGTGTCGATGATAATGACGTCGGCATCGGCGTGCTGCTTCATCCCGTTCTTTACCACGGCCACTCCGTTGCTGGCCTTGGGATTCCCGTAGACGGGGATATTGATTGTTTCCGCCAGCTGCTTCAGCTGGTCGTATGCGGCAGGTCTGTGAACGTCAGCGGCGATCAACCCGACCTTGAGCCCCCTCTTCTGGAAGTACTTTGCCAGCTTGGCGGTTGTTGTGGTCTTGCCCTGTCCGTAGAGACCGACCATCATGATAACGTGCTTCTTCAGGGAGACCTCCCTTCCCTCTCCAAGGATCCGAACGAGTTCCTGGTAGATTATCCTGATGACGTGCTCTCTGGAGCTCATCCCGGCCGGCGGCTTTTCCTCGAGGCTCCTTCTCTCGACCTCTTTCGTGATCTGGAGGACCAGCTTGACGTTGATGTCCGCTTGAAGAAGGGCCCTCTGGATATCCCTGACGATCTCCTTTATCACGTCCTTGTCGATATTGGAGGCGTTTGCTATCTTCTTGAGCGTTCCCCGCAGGGAGGTGGCTAGATTGTCAAGCACCGTGGCCGATCACCGGCGCCGCCATTATTCTTTTCTAATAAATACGTTGTGGGGAGAAGTGCCTTGAACATTTATTGATAATTTGAACAGGATCACATATGGATGGGGAGGTTTCTTTGTTAAGCTGTGCATGGTAACTGGTTTTATGCAAGACCGGAGAGATGTACAGTCTTTTTTTTCGATCTTCAATCCATCCGATCAGATGAAATGATACGGTTTCCTGTTCCCGCATTTCTGGGTGTCGATCACCTTAAATATCATTTGAAAACTTATTTATATTAAAATTGCGGTTTTGAGAGAAGGGGATTTAACCAGCAGATTATTAGAGGTGGGGATTTGTCGGCTGCGGTGAAAAGAGATAGAAAGGGCAGGATGAGCAGGATATTTGATACCTCCAAATGCTCTGCAAAATTCAGGAAAGCCCGGATACAACCCAACAGAAAGCGGTCCTTCAACGAGGATCGGGATCTGGGGTTCAAATGGGATCGGGATATCGACGCCAGGCTGCAGGGTGTTGTGTTCAGGGAACAGTTTGCGATCGGATTCAGAAATATCGGCATCAGCAATCTCGATTACGTGATGGATGAGAAGGACTGGCCGAAAACGGAAAAGGCAAAGCTCGGGGACACCCTGGCAGTGAGCAGGTCCAAAGGATATCAGAAGAGATGGGGGCAGGATAGATCATATCAGGAGGAATGGGGGGTCCCCTCAACTTGGGGGAGGAGAGCGACCAGATTGAAGCCCCAGGTTACCAGAGCCGTGGTCATAGAGGAGCCGAACGTTTCATGGGAGGAACCGAAGGGAAAGCCAGAACCCGGAGCCGGCCAAGAACCTTCCCCGGTGGACAGGAAGAGAGCGTATGCCTACAACGAGTACGGTCTTTCCCTGATGGAGGACGGTGATTTCAGCGGTGCGGTAAATTATTTCAAGGAAGCGATCAAGCTGGATCCCATCGAGGACGTGTACAAGATCAACCTGCAGAGATGCAATGAGTGGCTTGATTACAAGAAGAGAAGGAGGCGGTGAATGTGGAGTGGCTGTTCTGGGTATACTTGGCAATAGGTCTTGGCAGTCTGCTGCTGTTGATCGTAATGCTTGTAATCGGAGGTCTCGATGTACTGGGATTCGATTTCGATGTGGGTGATGTGGATGTGGACGGGATCGACATCGACGTCGATTCCGGAGGTCCGGGCATGGGTCCTTTAAGCATCCCGATCATTCTATCATTCCTGTCCGGTTTCGGTGGAATCGGAGCACTTCTAACGCTGTTCGACGTCGATTACCGGCTGACCCCGTTTTTTGCAGCAGGAGGAGCATTTCTGATGGCAGGGATCCTCTTCGGGATCATGCAGTTATTTCTCAGGCAGTTCACATCCGATTCAACGGTGCAGATCAACAGATTAAAGGGAAGAAGGGGAAAGGTTACGGTTCCGATCAAACCTGGGGTGGAAGGCCAGATCGCGATATTCACCCAGCAGAGAGGGAGAACCCTTGTTCCGGCCGTAGCGGACACAAAAATACCCGAGAACACAGACGTTGTGGTGATTGCCGCAACCGGAGATGTCGTCAAGGTGAAGAAGATAACCAAAACCGGGAAATCCGTGAAAGAAGCTGATAAAAAACGATAGATCAATGGATTTGAGAAGATGAAAGAAAAAAGAGACATAAAGAGAGGAGGTGTGCAATGGCAGTGAACATGATAGCAGTGGGTATTGGAATTCTTTTTGCGGGATTGGCTGTATTGGGATTGATCCTGATCGGTATCTACGCAAGCAGGTACAAGAAGGTTCCACCCGATAAGGCAATGGTCATCTACGGTAAGAGGGCCAAAAAAGGAGCGAGAGGATACACGGTGGTGTCGGGAGGAGGACGTTTCATATGGCCCGTTTTCCAGGGTTTCGACTTCCTCCCTCTTGACGTAAGAACGCTTGAGATCGTGGTGACGGACATCGTTACCGATGTCAAGACATCCGGAGCGAAGCTGAACATCAAGGCGGTCACGCAGTACAAGATCGCCTCGGATGAGGCATCGCTGTATACGGCATCCGAGCAGCTTCTTCACAAGGCCGATCCCGAGATAAACGAGATCGCCCAGAAGACACTGGAGGGTCACGTAAGAGGTATCTGTGCCACGATGACGATCGAGGCGATCAACTCCGAGAGGGACGAGGTTGCAACCAGGGTCCAGAACATGGCGGCCAAGGATCTTCGGAACATGGGTATGGAGATCCGGTCATTCGTTATCAAGGAGCTCGAGGACCAGTTCGGCTACCTCGATGCCCTGGGCCGGAAGAGGACCGCCGAGGTCAAGAGGGACGCCAGGATCGGTGAGGCTATCGCCAACAAGGAGGCCACCATCAAGGAGGCCGAGTCGGCGAGGGAAGCCGAGAGGGCGAACTCCGAGGCCGAGGCGCAGGTAGCCCTTTTCCACAAGGACAGGGATATCACCAAGCAGAGCGCCGAGGCCGAGGTCGAGATCGCCAAGGCGAACCGCTCGATCGCCTTTGACCTGCAGGACAGGAAGAGGCGACAGGAGCTGGTCCAGGAAGAGGTCCAGATCGAGATCGAGGAGAAGAAGAAGAAGATCGATCTGCAGGAGAAGGAGATCGAGCGCAAGCAGAGGGAACAGGAAGCCATACAGGTGGTTCCCGCCCGCGCCGCCGCCGAGGCCAAGATCGCCGAGGCCGACGGAGAGAAGGGAAAGATCGAGCGCATCGCCGAGGCCAGCAAGATCAAGACCATCAAGGAGGCGGAGGCTACCCAGGCCCAGCTGAAATTGACAGCCGATGGAGAGCGCGAGAAGCTAACGCAGGTGGCCGAAGGTCAGGCGGAGAAGATCCGAAAGGAGGGAACCGCCGAGGCTGACATCATCCGGCTCAAGGGAGAGGCCGAGGCTACTGCCATCAAGGCAAAGGGAGTCGCCGAGGCCGAGGCCATGGAGAAGAAAGCCCTGGCATGGCGCAAATACGGAGACGCTGCGGTTACACAGCTGATCGTAGATCAGCTGCCTGAGATCGTGAGAGCGGCGGCATCCTCGCTCGAGGGCGTTGACAAGGTCATCGTCATGGGAGGAGGCAGCGGCGGCCCGGACACACTCGTGAACCGGACCGTCGATATCGCCGCCCAGATGCCGGTGCTCATCGAGTCGCTGACAGGCGTCGACGTGACGAAACTCATCAGGAACGTCGTGAACCTGGAAGAGGATGACCAGATCGATGAGAACGACCTGCCTGCAAAGGTGAAGGACAAGAAGTGAACCGGGCTGATTGGGGGGATGCCGGTGGTTTTTTTTCCGGCTCCCCTCCGGTTATTTTTTTGATTATTTCCGGGAGGGTTATCATTGATGAAAGATCTGGACGAGGCGGTCGCGATTTTCCTCGCAGCACCCGACAGCAAAGGCGCTCTTCGGATCGCGAGGGAGGCAAGAGCATTATCCCACGACGGGGGGGATCTCGAGGACAGGTGCGCTGACCTTCATGAAACAGCTCTATCCCTTCATCGATCAGCGGTCATCCTGGAATCCGATCCGGAGATCGTGAAGAAGAACACTCTCGCCAGGCTGCTGGCCTCGATCATGCCGGCGCTGAACACCTGGGAGGAGATCAGGTCGATGGAGGACAGGGGTCCCGAGGAGGTCATCGTCAACATACTGGGAATAATCTCGGAGGTGGCTACCGGAACCCAGTACCTCGAGTCCGCCAGGATGAACACAATGGCCCATTTCGAGGAGGAGATGGTTCGAATAGAGGAGAGGATGGCGGAAATCGCCGCCAGGTCAGGGGATAATGTGCCTGAGAAGATCAGGGCGGTGGAGGTATTTCTGGACGGGATCAGGGCCAGGAATATGAAGCCGATGGAGAGGCCGCTGGCCGCGTTCTCCCTCTGGATACTTCTCATGATCCTGTCGTACAAGAGGATCAAGGATTCGGAATGATGCGGGGTATTCCCTCCGCGTTCGATTTTTGATACGATCCCGAATGAAAATTATCAATCGATAATAGTTAATAGGTCGATCAGATTACCGCGGGTACATCTCGAATATTCATCGATATTGAAGGTGACCATATGGCAGGCATACTGGACGGATTTGAACCCAGGCTACTGTGGAAGCACTTTGACGAGATCAGTAAGATCCCACACTGCTCCAAGCAAGAAGAGAAGGTTATCGATTACATCGTTTCCGTGGCCGATCGGCTCGGACTCGAATACCAGAAGGATGCGGCAAACAACCTGGTCGTGAGGAAGCCGGCAACGCCCGGACACGAGGGAGCTCCGATCGTGGTTCTGCAGGGCCACGTGGACATGGTCTGCGAGAAGAACAAGGACCAGGCGTTCGATTTCGATAATGATCCCCTGGTGCTCAGGATCGAGGGAGATTATCTGTACGCCACCGGAACGACCCTGGGATCCGATAACGGCATCGGCGTCGCCGCCGGCCTGGCGGCCCTGGAGGACGGATCGCTAGTCCACGGCCCTATAGAGGCGCTGTTCACCGTGGACGAGGAAACGGGCCTGACGGGGGCTTTTGCGCTCGGGACCGATATGCTGAAAGGCAGGATGATGATCAACCTCGATACCGAGGAGGAGCGCTCTCTCTATGTGGGCTGCGCGGGGGGAGGGGAATCCGACATCAGGCTCCCCGTCTCCTGGGAAGATCCGGCAGGATCGGCGCTGTACATCAATTTCTCGGGTATGAAGGGCGGCCACTCCGGAGTTGACATACATCTGGGTAGGGCAAATGCCATAAAACTGCTGGCCAGGATGCTGTGGAAGGCCGCGAGGGAATTCGACTTTTCAATAGGGCATTTCACAGCGGGTGACAAGCACAACGCAATCCCAAGGGAGGCGGAGGCGGTCATAGTTGCCAAGGGGGATACTGCCTCGATCATGGATATCATAATGAAGGCATTCGAGGAGGTCAAGTTCGAGTACAGATCGATCGAACCCGATATGGCCATCGAGATCAAGGATGCGGACCTCCCCGAAAAGGTCATGACCGAGCGGGATTCAAGGATAACCCTTCACATGCTGGTATCGCTTCCCCACGGCATATACAGGATGAGCCCCGACATAGATGATCTCGTTGAGACGTCGACATCTATGGCGAAGATAAGGACCGAGGGACACGTTTACGTCCAGCTGGCATC
The DNA here is from genome assembly GCA_049472195.1 of Thermoplasmatota archaeon. GTDB lineage: Archaea > Thermoplasmatota > Penumbrarchaeia > Penumbrarchaeales > Penumbrarchaeaceae > JBLIRG01. Next base: position 13,185 of record JBLIRG010000048.1, read on the forward strand.
AAGGTCCTCATCCGGCACCCAGCTTGAGGCGTTAAGGGACAAGATCGAGGCGATATCGGTCCTCGCCGGTGCGGAGGCGGAGAGGGGGCAGGCGTATCCGGGCTGGCTCCCCAACCTCGACTCGAAGGTCCTGGCCGTTCTGAAGGAAGCCGCCACCGAGCTGTGGTCGATAGAACCAGAGATTAAGGCTATTCACGCGGGCCTAGAGACCGGGATAATCGGGGAGAAGTTCCCGGGCATGGACATGGCCTCCATGGGCCCCCAGATCGAGAACCCCCATTCCCCGGACGAGAGGGTGAGGATCCCTTCGGTGTCCGATTTCTGGGATCTTCTGGTCCTTGCCCTTGAGAAGATGGCCTGATATATTCTGATCGAAAGGAACGGGAAGGGCGACAGGCATGCTCTCCCGCTCCATTTTCTATCAAATTACATCATTCAGGGGTATCCATTTATATTTCACTTCGCTCTACGGAATAACGATGATGCAGTTCATCGTTTTGGAGGGTATTGACGGCTGCGGAAAGGGAACGCAGGCGAAATTGCTTTTGGACAAGCTGAAGGATTCGGGTAAGGACGCGGTCCTCACGGTCGAACCCACAAAGGGACCCGTGGGCAGACTGATCCGAGAACATATGACGAACCCGTTCCTTGACGACGAGTCCCTGGCTCTTCTCTTTGCTACGGACCGGATGGAACATCTTCAGAAGGAGGTGAGGCCGGCGATCGAGTCCGGCAAGGTGGTGGTCTCGGACCGCTACGTTTACTCGTCGATAGCCTATCAGGGTCAGACCGTAGACATCGACTGGGTCGGCGAGATAAACAAGTACGCGGACAGACCCGACATCGTCATCATTCTGGATCTGGATCCGAAGATATCGGAGAAGAGAATGAGGGATCGGGACGAGGACATGGAGATCTTCGAGGAGGATAGGGATTTCCAGGCAGGATGCAGGAGGGCGTTTCTGGGTTTCGAGAAGGGAAGGAATCTCCCCGATTCACTGAAGACCCGGTTTTTTGTCATCGATGCATCCCGGGGAATCTCCGAGATCGAGATGGATATATGGGACATCGTGTCTGAAAACCTGTGAATTCCCCTCGAGCATTTGTGGTCTGAACTGTATTTTGTGAGGTGAAGCCATGGAAGAATTTCCGGAATTCCTGAGAAACGGAATGAATGCTGTGAAACCCGATCAGCAGAGCAGGGGCGCCGACGGATACATATATGACGGGATCGACGGATCCCAGGTGATCCTGTGGCAGGCTGAAAAAGAGATCATCACCACCCTCCATACGCACGATTATGACGAGTGGTTCCTGATCGTGAGGGGTACTTTCAAAGGGATCATCGGTGAGGAGGAGATATCGATGGGGCCGGGAGACGAGATCCTGATCCCGAGGGGGATCCCCCACAGGGGAAGCTACTCTGCGGGGTTCCGATCCATTCACGGATTCTCGGCAAAGAGAGCTGACAGGGATAGTACGAGACAATAAATATGGGAATGAGAGGATTCGATGGGAAGATTGAAATGCAGATGGGACAGGATGGTGATGCCGCCCGAAGCAGTTGCCCATATGAGGGGATCCATTATGAAGATCTCTTCGATCGTATCCTCGGTTCCTGTTGCGATAGGATTTTTGCTGATAGCGATTTTTCTTCTATTATGGGATAATACCGACCTGATAATTCTATCCTTCACGTTGATCATTGCAGGAATAATGATCATGGGCCTCATGTTGATGACAGCTTCTTTCATCAACAACAAGAAATACCATTTCGGAGTAATATTATATCTGAAGAATATCAGCCTTGAAGATGCTGCCCTGGCGATGAGTAGATTCCTCGAAATGAAAGGCATTGAATTTGAACTTGAAAGACCCAAGGGTTGGTCATACAGGGGTTATCTATCCCCTCCGAAAGTTGCATTCTACGTGAAAAAGGAATTCTTCATCGGCATCCATTATTTCGCAGGGCCCGAAAAGAAGATCATCAGGCAGATCAAGATAATGTATCTTGCTTCCATTTGGGAAGAAGCACTGATCTTCCAGAAAGAAATGGATGATTATTTCCATCGAATCGGTCTTGCTCAGCAGCCTGAAAAGGGAACCCCGTCTCATTTCAGGAATTATCAATAGGACGGATCACTCCACCCTTACCCTGCAGTCAACGGATACCGCCCCGTTCTCATCCACGAACAGAGGGTTGATCTCTATATCGGTGATCTCGGGAACCTGTATCATGAGATCCCCGAGCGCCTTGATGACGTGCGCGATCCTGTTTCGATCGGCCTCCTTCTTCCCCCTGAAATTTCCAAGGACGGTCTTGCCCTTGATCTCCTCCATCATGTCAAGCGCCTCCTTCTCGAAGATCGGAGCGATCCTGAAGGTAACATCCTGCATTGCCTCCACCATTATTCCGCCCATGCCGAACATAACGCAGGGTCCGAATATTCTGTCCCTGATTGCCGAGGCGATCACCTCCCTCCCGTGGACCTGCTCCATGATCATGACCCTGTCGGACATCTCCATCACGGGATCGAACTCCTCGCGGAGCTCCTCCTCGGTCTCGATATCGGTAACGACCCCTCCCCTCTCGGTCTTGTGAAGCAGCTCCGCCGAGGATCCCTTGATCACGACCGGATATCCGATCCTCTCCGCGGCCTTCACCGCATCCTCTACATCGGAAACCATCTCGTACCTGGCGATATCTATCGGCCCCGTCCCAAGAAGCTTCATGGAGGCTTCCAGGTCCAGAAAATTGAACCCTTCCCTCCTGTTTTCCCCGATGATCTTCCTCACGCGCTCCACATCCCACTTGATGATATCGGGCTCCTCCATCTCCGCCTCGCCCCTGTATTTCTTGTAGCGGTAGAGGACGTCCAGAGAAGCAACAGCTTCCTCCGGGTAGTAGAAGGCCGGAAGGCCGGCCCTGATCAGATCGAACATCTGGGTGTCGGCATCCTTGCCCCCGATCGTGCAGAGGACCAGGGGTTTCACCGGCCTGCCCATTCTTCTCACGAGATCTTCGGTGAACTTCTTCACATCGACCCCGGCAACGGCTCCGTAGATGCCGATCACGGCTCCTATGGAATCCTCATCCATCGCCTTCTCAAGGCATTGTATGTACTGCTCTGGAGGGGTCTGGGCGGTGATGTCCACTGGATTCGAAAGGGATGCGTATGGCGGAAGAATGCCGGACAGCTCCCGAGTGATCCAGTCGAAGTTGTAGTACAGCCTGAGACCGTATTCTTCGAGCATGTCCACAGCAAGGACCCCGAACCCTCCCCCGTTCGTGATTATAAGGACCTGATTGGATTCGGGGAGAGGAAGGTCCGAAAGCGATCTGGTCCAGTCTATGGCGTCCCTCAGCGTCGGGGCTCTGATCGCCCCGGCCTGTCTGAACGCCGCGTCGAATATCTTGTCCTTCCCCGCGAGGGAAGCGGTGTGGGAGGCTATTGCCTTGGCGCCGGCCTTCGATCTTCCGGACTTCAGAATGATGATAGGTTTGGATTTGCTTACGTTTCGGACCGTCCTGATGAACTCCCGGCCGTCCTTCAATCCCTCGATGTACATCAGGATGATATCGGTATTCTCGTCGGCACAGAGATAGGACAGCAGTTCCTCGTCCGACAGGTCCGCCTTGTTCCCGACGGATACGACAGCCGATACACCGATCCCCTCCTTGAAGACCCTGTCCATCAACGCGATCCCGAGAGCTCCGGACTGGGTTATTATCGATACCTTGCCAGGGACTATGTTGGTGGACCCGAACTGTGCGTTCATGTTGTTTGCCGTGTAGATCATCCCGAACACGTTCGGCCCCAGGATGCGGATGTTGTGCTTCCTGGCGATCTCTATCAGCTCCCTCTCCCCCTCCATGTTGCCGATCTCCCTGAACCCGGCGGCAATTATTATTGCGAAGGGTATGGACTTCTTTCCGCATTCCTCCAGGGCGGATGCCACGTACTTCGCCGGAATTGCGATTATTCCCAGGTCGATCTCCCCCTCCACATCAAGGACCGATCTGCGGACCTCCCTGCCGAGAACTTCCCCGCCCTTGACGTTGATGGGATGCATTTCCCCTTTGAAACCCCCGTCAACGAGATTCTTGAAGATCTTGAAACCCAGCTTGTCGGGATCCCCCGATGCCCCTATCACCGCCACTGATCTGGGATTGAAGAACCTGTAGAGTTCCATTCCTTCGCATGTTAAACCGGTCATGACCGCTTCCCCGCTCCCAGCGATCACATAGGATGGAATTAAAATTTACCCGGCCGATCCGATCGGGATCGAATGATCATCTGAAGATCGATATCATGCACCGGTATCCGCGGAAACCGATGGATCTGCAGAACTTATCCCTCGGGTAGGTCTCCAAAGCGCCCGTTTCAGGATTTGCGATCTTCACGTATTCGGCATCCGCCGCAACAACGACGATCCAGTGGGGGATCTCCTCGATCTCGTCCATGAGGGAGGTCGATACCAGAACGATCGGATGGATCCCCCGGGCGATCTCCTCCTCGATCTGATCGATGCATCCCCCTTCCGGGATCTCCTCGACGCCGAGGATCCTGGCCTGTTTTCTGGTCTCGGAGAACAACAGCTCCATGAACTCCTCTTTGATCTGAGGAAAATGCTCCACCAATCTCCTGTTGAAGCCTATCCCTTCGCTGTTTGCCCTTATTCGGGTTTTGAATCCCCTTCTGAGCGCGGCAAGGGCCAGGCCGTATGAGCTTGTTGCCCTCGACTCGTGGAGGTTCGCATCCCTCCAGATGGATATCTCCTCTGATCGATCGAGGGCGATCCCGGGATCGAGATCCTTGAGGACCATCATGAGAGATGCGGGACCGCAGGAGAATCCGAATGTCTGTGTGTAGAGGGGGAATCGAGCCATCGGTGTCGAATCGGGAAGGTCCTATTTAATCAAAATTCCGAAATGGTTCGGAGATGTTCCTTCCAAAATGAAAATTATAAATACTACCTTGATGTATTATCTATGTATAACTTCGAGGTAGTCTCATGAACAGCAACCTCGGTTCGTTCAGGATCAAGTTCGAAAAGGAATTGAAGACCGGACTCCTCTCATTCCTGGTTCTCGCGGCGATAGATTCCGATAAGGGACCATCCTACGGATACAGGATAATCAGGAAGCTCGAGGATTCCAGCAAGGGAAGGTATTCCCTTCCCGAAGGTACGGTATATCCTGTCCTGAACTCGCTCTCGAAGAGAGGTTTCCTGAAGACATACTGGGGGGATCCGGTCAGCGGTCCGCGAAGAAAATATTACGAGATCACTCCCGAAGGAAAGAAGGCACTGGGGATCTGCCTTAACGAATGGTCCTTCATCACATCCCTGGTGGATGATATCCTCCGAAATATGGGGGTGGAAAAATGAGCGCTGATAATTTGATCGATGGTTACCTTTCCGATTTCGGGAAGGAACTTTTTGGAATGGATCCCGGATCGAGGAGAACCGCGATCGAGGAGGTCAGATCGCATCTCATCGAACGGTCCGAAGATCTGGCATCGGAAAGGGGATTGAAGGGTCCAGATGATCGGATCATAGCCGATGTATTGAGGGATTTCGGAAATCCTCACGAGGTGGCATTGGAATATCGAAAGGAGATGCCGGTCAAGGTTCCTCCATCAATCAGGACGATTCTCATCTATCATGTCCTTGCCGGGATCATCGGTATCCTCATCTTCCTGTTCTACACGAGGGAAGCCTATTTCGAACTGTCCTATACATATTCCGACATGATCTATTTCCGGGGCGCCCTTGTGATCGGAATCGTTTACGGGATACTCGGATTCGGTCTGTGCATATCCGCGATCCTCCAGCTTTCATCACCCGGTAGGATCGCATATCTGGGGAGCATCACCCAGATCGTGGCCGCCATATCCCTGGTGATCCTGATCGTCGGGGGAGTCTTGCAGCAGATCCTGTATTCGATCTTCGACATCGATCTGTGGGAGTATCCGGATAACCTCACTCTTGGACCACTGGTGATAATTCCCATCATCATCCTCCTGATCTCTATCCCCCTGATGGACAGGTTCAAGTCGCAGCTCGATCTCAAGGAGAGGGATCCCATGAGGATAAACAGGCTCCGGAAGAGAAGCCAGGGTCTGACGCTGGGCGCCTCATTCGTGATTCTGATCATGCTCAGTGCACTTGTATTCGGATCGGTGGTTAACAGGGAATACCTGGAAGACGACTCGTGGAAGAGGGTGGAGTTGTTGGACACCATTCAGGTCAGGGATGGCGCGAGGATCGAGGTGTGGGCTTCTCACGGACCATGGATGGACCTGGAATACCGTATCATCTACGATGATGACGGAACCGCCAGGGACGAACTGTTCTTTCCAGACCTGCTCGGAGCCGTCCGATGGCTGGCTGATAATTCATCCACCGGAGAAAAGGTAATGTCCTGGTGGGATTACGGTTATTCCATAGAAGGATACACGGGTCTCGAGGTGGTGATCGACAAACCGACCCGTTTCCTCGACGAGTCCGTCGCTGACACATCACGGATCAACGAGTGGGAGGAGGATGAGGAGAAGATAAAGGATGTCGCTAACGGATTGATCACCCTCGATCCCGAGATCACCGTTTCTACGATGGAGAAATATGATTCCACATATCTTCTGACCCACATCCGGGATTCATATTCCATCCTGTATGCATTGGTATTGGGAGCGGGCATGGATTCCGATGATTACTTTGACTGGGAGACCATGAACTTGACTGACCTCGGAAAAAATACCATCGTCAGCAGGATATGGAGGGGAGATGAGATACCCGGTTTCGAGATCGTCTATTCGGATCTCGAAGTAAAATTGCTCAAGAGGATACAGTGATCCCATTTCATCCGGTCCGTTCCCCGGGGAATGCACCCGTAGGTTATCTTTTTCTACGACAACGATTCTCGGATCGAAGGATTTATTACAGGTCCCCCCCGATGAAAAATCGAGTGCGTATGTCGTTCAACGAGAGAACAATCCAGGTGCTGCTGTTTTTCTTGATATTGTCACTGTCGCCCTTATTCCCGATGATGATCGGTACAGGGGGATCCGAGTTCATAATTTCCACCGGAACGGGATCGGAGGAATATCCGATCAATGGGACCGGTGTCCCCCCCGTCCGAGGCGATCTCGTGATCTCTCCCGGAGAGGTCATCACTTTGACGGGATCCCACGATTATTCGAGCGCCAGTTTGGGATCAGGGTCCGTCGTAACCATCGATAACTGCGATATGACCGTCTCGGGAGGAGCCGACGGCTCTGCGATCTTTTCCGGCTCTCCCTCGGTCCTTCTGATCAGGAACTCCACGATCCGGGTATTCGGCTCGGACGGATCGGGACTTGTCAGCTCGGAGGGATCCCCTGCGGTTTTCGACATCACCTCATCCGGACCGATAAGTATCGAGTACAGCATGGTATATCTGATGGGGGGTAAAGGATACGAAACATCCGAACGGGGAGCATATTTCGAGAGGGATCTCGGGGGAGGAATGTTCGCCGGGGGAAACGCCTCGATGATGATCTCCCCCGGAAACGGACGTTCGCTGGTAGTGAAAGAGAGCACCCTCAGGGTCGAAGGAGGGGCCGGGGGCGACGCTCCGTCCGGCGAGGATGTAACGTCGGATGCGACCGGCAGGTCCGGCGGTTACACCATCGGAGGGGATGTCTCGGGATTTGTGGGTTCGGGAGGACAGAGCAGTCTTGAGGTAGAGGCGGATTCATCGGGAATACTGATCGGGGGAACCGAGATCACGGTGATCGGAGGCAACGGAGGAGATGCCGGCCACGCGGGATCCGTCATATGGTCGGGGGATGCAGGGTACAATGTCCAGACTCCCGCCGGCGGTTATACCTCCGGGGGGCTTGACGGAGGCGACATCATCAGCCCCGGCACCGTTTCCGGAAATGTCGGCTGCGGGGGAAATGCATCGATTGCGGTGGACGCAGTGTCATTGACCCTGATATCATCATTCGTCAATTCGAGGGGCGGATCGGGAGGAGATGCGGGAAACGGCGGGAACTGCAGGGCCGTCGGCGGAACGGGGGATTCGATAACACGCACAAACGGGGGCGGAGGCGGAGGGGGATATGCCGGAGGCCTCAGCGGAGGAGTTTCGGGGGATAGAGGGGGAGATGTTCTCGGAAGGGTGGGATCGGGCGGTTCGGCGTCGGTCTCTATCAGGGCTGTTGAAGGATTGACGTACTGCGATTCATACATACAAACGGTGAGGAATTTCGGGGGTCAGCAGGGGATCGGAGGTTCCGGGGGAGGATATGATGGGACAACTTCATTTGACGGCGGAGGCGGTGGGGGAGGGGGTTACAGCGGAGGTGCGGGCGGACCCGCGAGGACCACAACACCCGTTCCCACGGGCGGAAGAGGAGGTGATATCGGGCCTCTCGTCGGAGGGGGGGGCAGCAACTCACTCTCCATCGAATCACCTCATTTCATGGCATCCGGTTTGTTCAGGATCAGGGTGGACGGGGGCACTCCGGGAATGATCCTGTCCGGCATGGACGGGGAAAACGGTGAGGTAGGTGCGGAATTCGGGAAGATGGGAGGGCCCGGAGGGTCCGGCTCGCAGGGATCGATCATTTCCGGTGAAAGGTACTGGAGCTTTCCCCCTCCTTCCCCGTTGATGAATGATCCCCGGGACGGTTCCGTCGTATCGGATCCCGGATTGACGTTCAACTGGAACGAAGCCGTATCCGATCACTGGGGGACCGGAGCCGTCACGTATGATTTCAGACTCCTGTCCGGACCGGACGCCGAGTCCGTCGTTCAGGAGATATCAACCGATGATACCGGAACCCAGCTGAACGAGGATCCCGGCGACGGGATCTGGTTCTGGACCGTGAGGTGCGGGAATTCCACCGCCGTTTCCAACTGGTCGGTTCCCGCATCCGTCGTTATCGACAGATCCCCTCCCTCGATCGAAGGTCCGGAATGCAGAACATGGGTCCCCGCATCCGATCCGTCGATATTGATCGGGTTATCGGATGATCTATCGGGCATCGATCCCTCGGGAAGCTGGTTCAGGTACGGTGTCGCGGGAGAGGGTCTTTCCGGCTGGTGCCCGATGGATATCGTGGAAAATGATCAGGATTCATTCGGCAGGATCGTTCTTCCACCGGAGGAAGGATCGTACGAGGTGTGGTCAAAGATATCGGATCTGGCCGGGAACGGCCCGACCATCGCGGGTCCTTTCACTATAGATGTGGACGGAACCGCTCCTGTCATATCCGGGATCTCGCCGTCTCGATGGACAACCGGTGAGAGAGGGATCGAATTCGAGGCGGAGGAGTCCGGATCGGGACTTTCAGGCACCGGAGAGATCATCATACACGATCTCGATGCAAACATCTCATCGATGCTGGAACCCCTCGGAGGCAATGTGTACCGCATGAGCGGGATCTCCGATCTGCCCGAGGGGGCCCATTCCATGACCGTCGTTGTATCCGATATCGCGGGGAACACGGCCGAGAGCGGACCGGTGGCGCTTCTCATTGATGGATCAGATCCCGTCGTTGTTCTGAAAACTCCCGTTCACGGGTCCTGGTTGAACACGTCTTTCCCGGTAGTGGAGGGATCTGTCGGCGACCCGCTCAGCGGGATCTGTTCGATATTCTATACCATTTCAAATGAGGGCGGAACGGTGGTGATCAACAGATCCCTCTCCCCGGAAGATTCCGGCAGTTTCTCCGCGGAGGTATCCCAGGATCTTCCTGACGGGTTGTATGAGCTTTGGATCGGATGTTCCGATGATGCCGGAAATGCCGTCCTGATCGGACCGACCGGGTTCGGGATAGATACCGTAGATCCGTCGGTCGAGATCCTCGGAGCAGAAGCCCGCCCTTCCGGGAACGTAGTTGATATTGAGTTCTCATCCCCTGAAGAGCTGTCAGGGATCGAATTCGACATCGTCGAGATCCTCATGCCTTCAGTTGACGGTTGGGAGAAGTCCTCGGTCCTCAGGTTCGACGGTGGAGGGCGAACCGGATCCGAGGAGCGGTCCGTGTCCGTTCCGGCGGATTCATCCCTGACTGCCGTGTATTTCAGGATGCACTCGGCGGATCGCGCCAACAACTCATCTCCCTCATCCCCGGTTCGAAGGGTTGACCTGCCCGGATCGGAACCCACGATCGATGTGGCATGCGGAGAGGTAATCGGCCCGGAGGATGAGATCGAGATAACCCTGACCGATCCGTCCAACATCGATCCGGAATCGATCCAGTACCGGATCGAGGAGGGAAATTCCAGCGGA
>JBLIRG010000049.1:0-23056 GCA_049472195.1 Thermoplasmatota archaeon
CTGTACTCTTTGACCAAGAAACTGCGTTCAAATCCGGACGTGAGTGTTCTTAACCATTACATATTGGTCACGTCCGATCTAATTGTATTCCTATCATCGGTTAGACAAAGGAGAGAAAACGACACCCCTTTTTCCGTGTCGCCGATCCGGTCCCATCGCACAAGTTTCATTCAACAAAATAAATGTAAATAAAAGTGCGAGGGACCGGATTTGAACCGGCGAACCACTGAGGAGCAGATTTTGAGTCTGCCGTCTTTGACCGCTTGACTACCCTCGCAGAGGATCGTTTACCGAAGGGGAATTCCTAGGCGTTATTAAAATATCTCCATCTCAAAGAAGGGATCTCGAGAGGAAAGAGGATCACATCATATCCCTCAATGTTCGTACATCGCTCAGAAACTCCGCCATCTCCTCCTGCCTCCTGTTGAACGGACAGGCCTTTATACAGATCCCGCAGCCGTCGTATTTCGCGAATTCCGGAAGGCACTTGTAGGGATCGATGGTGTACTTAAGATGACCTCTCTCGTTGCCTTTGCTCCTGGGTATGGCATCCCCCTGGCATTCATCCGCGCAGATCTCGCAGCGTGAGCAGAACTGGTCAACACCGAACCTCTTCTCCGATCCCTCCGGCAGGGGAAGGTCCGTGGTCACGGTACCCAATCTCAACCTCGGGCCGAACTCCTCGGTTATCAGCAAACCCAGGCGGCCGACCTCTCCCAATCCGGCGTGCACCCCTGCCAGGGTATTCAGGACTGTGGGAGGATCGGATATGAATGTTCTAACCTGATGACCTCTGGCCGGATATCCCATGGATCGGATGAACTCGGCGGTTTTCATGACGATCCATCCGATCCTCCAGTATGCCCGGAGGGCCTCGATCCCCGCCGGAGGATCTGGAGCAGTAACGATGGCGTCATAATCCATCTGATATCCGATCACGACGGCAAAATCTCCCGGAACATCCGCCCCTTTGAACACGATGTCGGAGGTGATCCTCGTGAATCCGACAATATCCGCACCCGCCGACATGGCGAATTCCCTAACGGATTCTCCTGCCTCCGCAGGATCGGAGAACGGAAAGCGGTCGGGATTGACCGGACCGTCCAGTCGATCGTACTGGTTCTCCTCGAGATCCCTGACCCAGAATTTCTCCTCCGGCGACCTCTTGTCAAGGCTCCGGTAGTTTTCAACCATATACTGAAAAATTCCACGGTATTCCGGGGGATCTGTCATTCTTTCACCGCTTCCGGCCGTTGAAACTCCCACACCCGGTATAAGCTTTTCCCGTTCCCGAAAGATTGGATGATACCGTCGATCCAGGAACCTCTTCCATATGAAAGATTTTTAACGGGTATCGCGATGATAGTTCATGGACATCCGCGTATTGGAGAAGAATGTGAGAGATCAAGATGACGGTTACCATGTCGTGGTCGAGGAAAGGAACGGGATCGTGGAGGGCATCCACCATGTGGACGCCGTTGTTGTGAATGCAAACGGCGGCATCCTGTATTCTTCGGGAGATCCCTACCATTATACCTACAGCCGGTCATGCATCAAGCCGATCCAGGCCCTTCCGGTCCTCGATCTCGGCGCGGCCGATAGATTCGGATTCACCGATGAGGAGATAGCGATCATATGCGGTTCGCATTCTGGTCAGCCCGAGCATATAGAAACGGTGGCTTCCCTGATGCGGAAGGCCGGAATTGATGAGTCCATGCTCAAATGCGGGGGCCACGCTCCATTTCACAAGGAAAGCGCCGCGGAAATTGCCGGCGGCTTCGGCAGGATCCACGATAACTGTTCAGGCAAGCACGCAGGGGTGCTGGCCCTGTGCAAGCATATGGGATGGGGCACAGGAGACTACATAAATCCGTCCCACCCGGCCCAGAAGGAGATCGTCAAAGCGATTGCCGGGATAGGATCTATGAAGAGGGAAGAGATCGGGATCGGGATCGACGGCTGCTCGATACCCAATTTCGCCTTTCCCATCTACAACATGGCATTGATGTTTGCCAGGATCGGAGAACCGGAAGGATTTCCCTTCGAGGAACATCTCATGAGAATAAAACAGAGCATGCTGGAAAACCGTCACATGGTATCGGGAACCGGCCGCTTCGACGAGGTGATAATGGAGGATTATCCCGGGAAGGTCATCTCGAAGGCCGGGGCCATGGGGCTGCAGACCATCGCAGTCGATATCGACGGAGAATGGCTTGGAATATCGGCCAAGATAAGGGACGGAAAGTACGAGCCCGTGAAAACGCTCATCTATCACCTCCTCGGCGAGCTGGGGGTGGAGGCCGGGCAGGGTTCCGGAGAAAAATACAGGGATATGTCCGTCAAGACCAGATCCGGGTCGGTTGTGGGTTCGATCCGGGTTATGGGAAAGTTAATGAAAATTGATCACAAATGAACAATTTGAGAAATAAATCCGAATGAAACAACCGAATTGTTTTTTATGAATTAAACCAATTAATGATCGGTGAGAGAGACATGATAATGGAGTTCACATTCTATCCTTATACGGAAAAGAACGTTCTCAAGGTGGAAAAGAGGTGGGGAGTTTACAAGCTCGCCGACAGGTCCAAAAGGATACTTTTCATAGGCAGGGGCAATATCCGCAAGCACCTGATCAAGCACCTTCCGGACGGCGAAGCACCGGCAGAGGAGGCGAAGTTCTTCATGATCGAGTACTACGATTCGGGAGACGAAGCAAAGGAGGCCTGGGAGGAGATGCTCGAGACCTACGAGAAAAAGTTCGGATCTCTCCCCAAATACAATCAGTGATCAATGTTCCAAATCAGGATATGGGACAGTTTTAATTCTAAGTCATCGTTCACCCTAATTCATGGGCAACACGATCGGGATCAGGAAGGAAGACAAGACCCGCTTCGAGAGGCGCGCTCCTCTCTCACCGGAACACGTGATGAGGTTGAGAAACGATCACGGTGTCGAATTCTGCGTGCAGTCATCCGAGTTGAGAATATACCCCGATGAGGAATACGAATCGAAGGGAGCGAAGATCGTAAACGACATGACGGGATGCGACGTGATCCTGGGTGTGAAGGAGGTATCGGTACACGACATTGTTCCGGGCAAGGTATACATGTTCTTCTCGCATACGATCAAAGGGCAGAAACAGAACATGGAGATGCTCAGGAAGATGGTGGAGAAAAAGGTTACCCTGATAGACTTCGAGAAGATCGTGGACGAGACGGGGAAGAGGCTGATATTCTTCGGATGGCACGCCGGAGCCGCCGGGATTATCGATTCCCTGTGGGCAGTCGGCAGAAGGCTCGAGTGGGAAGGGGTCAGAAATCCGTTCTCATCGATAATGATGGCCCATGAATACGGGGCCCTGCCGGAGGCCAGAGAGCATATCGCATCGGTGGGAAGGCTCATCGGAACGTACGGTATTCCATACATGATACGTCCTTTTGTCGTCGGCATAACCGGATATGGGAACGTATCAAGGGGAGTCCAGGAAATCCTGGACCTGATGCCGGTTAAGGAAGTTCACCCCGAGGAACTCCCGAATCTCAGGAAAAGGGCGGATTCGGGGAACAGCATATACAAGGTCGTTTTCGAGGAGAGCGACATGGTGGAGCCGATCGATCCGGAGATGAAGTTCGAGCTTCAGGATTACTACGGCCATCCGGAAAAGTATCGATCGAAATTTCACAGGTACGTGCCTTACCTGTCAGTACTGCTCAACTGCATCTACTGGGAGCCTAAATATCCAAGACTCCTCACCAAGGACAATATCAGGGATCTCTACTCGGATATCAGGTCCCCGAAGCTCAGGGTGATCGGCGACATAAGCTGTGATATAGAGGGCGCGATAGAATCAACCCTTCACCCGACCACCACGGATTCGCCCACGTTCGTTTACGATCCGTGGGAGGACCGCGCGGTTCCCGGGTGGAAGGGCACCGGACCCGTCATCATGGCAGTTGACAACCTGCCCTGCGAGATCCCCAGGGCATCCACTGATTACTTCGGTGATTCTCTCAAGGACTTCATCCCTGCAATATCGAGGGCGGATTTCAACGGGGATCTTCTCGATCTTGACCTGCCAGGTCCTGTCAGGAACGGGATAATTCTTTACAACGGCGAGTTCACTGAAAAATTCAGCTACATGAGGGATTTTCTTCAGAAGGAGGGTTAAAAATGGGAAGCGCACTGGTTCTTGGAGCGGGTCTTGTATCGAGACCGCTGGTCGGATACCTGCTTGACAGCGGACACGAGGTGACGGTCGCATCAAGGACCGTCGAGAAAGCGGAAAGAGTTGTCGGAGGACATGAAAGGGGTAGATCCGTGCGGTTCGATATTGCCGGGGATCCTGGCCTGGAACCTCTGATCGATGATCACGACATAACGGTCTCCCTCCTGCCGTACTCACACCATGTAAAGGTGGCCAAGGCATGCATAAAAATGGGGAAGCCCATGGTTACAACCTCCTATGTAAGCGATTCGATGAGATCGCTCGATGAAGAGGCAAAAAGAGCCGGTGTCGTCATTCTGAACGAGATGGGGCTTGATCCCGGTATAGACCACATGGAAGCCCAGAGGGTGATCGATGAGATAAAGGAAAAGGGCGGGGTTGTAGACGGGTTCATATCATACTGCGGAGGACTTCCAGCACCCGAGGCAAACACGAACCCGTGGGGATACAAGTTCTCCTGGAGCCCCAAGGGGGTGGTCCTGGCGAGCCGAAACAGCGCCCGCTTCAAGCGGGACGGGAATATCGTGGAGATACCGGGAAAGGATCTGTTCGCCAATTACGAGATGATAGACATAGAGGGGCTGGGGCGGTTCGAGGGATACCCGAACAGGGATTCGGTACCCTATGCCGATATTTACGGGATCGGCGAAACGAGAACGATCCTCCGGGGAACCCTTCGGAACATGGGATGGTGCGACACGTGGAAGGGACTCCACGATACGGGGATACTCGATGACGTGAAACCCTCGGGCGGAACCTACCTGGAGATGATGTCCCATCTGGTCCCCGGAAGCGGCGATATGAAAGAACGCCTTTCGAGATCCATTTCCACGAGGGATAACGATACGGCAATGTCCAACTTCGAATGGCTCGGCCTTCTGTCCGATCGTGAACTGCTTGACCGAAAGAGCACCGTCGATGCCCTGTCCAGCCTCCTCGAGGAGAAACTCCAGTACAGTGACGGCGAGAGGGACATGATCGTACTTCAGCACACGTTCCATGCATCGATGCCGGACGGACCGGAGGTCACAAAATGCACGATGATAGACTACGGCATACCCGGAGGCGATTCTGCAATGTCGAGAACGGTCGGCCTCCCGGCCGCCATCGGCATGGACATGATACTCTCGGGAGAGCTTGATGGATTGACGGGCGTTCACATCCCAACGCATCCCATGATATATCAGCCGGCGCTTGAAAAACTCCGCGGCCTCGGGATCGAATTCCTCTATACCTGCTCCAGGTGATCCAGGATAGGATATATCATCGCGATCAGACGGGGGCCTCACTCTCGGGAATTCCTCCCCCGGAAGCCTCGGTCTCCGAGATGTCCGCCGAGGATTCCGGGGCCTGTACATCGGGAGGCGTCGCCTGGGCCACCAGGTTGAACTCGTCCACCTCGGGGATATCCAGGGATTCGTCCATCAACATCTCGAACTCCCTCTCCTTGGCGGAATCGAAGGCCTTCTCGATATCCTCGACAGTGACCTCCGGATTTATCCCGAACTCCTGCAGGGTGTCCGCCAGGGTGTGATTGTACTCCTTGATCTCGTCGGTGGCATGATTTATCTTTCCCAGCCCCTTGTTGAAGATGGCGTTCCTGTATATCTTGTCGATCTCCACGATATCGATCTGGTGGTACTCCGCCAGCCGCCGCATCCTCTCCGCCCTGTCCCACGGGGACTCATCGATCTTCTCCACCGGTTTCTCCCTCCTGACCACATTGAAATATACGAACAGAGCCGCGGCCGCTATCAGCAGGATGAACACGAGTATAGCAAAGATGGTCCAGAGTGGTAATCCGCCGCCCTCTCCATCGGTCTCCCGGGTCCCATTCCCGTCCCCATTGGAGCGTACGCTTTCGAGGGTGATGATTCCCAGATCATGGTTTTCACCCGGGATCAGAACCGCATTCCCGCTCCAATTCCCGTACCCCTGCTTCAGTATGACAATACTGTACCTTCCGCTTCTGAGGCTGATATTGAAATTACCCAGATTGGATGTGGAGGCCTGGGATTCTCCGTTTATCAGTATCGTTGCACCGATGACTGGATCGTTGAACTCATCCAGAACGCGGCCCTTGATCCATGCCTGATCTATTGTTCTGAAGCTCCACTCGAACGATATCATCGGGTTCCCCGCCATATCTTCACCTGATACGCGAACCGTGTAGGACCAGTTGTATCTCAGCTTTCCCTCGTATTCGAAGATGTACCCGTCGCTTATCTTCTTCGTGAATCCGTTCAGATCCGATGCGGTTATCATCACCGTTTCGGTCCTCATCTCCTCCGAGAAGGTGACCTTGATGATGGAATTCACGTGATTGTCGACGTCTTTCGGAGAGTGGACCATGATCTCCGGTCTCATCGTATCAACGATGAAATTCGTGTAGGTGGATGCCCTGTTTCCGGCCAGATCCTCCGCGACCAGCGACAGCTCGTGATTCCCATCCGTGAGATGATAAACGGTGTACTGTCGGTCCAGGCCGTTTATTCTTGCCGGCGTTCTACCGTCGACGGTTATCATGAAATGATCGATCCTGGTGACGTCATCTTCCGCTGTCCACTGTATCGTTATATCCGAATCGTCCAGATATGTCCCGATGAGCGGTGATGTGATCTTGAGCTTTGACCCGGTGGTATCCACGAATATCTCGAGGCTGTCCACTGCATGATTGCCCGCCTCATCCACGGCCCTGACGTCGAACCAGTAGTATCCGTCCACCATGTCCTCGAAATAGCGCTCGGTATTCATGCCGATGTCGTTCCAGGTTCCGTTGTTCAGTCTGTATTCGTACCTGAATATGCCGATCTCGTCGGTTCCCACCCAGTTGACGACAATATTCGGGTCGCGGGAAATAAGAACGGGATCGCCGGTGATCTCCACGTTGGGGAAACCCGTATCAACCGTGAACTCAACAGCCGATTGGTTCTCGTTGCCCACGTTATCACGGGTATCGATCCTCACCACGTATGTTCCGTCCGCAAGATCCGTGAAATCATGGTAGCCGTAACCGGTGACATTTGCCACGAAAACGTCGTTTCTGTAGAGTTCGGATGTGGAGACTCCGGATATCGGATCGGATATGTCCCACCTCACCGTGACGTCACCGCTGTTCAGATGGGATCCATGATTGGGCTGGATGATCTCTATCGTGGGGGGTGTGAAATCGGTCCAAGCGTCGACCATCTTCGAATGGGCGCTCCGGCCGTAGATATTTTCCGCCCGGATAGTAAAAAAATGTTCGGTGTCGCCGTCAAGGTTCTCGCAGATGCAGCTCAGATGATCCGAGCCGACGGTCTTGAATTCCGAAAGGTCCTCCCGATCGGTTCCCTTGTATATGATGTATCTCAATACCGGCTCGCCTCGGGAGAATGCCGGGGTTTGCCAGGATAGGGTGATCCAGGTCTTTCCTCCCGCTGCGTTGGGATCCAGCGGCTGGGATATGATGCCTACGGGATTTGATGAGAGGGGATACTCGTCTATGCCGTGCCCGCCGTCTATATACAACGGAAGATCAACTATCCCGTCCTCATCATTATCGGGTGATGTGTGGTTGCTCCAGTAATTCCCCTTCTTCTCAATTGACCACCTTATCCCCACGGGATCATATACCTGGGGCGAGGTCGTGCTCACCCCGTTGTCGATGAAAGCGTTCTCCATCGCATAGTTGTCCGTCCCGCAGAGTCCGCCTATCAGCACCGCGTTGAAATCGTTCTCGAGAAACAGGTTGTCCGTGATGGTGTTATCGAAGCATTGTGCAGTCAGCTCCAGGCCGTATCCTCCGCGGAAAAATGTATTCCCCTCTATCAATCCCTCGTAGCTGTCATTGAGGATCATGCCGTTAGCAACGTAATGAAAGGTGTTCGAGTCAACCGCGAAACCGCCCGATCTGTTCATCAGGATCCCGGTTTCGATCCCGTATTCGAAGCGGTTTCCCTCGATTCCGCATGAATCGAGTTCCTCGATGTAAACCGATATGTCCCCTATCCTTCGAAAGATATTGTTTCTGACAAGGATGAACCCTGTTGAAAGCTGATAAGGATCGTTTGCATAGACACCGAAACCGCATTTGTTGAAGGTAGATTCGGAAACCTCAGTTCCGGACGAGCTGGTCATGAAAATCCCGTAATCGCAGTCCGTAATGGTGGCATTCTTCACGAGGATCTGATTGGAAAAGAGCGAGATTATGGATTTGTAAACATCGCTAAGCATGAGATTCTCGAGATTTAACCTGTATACTCCGGCGATTATCACCTGACCGGCATCCTCGGGTACACCGGAATTGTACTGATCCCCGTCGTTGTACATGTAGATCGGTTTGTCGTTTATCGTATTACTGGAGGGGATGTTGACCGTCTCGAACAGATTTGCCATGTCGATGTCGATCCCGTCCTTTTCGAACGAATTCGAATAGAGGTCCAGATAGTATGATCTGTAGAGCAGGAGGCCGCCCTTGTTGTTGAGGGAGAAGATATTGTCCTCGAGGGTGCAGTATCTGCTGCTGTTCATGATGAGGCCCGTTCTGCTGTTTTTTACATAGTAATTGTCCGTTATTCTGTTAACGTCTGACATGAGATACTCGGCCCCGATCCGATTCTCGGTGAAACTGCAGCTTCCAACCTGGCCTTCCGTTGTCTGGACCATGTAAAGACCGTGTGCGGTATTTTTTTCAAACGAATCGTCATCCAGGAGATATTCCCTGCAGGACGTCATTCTCGTTCCGACGATGTTCTGATTAAATGAGGTGCCCATTAGATCGATATCGGATGAGGATTCCAGATCGGCGCCGATATCATTTAGGCCGATGATACAGGATAGAATTTCAATTGATGTGCAAGTAAGAATCATCATCCCGTGAAGATTGTATGTTAAGCCGGTTTGATATATCTTGATCCGGTGCGAATTCGATATGTGGATTCCGGCAGTTTTCGAGTAATTGAACACGGACAGATCGATATCAATGTCCCTGGAATTATTGATAAATGCTCCATAATGATGATTGGAAGCCCTGATGTCGTGCAGAGTTACGTTTTCAACATCATTCAGCCATACTGCCTTCCCCGGCGAGGAAAAATCCTGGCGCGTGTTCGTGATCGTTATATTCCGGATGGTGAGGAAGGAGCTGGTCCCGTTAACGAAGATACCGTAATCCCCTCCCCCCGCATCGATGGCCAGCTGTCTGATCCTGTATGGATTGGATTCGGAACCGTCCCCTCCCCACCCGTTCAACAACGCCTGCTCGGCGAGATCGGTGTCGTTGAGTATGGTGATCACATTCACGGAGAACGGCGCTGTTTCCACAGTTTCATCCGTATCCGGGATCAGTCCGGCTGCCGGGTTTTCGATGAAAAGAAGTCCCCCGGAAAGCAGTATGAAGGCGGTCAAAACGGAAGAGAGCGTCTTACCCATATAAAATCCCCCGGATCTGCTCCGACCGGCCGGCACCCGAAAATTGAATCGGTCCTCTATCCGACTGGTCGACATCATTCTCGACATGGATATATTGATCTTTCCTTATCAATCATCCCCTTGTTCATCGATATCCTTCACCCGAAGTTTCCGTAAAAAACCGCGGATCTGTTCATCCCTGACGATAAAATACACCGAAAGGGAGACAACCACTATCGATGCGATCCGGATCGGTGAAATATATTCATCGATGAATATCCAGGCGATCAAGGAAGCGGTTGCGGGTTTCAGGTAAAGGAGTGACGATCCCTTCGATATGATCAGCTTATTAAGGCTCATGAAGTAGAACAGATATGCTAGCCCGACCGAGAATATCGATAGATAGAGGATGCCCGCCGCAGACTGCCAGGATAATCCCGCGACCACCAATGGTTCTCCCTCGAAGATCAGGAACGGGATCATCATCAGGGATCCCAGAAGGAGACTGAGGGAAGTGGTCACCTTAGGATCGGTCCTGTCGTTTATCGGTTTCATGAAAACGGTGTATATCGAGAAGCAGAATACGGCCAGGATCATTATCATGGATCCGATGAGGGAGTTGTAACCGCTCTCCTCGGATTGGTAGAGGATGAAAATACCGACGGCCCCGAGGGACAGACCAACCAGAGATACGATCCCTACCTTCTCCTTCAGATAGTATATCGATATCGGAGCAACGAGCAGGGGAACCATGGACACGAGCGTTGCCACCGAGGAAGCATCGATCCAGATCAAAGCTTTGTGATACAGTATGAACGCTGCCGAGATCCCCAGGAATGATAATAATAGGAACTGGACCGTATCCTTCCATCCGATCTTGTTCCGATCGATCCTCCTGCCGTACACGAAAACCAACGGCAGAAGAAAAAACCCCCCGATAAAGAACCTCAGGAATGCAATACAGAGAGGCGGGATATCCTCCTGAATAACCTTCGAGACGACCTCTATGGTGCTCCAGAGGAGAACCGTTACTCCCATCAATGCCATCCCGACATTCCTATCCTTCATGGCGCATCTTCATCCTTTCTTCGACTCGGACATTTATCAACACCGGTCCTATTTTAATAAACCTATGCAGATAAATGTCGGATTTCGGCAAATTCTCATAACCGTCGTCACTACATCCACGATTCCGCCTGACTCACCGACAAAACGCGCTCAACCATTGATTTAAATAGAAAACCACCATAGTCAAGGGATTTCCCATGACCGACACAGGTAGTTCCGGAAAGAAGCCGAGCCTCTTCAAGAGATTCCCGAGTGTCTTTTGGATCGTTCAGATCTTCGAACTGATGGAGAGGGGAGCTTACTATCTGATGATGCCCATATTGGTCTATCATGCCATCACGAATGTAGGTGTTCCCGAAGGATTGGCCTTGGTTCTCGCCATGTTCATGTACCCGCTTCAATATGGCATACCTATCTTCAGCGGGGCGTTAGCGGAGAAGTGGGGATACCGCAAGCAGATGATATTTGCATTCACGGTCCTTTCATCGGCCTATATCTTCCTTTCTTTCGCATCGAACTGGGTCATGATGATCGCCGGTGTCATGCTCGTAGGTATCGGGATCGGATCATACAAACCTCTGATCTCGGCAACGGTGGCGAAATGCACCACCGATAAGGACCGGAATTTCGCCTATTCGATCTATTACTGGACGGTCAACCTGGCAGCTGCCGTATTCCCGATAATTTGGACAGCTCTCAGGGTCAACGGTATTGTGGATGAATCGATGTTCAGATGGGTGTTCTTCGTCGGAGGTCTCTTCCTTATGGTGAACATCTTCGTGGGCATCTTCATCTTCAAAGAGGTTCCCAGAAGCGGAAATGTTAAGACGGCCAGAGATGCGGTGAACAACGTCAGGATCGCCTTCAAGGACCGGAAGTTCGTTGTGATGGTCATACTGATCGGGGGATTCTGGGCCCTATATTCATCCATGCTTAATGTACTTCCGGTTGCAATCCTGCTGTTCGATTTTCCAACCCCTGATTGGGTGGATCCTATGTTGATCGGGATCTTCAATCCGTTTACGATCATCGCTTTGGGGATCCCGCTGGCAAAATTGGTTGAAAGGCTTCAATCGCTCAAAGCACTTATCGGCGGTGTGATCCTGTATATCTTCGGATTGACGATCATATGCTTCTCGCTTCAGAATTTCTATCTTATCATTTTCGGTATCGTCATTGCAAGCATCGGGGAATTCATGGTTGCTCCGGGGTATCTTGCTTTCGTTTCGAAACTGGCGCCGAAGGAGAAGGTCTCGGCATATATCGGTGCGAACTTCCTGGCGACCATGCTCGGATTGGTCGGCGGGACATTTGTTTTTGGAACACTGTTCACCATCATTGGGATCGGAATGGAGATGCCCAGGTTCTTCTACGGTCTTCTCATCACATTCGGTCTTTTTCTGCTCATAGCATTCGTGACCTATTACAAGGCATGGGGCAAGGACATCCTCGATAGAGCCAGGAGGATCAGGGAGCAGGAGGAAGGGATCTCTGCGGAAGAAGAGGTCATCCACAAGAAAACGTGGTACATGAAACCCTTCGATGTGATCGATCTCAAGGTGTTCAGAGTGCTTCCGATCATCATCATACCCATTGTTCTCTTCACGACATACTCTTTCGGGACCAACGTCTACTCATCCGATGGAGATGGTCCTGGTGACGAGCCCGATGCCAGATATGAGATGGTAAGTGTGGTTCTATCCGAATCTGATTACGTGGGTGAAGGGGATTCATACGAATACATTTTCACGATTACGGAAATGAATGTTCGATATGTAAACGCCACCCTCACTTGGAATGATGAACCCGATGCTGGCGGTTTAAGAGGTTTCACGAATACCCCGGATAATTTCAACATCGAACTTGAAATGGACAATATAACTTCAGATGTCAGCGATTCCGGATCAGGGGGGGCATTGGCACTAACTTATGAGTTCGATGGAACACCGGATTATTTCAACGGTACCGGTGATTATTCAATGATAATCTCCATTCCACCAGGAGGAGCCGGCGATCAGGAATCGAGGTTCGGCTTCTTCACACAGCCGGATAACGGCAATGATTTCGATCTGAGGATCGAGTACAAATATCTGTTAAAGATCGAGGAATGATTTCTCCGGATCATCAAGATAAAGAACGATCACAGCTTCGAAAACTCTAGAAACGGCACCGGTGATTGGGAGATCATCGTCAAGCTCGGGACATGCGGAAACTAAGAGGCAAACAGACCCGTTGTGCTTGGATACGTGGATTACGGCAATGCATTCGATCTATCGATAGAGACCGAGATCTACATCCCGAGGTGATCATTGATCCCCTCGTCTTCACAGGATCATCGATGAGGTCATGTCAGGTGAAGATGAGGACCAGGAAGAACATATAGCTCACGAGCAGAAGTATGCCTTCCTTCCGGCCCATCTTCTTTCGGGACAGCACGACACCGATCAGGGTTATCAGAAGCATGGCCGGGATCAGGGCCCCAGCAAGTTTTGCATCAATGTCGAGGGGGTGGATCAATGCAGCAACGCCCGGGATCAGCAGTATATTGAACAGGTTTGATCCGAGGACATTTCCGATGGCTATGCCCTCATGACCCTTTATCGCTGCAATCACGGCCGTGAGAAGCTCGGGTAATGACGTCCCGAGTGCGATGAGGGTCAGGGCGATGACGGAGTCCTCGACCCCGATTTTCTCGGACAGCCTCTCGGCCGATATGACAAGAATGGGAGATCCTGCGAAAAGGAGAGCGCATCCCACTATCAGCATGAGGGCAAGGGCAAAGTACCTCTTGGACTCGGTGGTGACCTCCGGTTCAATTTTCGTGCTGCGATAGAGGTAGAAGACGTAAACGAGGTAGATCATAAGCAGAATACCGGCCTGCCATCTTTCGATCCCGCCAAGTGCGAAGAGGGCGAAGATTATCGTTGAGATGATTACCACCCATCCGTCCCTTATAACCAGCTTATCGGATACTATCGGCAGTATGATGACCCCGACCGCGAGGACTATTCCCACGTTGAACGCGTTGGATCCCACGACATTACCCATGGCTATGGCGTGGTTTCCCCGTATGGTGGCCGATACCGCCGTCGCTAGTTCGGGCAGGGAGGTGGCGGTAGCCACCAGGGTTACCCCGATGATATGACCGTTTATACCGGCTTTTTTTGCCAAGCCGGCAGCTCCGTCCACCAGGAGATTCGCACCCCAGATCAACATCGCGAGTCCTATGATCGTTCCTATCAGCCCTATTATCACTTTCAGGTCCCACCCTTGACAACGAGCATTTTTCCGTTTATTGGCCCAAAATTCAAGTAATTGCATATATATATAACATTACAATTTTCATGCCTTGCACGTTTACCGGTAATTTGAACAGGATCACATATGGATTGGGGGGGGTTTCTATTGTAGGTTGCGCTTTTAACTTGTTTTAAGTGCAAGACCCAATTTTCAATATCCGGACTGTATTCGTCATTTATTTCAACTGAGGATGAATTTGAGCGGTTCGACTCCACCTTGAATGCGGCAGTGGTCATCCGAACGGATCCCTCCCTATCTCGATATTTGATCCGTTCATCTTACCGTCATTGATAATTTCGATTACGGCCGAGGCGACCTCCCCCGGCTGGATCAGATCAACTCCGACGAGATCGGATCTCTGATCATCTGATCCCGAGTATCCGCTTCTGTCCATGATCCCGGGGGATACCATGTTGACGGTTATCCCGTAACCGCCCAGTTCCCTGGCGTACGAGAGCGTAAGTGAAAGAAGGGCTGTTTTCGAAGCCGCATGTAAGGCCACCTTCGTGAATCCCCGGAGATCTGCTATCCCGGCCATTCCAATATTCACTATTCGGCCGTATCCCTTGGATATCATCCTCTCCGCGGCAAACTGGGTTGTGAATATTGTTGGATAGATGCATCCCTCTACTGCATTCCTGATCTCCTCCTCGTTCATCGACAGGAGATCTCCGGTATGGAAGCTAGATGCGTTGTTGATCAGTATATCGATGGTTATTCCCCTCTCATCCAATATATCAAAGAGTGATTCCACATCTTCGTATCTTGTCAGATCAGCCTTTACGGAGGGACAGTCAAGAAGTTCCGAGGCTTTTCTCGCCCTCTTTTCATCGGTCCTGTATGTTATCACCGGAAGATAACCGGCACCTTTCAAGGAGCTGGCTATGGTATAGCCAAGGTTCTTGTAACCCCCTGTTACAAGAGCGTATGAACGATCATGATCGTTCGAACCAGCGAAATCCTCCGATCCTCCTGCCATTTTGTCATCGCTCTCCAAGATGTCCCTGAATACGGATGATTGCATGTATAATTATGTATAAACATCAGATATGGGACATCCCGGGGATATCCCGCCCGTATTATTTCTTGTAAAAAGCTGTATCGTAATGATCTCAAATCCGTCTCATTCAGGTATTTACATCTTCAAATTGATTAGGGTGATAAATCGGACCATTCCATCCAAGGTTGATTTCACCTTATCACTCCGTGTAAAAGGTAATATGCTGTACTGCCATCCTGTAGCGGGGAAAGTGTAAGCGAAAGGGGCCTCCCTATGAAAAGAATGATACTAGTTTCGAACAGGCTTCCCATTGTGATCGAAAAGAAGGGAAACGAATACGAATACAGACCGAGCATCGGTGGATTGGCCACAGCCCTGGCGTCGTTCTACGAGGAATACGAATCCCTATGGGTGGGGTGGCCAGGATTGAAAACGGATGAATGCCCCGCCGAGGAGATCGAGAAGATCCGAAATGATCTTATCAAACGAAGGTGCATCGGAATATTTCTTTCCTCGGAGGATCACCGGGATTATTACGAGGGGTTCTCGAACAAGACCATTTGGCCTCTGTTTCATTATTTCATATCCGAGACCAGAATGAGAAACGAGGATTGGAACGCCTACAAGAGGGTCAACCAGGCTTTCGCGGAGGAGATACTGAAAGTCGCGGGTGATGACGACCTGATATGGATACACGACTACCACCTCTTCCTCCTCCCCCGACTTATCAGGGAAAAGCTCCCGAATGCTACCATCGGTTTCTTCCTACACATTCCGTTTCCCTCCTCGGAGGTATTCCGGCTTCTCCCCTGGAGGGAGGAGATCCTGAACGGGATCATCGGTTCCGATCTGATCGGATTCCACACATATGATTACGTTCTCCATTTCATAAGCAGTGTGAGAAGACTGATCGGACACGAGAGCTCGCTGGGGAAGATAATGGTGGGCCCAAGGACCGTGAAGGTGGGATCGTTCCCCATCAGCATCGATTTCGAACACTACTCGAGTGCGCCCATGTCCGAGGAGGTGCAGAGAGAAAAAGCTGAACTTCTCAAGAGGGCCGCGGATAGAAGGGTGATAATGTCCATCGACCGGCTCGATTATACCAAGGGAATACCGCAGAGGATAAGGGCCTACGGCCGATTTCTAGAAAAATATCCGGAGTACAGGGAGAAGGTGACCATGATCATGGTGGCCAGCCCATCCAGGATCAACGTGGACACGTACAAGGAGCTCAAGCTCGAAGTGGAACAGCTCGTTGGGGAGGTGAACGGGAAGTATACCCGTCTCGGATGGGTTCCCATATGGTATATCCATCAGAACATCCCATTCGAACAGCTTCTCGCCCTGTATACTGTTTCGGACATTGCACTCATCACGCCGCTTCGGGATGGCATGAACCTCATCGCGAAGGAGTTCATCGCCGCGAAATCAGATCATACGGGGGTGCTCATCCTATCCGAACTCGCGGGCGCGGCAAAGGAGCTGGGGGAGGCGCTTCTGGTAAATCCGAACAACATGGAGGAGATCGCCGATGCGATTTTCGAAGCCCTGGAGATGCCGCGGGACAAGCAGATAAGGAGCAACCGGGTGATGAGGGAGAGGATACGAAAGTACAACGTGGACAAATGGGCATCGGATTTCGTTACGGAACTGGAAGCATTCAAGAAGGTTCAGAATGTGGGCAAATCAAAAAGGATGGACCGGTCGCTGAAGAGGAGAATGATAGACGATTACACGAGATCCGGCCGGAGGCTGATCATGCTGGATTACGATGGAACCCTGACCCCTTTCAAGAGCCTTCCCGAAGAGGCCGTTCCCGACGAAAAACTGAGGGACACGCTTCGCCGTCTGACGGATGACGATCGGAACGATGTGATAATCGTCAGCGGAAGGGATCACGAAACGCTGGAGAACTGGTTCGGCGGTCTCGATGTGAACATCGTCGCCGAGCATGGGGTCTGGATCCGCGAAAGGAAAGGCGACTGGAAGATGATCGAGCCGCTGGAGGATTCCTGGAAGGAAAATATCCGGCCGGTTCTGGAATCCTATGTCATCAAGACACCGGGAACCTTCATTGAGGAAAAGGGCTACTCTCTTGCGTGGCATTACAGGAGGGCCGATCAGGCTCAGGCCCTTGCCCAGATAAGCGAGATGAAGGAGACACTTCACAACATGACATCGAACCTCAACGTGGGAATACTCAACGGGAACAAGGTCATCGAGATCAAGAACATCGGGGTCAACAAGGGGAGAGGGGTCAAGAACTGGCTTGACTGTCAATCCTGGGATTTCATCTTGGCAATGGGAGATGACTGGACTGACGAGGATATGTTCTCCGCCCTCGACGGAAAGGGATATTCGATCAGGATCGGATACGGCAGGACCAGGGCCAAATACAATTTAAAGAACGTGAATGAAGCCAGGGAGCTGATCCGGGAACTGATCAGGGATTCGGATTGAAAAGATGAGGATCGAGATTTTCGATATCAATAATCGTATCTGGCTGAAAACAGTTATATCCCAATACTCGATCAGACCCCAGATCCACCCGAGGGATATCAATGACGGATATCAGTGATTACAGGGAACTCATCGGCGGCGATGCCGTTGACAGGCTTCAGGAAAAATCAGAAAGACTGATGGACAAGCATCTGCTCATGGTCAATTCCACATCTAACGGGGGCGGTGTGGCGGAGATGCTGAACTCGATGATACCGATCATGAACCGGATGGGGATGAAGATTGGGTGGAGGGTGCTCCACGGCTTCCCCGATTTCTTTGATGTCACCAAGAGCTTTCACAACGGACTTCAGGGCGGGGAACTCGATCTCACGGACGAGGTGAAACAGATATATCTTAAGGCCAACCGGGACTTCTCATCCTTCACGCATATCGATCATGATGCCGTGGTCATTCACGATCCACAGCCCCTTCCCATGATCGAGTTCCACGAGAAGAAACAGCCCTGGATCTGGAGGCTCCATATCGATGTGTCGAATCCCAATCCCCATCTTTGGCATTTTCTCAAGGGATTCATCGAGAAATACGACCAGATGATCATTTCAAACGAGATCTACAGAAAGCAGGACCTATCCCTGAAGCAGAGGATAATCCATCCGGCCATAGATCCGCTAACGGATAAGAACGTGGATATGACCGATGCTGAAGCCTTTGGACTGCTTGAGAGGAACGGTGTTCCCACGGATAAACCGATAATTGCTCAGGTGTCGCGTTTCGATATATGGAAGGATCCCGCCGGAGTGATCGATGTGTTCAGAAAGGTCCGCGAGAGGGAGAACTGCAGACTGGTAATGTGCGGAAGCATGGCCTCCGATGATCCCGAGGGGTGGGGGATCTACGAGAACGTCCGGGGATCGAGCAGCGATCTACTCGACAGCGGGGATCTGATCTTCATGACGAATGCCGATGACAGGCTTGTCAATTCCCTCCAGAGAGGAGCCGATGTGATCGTTCAGAAATCCATCAAGGAGGGTTTCGGACTCACCGTCACCGAAGCGCTGTGGAAAAGGACTCCGGTGGTAACGACCAGGGTGGGCGGAATACCGCTTCAGGTCATTGACGGGGAGAACGGATATCTGCTGGATCCCCGCGACAACCGGGGATTCGCCGACCATATCATAAAACTACTGAGAGACAGAAAGCTTGCCGCTGAGATGGGAGAAAGAGGTCGGGAGCATGTCAGGAATAACTTCCTGATAACGAGGCTGATATCCGATTATCAGGACCTTTTCACGGAGGTTGCTACCGGAAAGTAACCCGATCTCTATCCGGATCAACTCCAATGATTAATAGCTCGGAGCGTCATTATCGGACATTGGGTGGTATATCTCATGGCAGACCACATAGCAGCCGTCGATATCGGAGCGACCAAGATCACGGTCAGCATATGTTCAAGGATTGGATTTGTCAGGAGGATCCATCAGGGCATCGGATTGTCGGGGGATGAACTGTCAATTCCCCGGCAGGTATCACGGATGATCGGAAAATGCTGTGAACTGGCAGAGATCGGAACCCAGGAGATCGTAGGGGTGGGGGTCAGCTCAGCCGGTCCTTTCATCAACCTGGAGGATCACATCGCTCTGGTCTCTCCCAATATCTGCGGCGGGCTTGCACCGGAGAGAGGGATCATTCCAAACGATTGGAAGGTAGTTCCACTCGGGAAGGAGCTGACCCGAGAGTACCATAATGTTGCGATACTGAACGATGCCGTTTCGGGAGCCGTCGCCGAGAGGACCTTCGGGGCCGGAAGGGGGTACGACGATATCGTCTACGTCACATGGTCCACAGGGATCGGGACTGGGGCATATGTGAACGGAAACCTGTTGTGGGGGAAGAACGGGAATGCCCCACACGGGGGGCACATAACGATCGTTGATGACGGGCCCATGTGCGGATGCGGGAGCAGAGGACATCTGGAGGCGCTGGCATCCGGCACCACCATCGCAAGGGATTACGGCAGGGATTTCTCCTGTGAGGATGTTTTCCGGGCTTACCGAAAAGGCGATGGGAGGGCGGTGGAAGTTATCGATAATGCGGTCAGGCATTTCACAAAGGGACTGCTGTCCATCAACTCCGTTTTGGATACGAAAAGGATCATCGTCGGGGGGAGTGTATTCCTTTACAATCAGGATATTCTCCTGCCGAAGATCAAAGACGGTTTTCATGGGGAATTCCCTGTATTGACCGACGGGGTGGAGATTGTACCCTCGGAATTGGGAAGCTATCTCGGAGATGTCGCTGCCCTCTCTCTGATCATGCCCGAGGATTGGAAAGAGGAATGGATCGGGGAGAGGCCTTGGGAAAACGCGCCCGAGACCGTATTTCTACATATCTGATATTCTGAAATAATCAAATCCGATATGATTATAAGGCCTACACCTGAAATTTCCCAATCAGTTATCGGGATCATTATATCGTTAAAATTCCCATGATTATCAAAAAACGAAATAAAGCATAAATAATGGAAGGGTCAATGATCAGTAATGCCGGATATCTACTGTCCATGCTGCATGTCCCATTACATCAGCATCTCATTTCCGGACGACGCGCGGGACAGCAACCTCGGGAAGTGCAGGCAGTGCGGATATCTATGGGAGCTGAAGGGGATCCTTTCTCCCAAATTCCTGCCGATGCTGAGAGAACTCATGGACGATACCTTCGGATAAATTATCATGACCGGGGTAATTCCTTTCTCATCATCTCTTCCGTCTTATCGATCTCTGTGTTATCTCCGAGGGTTTGAAAAATATCAGATCAAGCAGAGTCGAGCTGATCTGAGGACATACACCCTTATTTTGGTATAGTCTTTCGGAACATGACATCAAATTCCAATTTTCAACTAAAGGGAGATTATCGGTTCAATATCCTGAATTACTGTTAAGTATCGTAGATGCCCTATCCGATCGGAACGGGGAGAAGACCACAGGGCCAATTCCTGAACAGGGGGACGTATAACATGGGAAGGAGCGCAGTTTTCAACGTCTTGTTGATCATGACGACATCGATCATATTCTTCATATTGACGCCGGATCATGGAATTTCTTCCGAGGGATCAAATGACGTTGACGAGGGATTGGTCCTGCATTATTCCTTCGAGGATTGGAACGGCGAGGATGATCACATCGACGATATCAGCGGTCATGGCAGAAATGGCATGATCGCCGGGGATCCCCAGATCACCCGTAATTCGGTATTCGGCAGCGGGATCCGATTCGATCTCGATGGCGACGGGATCGAGGTGAAACATAATCTGAACCTCACCGGTTCATTCGCCATGTCTTTCTGGATATTCCCGGAGGGGGAGCATGAATTGCAGTACATGAACATCATTGATGATGGTTATGCGGTGAGTGGGATATTTCACAGGCTTCTCTTGGGGGATGATAGCGGATTAAAGGAGGGTGCGCTTCTCACCCAATATTATGGTAATTTCATCTCATCCGAAAGGATCATCTGGGATAACTGGAACCACATCGTGTACGAATTCGATCAAATCTCAGGCAGTCAGGCATATTACATCAACGGGAAAAGCGCGGGCATTACGTCCGGCAGTTCGGTCAATTGCAGGTTCGACCGATCGGAGTTCAGGATCGGTTTCGGCTACGATGCCAGGTACAATTTCGGAGGGATCATGGACGAGATCAGGATCTACAACACATCCCTGGGTATGGAGGGGGTCTCCGCCCATTTCATGGAGGGAATGCATGTTGTGAACCGAGTCGATCTCGAGGTGCGGGCCGAGGACATTGCTTTCTCGGATCCATATGCAAAGGAGGGGGATGAGGTGTCTATATCGGCCTGGATCAGAAATAATGCGATAATAGATCTTCACAACATAAGCGTATATTTCATGGCTGGAGATGCGATAATAAGTGATTCCATACTCATCAAAACGATTAGAGCGAATTCTATCGAGAAGATCGATACCACGTGGTTGGTCAAGGCGGGAAAATGGGATATCTCGGTGATAGTAGATGGCGAAAATTCAATAACTGAAATGAACGAGGAAAACAATCTGATATCCATTGACGTGTACTTCACATACGACGAACTGCCCGAGATCGATATGGAATTCACACGGGATTCCGTTGCTTTGAAAAGTGAAAACGGGGTGAAATATGAAGCCACCGCATATCTTCAAGTAACCGCAGACTTCTCTTCCAGTCCGGATATCGACAGTGTTACGGTCGAGATATACGGTACGAAAGATATCGGGGCGGAAATGCCAAACAATATCACGATTACCAGATCAGATCCCGATCGAATGGTATATGTGAATATCAGCAGGTATTATTCTGCCAGTGTGGATTTGAAGTTCATACTCGAGGTGTGGGGAATCCTGGTTGTAGAGAGATATAACGCGCGTGAGCCAATCATCGGTGATACGATCCTTGTGGAAATCGATCCCTGGTTCGATTTCGTTGTGGATGAATTGAACATGAACCTTTCGGTGAAAAAAGGAGAAAGGACCCAGGATCATCTGTTGAAATTGAAGAATCAAGGCAATTCCGATGAATTGTTCCTGATCGAGATCGAAAATGGACTAGGACTGATGAAGGACGGTATCGTCGTGGAACTTGACAGGTATGCCGCTGTCCTGCCGGGATTTATTCATGTTACGGATATCAGCATCTCCATATACGCAATGGAGGATTGCGAACCGGGGGACTACACCCTCCGCATCAAGGTGATCTCACAGGGTGCGAGGGATATGGAGGCGGATCATTTCTATGAATCGATCGAATTGAATATTACGGTGGAGGAAGGCAAAGATGAGGGATCGGCGATACCGGCCCATGTATATCTCATACCCGTATCGGCCTTCTTTTTCCTGTTATCAATAACCTTCATAATACTTTTCATATGGACGCGCTTCAAGATCCCAAAACATCTGGTAAACGAAGATGATTCTTCGACCGATACTGGAAATGGAATCGATCTCGAAAAGAATGAGATTGTTGCGGATTCGGGAGATCGCGGAACTGATCGATGAGTGCGGGTGCCGGGAGGGTGTTAACCGTCCACTCATCGACGGTTCCCAGGTTAACACCCTGAGACAAAAACCGATACCAATTATTTTCTATTCAGTTTTTGTCGTATCTAATTGTATTCAAGCACTTTTTTCGAAAACAATGTCCAGACGACGGAAGAAAAAAGTGCGGGTGCCGGGACCTGCGAGCGGAAGGACGTAAACCAATTATTTTAAGGCGAGGAGGTATGGAAAAAAACGATACTAGTCACGGTCCAAATATTTTTTTCCTGCAGGCACCCGCACGTAATAAATTAATAACAAAAAGAAGTGCGGGTGCCGGGATTTGATGTTAGAAAAATCAAAGATTTTTCACACCTCGAAACACGGTTTTTGGTGTGGTGTTTCGAGGACCAAGGTTCAAATCCCAATATCCATCCCGCAGGAAAAAATCACAAATGGGTGCCGGGACCTGCGAGCGGAATGACATGATCAAATCAATGTAAGGCGAGGAGGTATGGAAAAAAACGATACTAGTCACGGTCCAAATATTTTTTTCCTGCAGGCACCCGCACGTAAT
>JBLIRG010000005.1:0-59538 GCA_049472195.1 Thermoplasmatota archaeon
GTCCTTGAACGCCTTCAGCGCGGTGATCCGCACCCGGCGCGACGCCTTGATCTTGATCGCCTCACCCGTCTGCGGGTTGCGGCCCATGCGCGCCGGGCGGTCGACCCGCGCGAACTTCGCGAACCCGGTGATGGCCAATAGAATAACGAGTGATACCGATAGGATGCCCTTCATTTTCCACATGATCTTCGTCTCTCCTTAATATCTCAATTTTATCGGATTTCCCGGGAATAGTTAACACGATTATGGATTAAGATGATTTCGATATGATCCGAATATCCGATTCCATATTATGACAACAAATAACCAGATAATTTTCATATACCCAGATCACGATCAAAGATAATGTGGGAAAACATGAGATACGGAATAATGGGGCTTGCAATAAGTACAGTATTGATGATCCTGGTGATGGGCCATGCATCTGCTATAGACGAGACAACGGTGGATCTGACCATAGCTCCCGGGGATAAGGACGGATCTCCGCTTGTGATATTCGATACAGGAACGATCGATATCAAAGTCACATCCAACATACCAGTGGACATATACATCATCAAGGGAGAGGAAATTACCAACGCCTACCTTGGAGACGATTTCCTGTACGAGGAGAAATGGGAAGGGAGAACCTCTATTGAGGTGGATTACGATGTTCAGGACCTTACCGTCCAGCATTATATCCTGATCCACAACACCCACGGGAGCGAGACCGCCAACGTGACTCTTGAGTACCAGTTGTTCGAGGATATCATACAGGACGAGATCGAGGAAGCCGTAGAGGATGCGGCATGCGGATCGGTCATGATCCTCGGGATCGCAGGGATAGCGGGGATCCTGATACTTGCGATATTCATAAGATCGAGACGGGAATGATGCCTTATCCGGAATCATGCAGATCCCGGATCGAGATCTGAATCATACTGATCAGAGATCTGTTGATATATCAGATCTTTCGGAATCAGCAAATGGAATTCCAACAAATAATTATATGTACACCGTGTGGGAAATCTAATCAGTAAACACGGTACCGCCGGAAATGGCCGTAAAACGGGGTTGAACTGGGATGCATCGGAAAACCATCGTATTGATCACATTAATTATTGCAGCCATCATCTCCCCCATCTCAACGGCCGAGGATCGGGATCTGCCGGGAAGGGATATCATCGATGACTTCGGAGGAGGCGTGTCCGCGGGTCTTCCCGCCACCGGGGACTACAACTGCATTGGGGTGGGCGATGTCAACAAGGACGGCAACCTGGACATTGCCTGGGGGGCGGAGGAGAACTACGGTACTCTGGGAACGACCGGATTGTATGTGGGTCTGGGGGACGGGGCCGGATCATGGACCCAGGTGAATCTCACTTTGACCAACTCGTTTGCGGGTATCGAGATCGCCGACTGCGACGGCGACGGCAGGATGGAGCTGTATGCAGGATACCAGGAGAACGCCAACGGAATCGCCGCTTTCGAGTGGACCGGATCAGCATTCTCCACATCGGGGATCACATCACCGCTCACCTCCAGGGCCGTGTCATATATGAAGGTGGCAAATTTCACGGGGGATTCCTCACTTGACATGGCTGTTGCCTCCCAGAACGGGGTCAGGTACTTCGAGGGGGACGGAACTTCGCCAATAACATGGACCGAATATTCCACCGGTCTCACATCGACGGGATTGTTCACGGCAATGGGCGTTGATGATTTCAACGGAGACGGCCTCCTGGACCTGATGGTGGGAAATTACGGCAACGGCCTGTATTTCTATACACTTGACTCGGGAGGTACATCATGGACGGACAGGTCCTCCACGCTTCCCTCGGTCGAGAACAGCGGCAGGGTGATGGGTGTCGCCACGGGAGATGTGAACAACGACGGGCACACGGATGTCGTCTACAACAGAATGACCTCCCCGACGGGCCTGTTCCTCCTGCTGGGGAACGGAGGAGGCGCATCCGGGTCTGATTTCAGATGGACCTATCTCAACTCCTCATGGGACACATCGAGTTCCGGAAGATACTACCAGATGCATCTTGATGATGTGGACAATGACGGGGACCTGGATCTCCTGGCGGCAAAGGAGAATTCCGGTCTTCATCTGTTTTTGGGTAACGGATCGGATGAACCGGGTGTGAATTTCGGCTGGACGGAGGCGGTCGATAAAGGTCTTCCCTCGAATATGAAGTTCTTCGGATCCAATTACCTCGATTTCGATGACGACGGGGATCTGGATATCGCCGGAGCCACCTGGGGAAACGGGATCATGGTGTTCCAGAACAACGTAACACAGTCCCCGTATCCTAAAGCCGCCGCCGGCGGAGACCAGACCGTCTTCCTCGGACAGACAGTATATCTCGATGGTACCAATTCATCGGACCCTCAGGATTGTCCGGAAGGTGATTCCGACGGGGATGTCCTGACCTACGATTGGAACGTCACCTCTCGACCTCCGGAATCGACAATTGACGATTCCGATCTCGATCCCTCCGATTCATCGTCGAGACCGTCGTTCATACCGGATGCGGCGGGTAACTACACCCTTACATTGAGGGTGCGGGATTCCGAGGGCCACTGGTCGGAAACCGAGGATTCGCTGAGGCTCTCCGTGATAATCCTCAACACCCCCCCGGTAGCCCATGCGGGTGAAGATCGGACCGTTTTTACAGGGGAAAAGGTGATACTCAACGGATCGGGATCCTACGATAACGAGGACACTCTTGAACAGCTTCTATTCAACTGGACCGTATCTCCCGGCAATCCGGACGATGTGGTTCTGTCCGATAACAGCTCGATGATGCCCGAGTTCACCGCTCCGTCCACCATAGGAGATTTCGGATTCGACCTCAAGGTCATGGATTCCCTCGGGGTGTGGTCAGAGGCGGACAGCGTGAATATCACCGTTGTTCTTCCGCCGAACATCCTTCCGACAGCCGATGCCGGTGAGGATTTCTCGGCGGTTACAAACACGACCATTTCACTGGACGGTTCCGGATCGAGTGACGGCGACGGACATATCACCACATGGAACTGGACATGTCGGTCGCATCCGGGGATCCAGCTCATGGATCGGAACTCATCAACACCTTCCTTCTCAACCCCCTATACTGGAGTTTACGTTTTCGAACTGTCCCTAATGGATGACAGGGGAGGATGGTCCGGAATCGATTCCGTGTCAGTCGATGTACTTCCGGACAATTACCCTCCGTCCGCCAATGCGGGAAAGAACATGACCGTCCACGTGAATGACACGGTGAAGTTGAATGGGACACTTTCCCGGGACGAGGACGGATCCATCGTTACATGGGAATGGATATGCATCGGACCGGAAAGCGTCACGCTTTCCGATGCCAATTCCTCCGGACCCTCCTTTACGCCGAGATCCCCTGGCAGGTATATCTTCACCCTCAGGGTGAAGGACGATGACGGAAGATGGTCCGATCCGGACCCGGTGAGCATTACCGCGGTCCCCGAAGAGGAGAACATCACCGAGCCGATCGAAAATACGCCCCCGGCCGTTACCTTGATCTCACCCTCCCTGAATGACGTTCTCTCGGGTTTTGTCAACATCACCTGGACCGCGTCCGATGAGGATGGAGATCCGTTGATCATCAGGATTGACCTGACCGACTCCGAGGGCAATCATATTGATGCCATAGGGACATTCTCAGGCGGAAGGGATTCGCATCCATGGAACACGTCAACGGTATCAAACGGCACATACAACCTGATTATAACAGCCTTCGATGGATTCGACAGCACCACCGATAATTCCGGTTTTTTTACGGTACGAAACGAGATCCCTGAAAACAACACGGATCCGGTCAACGAGACATCGGATGATGACGACGATACCGAACCGGAACCGGAGAACCCGGAAGAAGATCCCAACGGGAATGACGACGGACTCAATATATACCAGATCATCATCGCCGCTGTGATTCTACTCCTCATAGTCCTGATCATTTTCGGAATAGGCATGAGGATATACGAGAGGAGGAGAGACCCAGACGATTTCTTCGAGGAATGAAATCCTGAGACGGAATGATTAAAGAACGATCCCCCCTTTTCCCTGTTGAGAATCAAGAACGGTTAGCGGATAATCCGTCATCCGGGCCGGAGACATTTCATGAGGGAAGACGAGCCAAGGATTTCCGGGGGTCTTGATACCCCGTTGAAGACGTTCGCCGAGACCACCCATATGGGGGGAACGATAACATACGAGGTGGCAGCCAGGCTTCCAATAGAGGAGGGTAAATTCCACCTTCACCTCTTCAAGGATCGAAAAGGGAAGGAGCATCTTGCCCTTGTCATGGGTGATGTAAAGAGGAAGGATGACGTTCTCTGCAGGGTTCATTCAGAGTGTCTGACGGGGGATCTGTTCGGATCGCTCAGATGCGACTGCGGTCCTCAGCTCAGGGAATCCATTGAGAGGATCTCCGAGGAGGAGCTGGGGATTCTCATATATCTGCGGCAGGAGGGGAGGGGAATCGGCCTCGTGTCCAAGCTCAAGGCATACAACCTACAGGATGAGGGATTCGACACCGTTGACGCCAACATCGTTCTCGGGCACAAGGCCGAGGAAAGGGATTACGGGACCGCGGCCCATATACTGAGCGAGCTCGATGTCAGATCCATAAGGCTCCTTTCAAACAATCCGGACAAGATCAGGAAACTCAGAGATCACGGAATAATGATCTCCGGCAGGGTTCCCATGCACCCGAGGATCAATTCCGAGAACGAGAGGTATCTCAGGACGAAGGTCGATCGTATGGAACACGAGATAGACCTGTCCACCCTCTCCGAGAACGCTCCCGAAAGGGAGGATGTGCTGAGGTTCGTTCAGAGATCCATGGAAAATATACGGTCCGGGAATCCGAAGGTCACCCTCTACATGGTCCAGGGCCTGGACGGCAGAATCCCCGTACGGGGGCCCGGACCCTACACGAACAACAAGGGGGAGGAGATCCTGCTGAGGCACCAGCTCAGGGAGCTTCACGAGGGTTTCATAATCGATGCCGCCTCGCTCCTGGATTATGATATGGACCTTAGGATAGCTCACGAGAACGGAGGCAGATCCAGGCCGATAGTAATCGATCCGGTCCTCTCAACAATCCGGAGGAGACCGGATCTGATGGCTGGAAGAGATCCCGTGATCATCTGCCGTGACGATATCGAGATCCCGGAGGATATGCCGGAGGGTGTCATGGTACTTACGGCAAGGATCGAGGGAGGGACTCCGGACATCCGCGATCTGATGGATGAACTGAGGGAGTTATCCGTGGAGACCGTGATGATCGAGGGCCCCCCAACCCTGATCACATCCATGATCAGGGACAGGACGGCCGACACCATGGTTTCCACGATGGTTCCCTATTTCTTCGACGAGGGCGCGTGCGCCATGGAGGGACTGGGACAAAACGGAACGGGAAGCGTATTTTCCCTGAAGCACCTGAAATTCAAACAGATCGGGAATCACATGGTTTACTACGGGAGGCCGGATTGGAGGGATGAGGGGGAAAACTCTTTACGGTGATCCCATATTGCCTATTGCATGTCTATTCTGTCCGACCAGGATCTTCTGGACAGGCTCCAGAAGGGAAAGCTGAAGATCGAACCGTTCAGGGAGAGGAACCTGACCCCGAACGGATATGACCTGACCATATCGGAGGTTTACTTCAAGACAACGGGATCCAAGGTGACAATAGGGATGGCATACCTGGATCCCGGAGACTGGTGCCTTGTATCCACGGAAGAATACATGGAGGTCTCACCCGATGTTGTGGGCCAGCTTTGGATGAGGACGAGTTTCATCAGAAAAGGCCTTCTCGGGGGATTCGGCATGATAGATGCCGGGTTCAAGGGAAACCTGACGGTCTCGGTAACGAACATGGGTCCCGAGAGGGTCGGACTTCCCATTGGCGAAAGATTGTGCCAGGTTGTGTTCCAGGTACTTAACACGATACCCCACAAGCTGTACGATCAGAGATCGGGAACATACCAGGGTCAGGCGGGAATAACCCTGGATGGCGGGAGACAGGTGTAGAGAAGGGGAAATCCCATTGAACGGAAACATCTGCATGGAGAAGGAATGCAGCATCTGCTGTCATGGTACCGAGATGGAGCTCACTCCGGACGATATCAGAAGGATTGAAGATGCCGGCGGTGAAGATTTCCATGTCAGGTCCGGAGAGAGCCTTCTTCTCAGGAACGAAGGGGGGAGATGCGTCTTCCTCGATGACGGGGGCAGATGCTCAATTTATGCCTCCAGGCCGGCAGGATGCAGATTGTATCCCCTTGTGATGGATCTATCAAACTGGCATGCGGTACTGGACAGCGACTGCCCGCACAGAAACCGCTTTTCCATCGATCCCGAGGACGTTTTGGAACTGGAACGCCTTGTTGTGAAGCTCACGGGAGGATCGTCATGAGATTCATCGGCCTGATCTCAGGGGGAATAGATTCTCCTGTTGCGTCCCACCTGATGCTCGAGAAGGGACTTGAGGCGGTCCTGCTGAACATGGACAATTCCCCGTTTTCCGGGGATGACGAATCCGAGAAGGTGAACGAGATAGCCAGAAGGTTGACCCATCTCCATCCTGGCAGGGTCCGGCTCCTGAGGGCTCCGCATGGTCTGAGCCTGAAGTCCTTCGCCGAGAACTCGAACGAGAAGTACATGTGCATTCTCTGCAAGAAGGCCATGATCGGCCTTGCGGACCGATTGTGCGGCCGGGAGAACGCGGATTTCATAGTGCTCGGCGACTCGCTGGGCCAGGTGGCCTCGCAGACGCTCCCTAACCTGGCCGCTGTGAGCGCCGGGATAACCCACCCGATCGTCAGGCCCCTGATCGGTTTCGACAAGCTCGACATCGAGAAGATCGCCCGTGATATCGGTACATTTGAGATATCGATAAGGAGAACCCACGGATGCACCGCCGCTCCGAGGTATCCCATCACACATGCTGAAAACGACAAGCTCCTCGAGGAGGCGGGCAAGGGAAATCTGGAGGAGATCATGGACGAGGTTCTGAAGTCCATTGTCGAGGTGGACCTTTCCGACAGCGTTAAAATCGAATAGAACGATATACCCCCGGTGAATGATATGGAAGGCTACGCCGAGTGCAGGCAGTGCGGGAACGGTGTGCTCGTGCCATTTTACTCCGGCAGCGGAGAGAACGTCTATTTCTGTACCAACTGCAGGGCCCGGTTCTCCGGATATCTAAATGAACCTTCCGTTGACGGCGTTCCGATATTCGCCGAAACCGCAGATTATTCTCAACCGGGCGGCATCTTCGAGGAGGGGCTTCCCGGAGGCAAGCTTCTGGACGAATACCGGTCCATACTGGAGGAATTCCCCCCCATATCAGTTGATAATGCCGCTGACAGATGTCCTTACTGCGGGGGAGAGATCGAGGAATACACCGATCTGTGCAGGTTATGCTGGCTTCCGGTGGAATGATAACATATCAAAGGTCGTTTGTTCTCACGCTTCTGAAATTCCGGAATAGAAGGAATATCTCGTATGATCTCTTCAGGGATGATTTCGGTTTGAAAACATCCATTTCATGGAAGTATTCCAGATATTCATCCTTCAGCTCGTCCACCTCGTCGCCCTGGAACATCTTCAACAGCACGTTCCCGCCGGGCCGTAGAACGCTTTTTGACATCTTCAGGACGGCCCA
The DNA here is from genome assembly GCA_049472195.1 of Thermoplasmatota archaeon. Lineage (GTDB taxonomy): Archaea > Thermoplasmatota > Penumbrarchaeia > Penumbrarchaeales > Penumbrarchaeaceae > JBLIRG01. The sequence continues at coordinate 7,677 of JBLIRG010000005.1, forward strand.
GCAGAGAGAAAAGGCCCTCCCCCTGTCGAGCACCCTGTTCCCGGACAGTTTCGGTGCCGCATCGGATATCACGGCGTCGTACCGGTCCGAGATCCCGAGGATACGATCAAGTGTGTCGTCGCTCTCGATATCGCCCTGGATGAATTTGACGCCCTCGATGGACGGCATCGGCACCATATCGACCGCGACCACAAGACCCTTGTCACCGGCGATCTCCCGTGCGACCTGGGACCAGCCCCCCGGGGCCGCACCCACATCGAGCACCCGGTGTCCCGGTTTGATTATCCTGACCCTGTTGTTGATCTCCTTGAGCTTGAAGGCGGCACGGGATCGGTATCCCTCGGCCTTGGCCCTTTTGTAGTAATGATCCCTCTTTCTCTGCCTGACCCATTCCTTGGACAAATGAAGACCTCATATGGGTTTGATGATCCCGATGGTCGGTTCGTAGATGGATCCCTCATCAAGAAGCTCCTGGACAGTTTCCTCGAGAAGTATCTTGTCGATGCCCTCATCCTCGCATTTCGAGAGTATGTCTCGGTAAAATGCCCCTTTCTCGTTTGAAAGCTCCTTGATGATCGCCATCACCTTCTCCTTGACCTCGGCGGGATCCTCATCCCCTTCATCACCGCCTTCGGCTGATTCCGCTCCAAAGCTTCCCCCTTCGGTAATCTGGGATATGGATAGTTTCGGAACATTGTCCAAGGGGGTTCCGCCGCCCTCCATGACCATTCCAAGTGATGTTCTGATCGAATCGATGAAGGGCGCAAGGTCCACGGACCCGTACAGGCCGACACTCTCCACCCCGCATTCCGCCGCCTTTTTCCCGTGCCCCTTGTCCATGAGGGCGTCGGTCTTCGGATCCTCCATTTCCATGGCATCCCGCACACTCAATATCTTGTCCCTGGTGAATTTCGCCGTTGACAGGATCCATCTGTCCCGCTCGGGGATGTCCACCGGAAAAACAGTTTCCGGTTTGACGGAAGTGTAGAAAGTTCCATCCTCCTTCATGAAGGTTCTAACCTTGCCAACGACTCCCACGAGGATCGGTGGTTCGAGTACTGACAGCGCGGACATCGCCTGCGGCTGATACTGGCCGGCGTACAGGTAGAAGGTCCCCGTCGGATCCCTCACCTCTGCACGGTACATCGGGGAGTCCTCGGTTCCCGTATTTGTCTTGTTCATCATCACCCCGATCAGATATATCCGGTTGACACGATCACCCAGAGGGGTTATCAGATAATTGGGGGCATTATCCTCCGTCCCCCTGTCCTCATGTTCGGATCGATTGTATTCGATCGCAAATAATCTGCGTGCGGTTTCCCTTATCCTCGCCATCAGAATCCCTCCATCTCCTTGATGAGCGACCTCGCCTCATCGAGGTATTCCGCCCTCTCGGGAACGGCGGTGGAGGGGAGGACGGTTGGGCCGAAATCGTCTCTGATTACGTTCCCCCTGAGGATGTAGTCTTTACCCAGAAGCATCTGGCCCAGGAGCTCCACTATCCGCTCCTCCCCCATGTCCTGGAATTTCTCAACACATTCCCCGACGTTCATGCACAATATCTCCTCGGTGATCTCGGTATTGAGGACAGCGAAAAGCGCCCCCGTTCCGTCATCCAGGACAACCTTGGCCCTGAGATCGGGAATACCCTCCTGGTTCCCGTGTATGGAGCAGCTTCCGTTCATCAGCGCCCTGTTGCAGGAGGGACACCTGAATATGAGCCCGGATCCGTCCCGGATCTCGATTATGGTCCCTGCAACCTCGACGTCGGACGCACCCGCCTCGAGGAGTTCCTCTGCCGTGAACCTCGGAGTTTCCAGAACGTCGAAATCAACGTCATCCAGGAACTCCACCTCGGCCCGATCGTCGAAGTTGATCTGGGGTATCCCCCTCCATTCCTTAACGTAGGCTCCGACGATCGAAACGACATCCTCCGTCTTGAGCTTGAAATCGTGCCATGAGGTGAAACGCATCCTCTTGGTCCCGTCCGACAGAACTCCGTCGTAGATGGTTTTGGGACCGGAATCCGTTTCGATCTGCCTGGATTCCACTGAAAGGACCTTGGCGGAGATCTTCACGTTTCCCATTCCGGGCCTGATGTCCCTGAGGTCCATCTCCCTCAGGGATCCGAACCTGGGAAGTTTTGAAGCGTCGAGATCCGAAAGAACCCCGTCCTTTGCTTCCCGGGCGTCCGAGAAGGAACCGAGATTTATCTCCACCTCGCCCCGGTAGGTTCTCGCATTCACGCTTTTTAGATGGTATACCTTCCCCTTCTCCAGGTTCAAACCGTCCCACGAAACGAATCTCCGGATCATGGTATCGTCGGCCACAAGGCCGGAGATCATGATCTTGTCCCCGTTGGATGTCGTCTTCATGGTCTCCCTGGATGAGAGGCATTTCACCGTGAGATCGAGGTTCATCTCGTTTCCCTTCAGATCCTTGAGCTTCTTCTCTCCCAGGGAGGGATAAGAAGCCGATTTGCCTCCGTGCTTCTTGATGATCGCTTTCTTCGCCTCCTGAAGTACTATTCCATACTGCAGGTATTTTTTCAATTCCGATTCAATATTCTGTTCGTCCATATCTTCGAGCGCCGCTTTTATCTCCCGGATAACCGGCGCGATCTGTTCCTGGTCCATGGGACACCTCCCGTCGACTCTTCGGTAGCTAACCCGTAAGGGATCGAGGAATAAAAGGGTTCCTTTAGACGTGGATTTCTCCGGGGAATCAACACCGTTTTCCGCTCTGAACCTCACTAGCCGGATCACATTCCGGGAGGCCGTCCCCCGGGAGGTCTTGGCTCCACCGGAATACCCAATCTGACCTTGTCCTCGTCCGAGAGGTTCTCGATATCCAGGGACATCTGGATCCTGACCTCCTTCTTTCTCTGGGAGAGAACGTAGAGGCGGATGACCCCTATGGGTATGATGATGAAGAGTATCAAAAATGTCGCCGGGATGAGGGGGAGACTGGGCTCGTATGAGGTCTGGACCCTGACGGTGACCGGAACGTTGTCATCGTATTCGGTGTCAGGATTGTCCGGATTGTAGATCATGATATACCATTCGGTGGTGGAGCAGTTCCTGAGATTGAAGCTCCAGGACAGCTTCTGAACCTGATCCTTGTTATAGGTAAGCTTGTCAGATACGAAGGACTGATCCTTGAGATAGGTTCTGACATCGGTGATGTCCGAGTTTATTTGGGGAGGATTGTCCTTGAAGACGTAGATGAACGCCCATGAATTCGCCAGATTTTCCTCGGGCTTGAGGGTCACCTCGATCTTCATGAAATATGTGTTTGGAATGGCTATGGGCGATACTTTCTGCGGATCGGTGTAGGATTCCTTCTCGATCCCCAGATAGGTCTTCCGATCCTGTGTGCTCAGTTCGGCAACCGGTAGAAGGTATGCCGTCAGAACGGTGGAGAACAGCAGAGCGGCAAGGATCATAACGATAACCCACCGCTGCTGGGCGGATTCGATATCACCCATTTTCTCTATCAGTTTTGCCTGAATACCCGCGGCTTCATCCATTACAAAGACCCCCGATAGAATTGAGTGGACGTTCCGTAACCGTGAGCTTTGGTTTTAATCCTTTCCATCCAGGTGAGCTGTGGAAGATCGATTCCAAGGGATCTCAATGCTGTTCAATAAAAAGAAATTAATACCTCGACCGGTGTTGGTGATTTCCATGAAAAGGAAAACGTACGGATTGAGCATGGCGGGAGCCGTTCTAGCGATATTATTCACTACATTGATCATGATCCCGTCTGCGAGCGCTGCGGACATCCTGATCGACGAGTCGACGACTTCCTGGACCCCGGACGAACCCACAACCGACGAACAGGTTACCATCACCGTGGATATGGTGTTTGTTGATTCGGAACCGGCCGATGACAAGGTCGTGCTGAAGTATGCTCTCTGCACGGATAATACCTGTACCTTGGACAGCACTGTGGTTATGGAGAGAGTTGGAACCACCAACCAGTGGAAGGCCGTGATCGGACCTTTCGATGCCACCCATACGGACGGAGATCCATACAAGGACATCAAATTCCACTTCGAGGCCGAGGGTACGGCTACTGACGGAGGAAGCGATCCCGACAAGGTGACGACCGCCACGGAATATATCTACTTCAACGTAACCGGGAATCAGGATCCTCCTGATGACGACGATACGAACGGCGGGGATGATGACGATAAGGACTCACCGCTTGGTATTGAATGGATCGCCGCAGTGATCGTCATTCTCGTGCTGTTCTACGTGAGAAGGCGAAGATCCTCCTGATCCGGTATTGAATGATTCACAGTTCGAATCCGGTCTCAAAGGTTTCATACATGGAGGTCCTTACCTCCCGGTGATCTTCCAGGATGTCGATTCCCTTCTTGTTCGAATCCACCTTGACCTCCAATCCGTTCTCCGGCCTCCTTTCCATCAGATCCTCGATCGCAATAACGGAGTTGCCGTCCCCGGTGCCGCCCGCGAACATCACCGGTCTGATATCACCCCAGTTCTCGGCTATCTGGAGAACGTCATCGATCCCCGGACAATCGAGGACAGGAGATATCAGAACGGACGATACGAACTTGATGGTGTCATCTCCCGGCCTCGACATTCTTGATGCCTGATCCCAGGCGATGAGGCCGCCTCTGCCGAGACCGACCATGGATCCCAGATCCCCCGCCTCCGTGTTTTTATTTCCTCGATCATCGGTTCCCCTCAGCCATTTCACCGCTGCTTCAAGGTCCCTGGTGATCCGGTACATCTGATCATCCGTCATCGTCGTCCAATCATACGTGATGGCCCCATCCAGGTTCTTGGTCGATTCCCCGTGTCCCCTGAGATCCATGGCCAGGACGTTGTATCCGCTGTCCCTTATACGTTCCGCCATCTGATCCCAAATTGTCCTGTCCTGTCCGAGATCGTGTATGAGAAAAATCGTGTAAGCTCCGGGTTCGACGGCTTCGTAGAATGTCGCGTTAATGACCGCACCGTCGGATGCGGCGTAGAATATCTTTCTGGCCTCCGGCGGCTCGTCGGTCCTGTTGACCAGCGAATAGATCAGAAGACCGGCGATTATGAGTATCACGACGACGAATGCCGTGAGAAAAACGGGGACTACGGGGGAGGTCTTGATATCGAACCGCGGCAGCCTCTTCCTTCTGGGCCTGCTCTCGCGGGCTTCTCTGATCCTCCTGTAAGGGTCTAGGCCCGGATGCATCCTCACGTAATGCTTCCTTATGTTCTTCTCCTGGACAACCCTTCCGCAGTCGGGGCATTCCAGCCTGGACGATCCTTCTCCCATGTTATCAACACCATTTCAGGAACATGATGATTAATCTATTTTTTGAGATGATTCCGTATTGATGCCTGTTTTTTCCCTTTTCATGCCGAGAATGATCCCGAGGATCGCATCCTCGGGTTCCATCTTCATGATCCCTCCCAGATCCCTTTCGTTCAGGGATCTCAGATAGGATATCGCCGACGGAGATCCCTTGGAAGCCCTGTAAAGGCTCTTAGAGAGGTCCGGGTCCAAACCGATCTCGACGCATGATCGGATGAAAACATCTTCTTGAAGTCCGGTAAGAGTGATATGCCGGCTGTTACTCACTTCCCCGGCCAATTCGCTTATGACGATAAGGGGCAGTTCGCGAATCCTGGCGGGGAGTTCTGTTTTGATATTCCGGACGAATCCGTCCGATTCGTCCATGAGGAGTGAAAGGGGATCGGGGCCGGTGGTGTCCAGGACGACCAGGAGATCGACGGAGTCCGGATCGAGCGCGGCTTCGTCGTCCCCGTCCGATATACAAAGCCATGCCGGGATCAGGCCTTTCTTCCTGGTATAATGTCCCACGAGGGATCTCCTGCCCGATCCCGGTTCTCCCCGAACCACCGCGGTCCCGGCAGAATCCAGCATATTCGACAGAATGCGGAATTCTGCCTCCCTGTCCAGATATACCTCGGGCGGCCCCGGCGGATTTATCAATGTCCATCCTGGAAGGGGGATTCTGTCATCCGGGCCGCTCTTCCTCAGCGAATTGGAGAGCCAGATTATCTCACTCCATGAGAGGTGTTCGCCGTCTGAACTCAGGAGCAGGGGAACGGTGATCATGGGGAGGCCGCTTGCCCCAAGGACATCGTTGATCAGCCTCGCAGAATCGAAAACGGTATCCTTCCTCCCGGCCCCGTTCTCATCCTGCCATGTCAGCGAGATGGACCTTGCGTCCTCCATATGCCGGGCAGCCTCTTTTATTCCCTTCTCCGTAAGCGAGTAGATCTTGGTCTTTCTGATGTGTCCCCGAAGCCGTCCCATCTCCTCCCTTATCAGATCATCCGACATCAGGGGTTTGAGGGCCCGGTGGACATGAGTTCTGCCTATCCCGCAGTGAAGGGATATGATCTCCTGGCTGCTCTTTCCCCCGCCGGGGCCGTCATCCCCTCCCTGCATCAGCAGGTGAATCAGAATTCTCCCACCGGCGGCCATGAGCAAAATGAATCACCTCTTTCTCAGATAATCCCGGGCGGCCTTTACAAAACCGTAGAAAAGTGGTGCCGGTTTCACCGCATGTGACAGGAATTCCGGGTGAAATTGGCTTCCCATATGGAAATCCGATCCATCAGCCTCCCCGATCTCCATCTTGATGCCATCCTCCGAGATCCCGCTGAATTTCATGCCGGCGTCCTCGATCCTTTTGACATAATCGGGATTCACCTCGTATCTGTGCCTGTGCCTTTCCCATACCTCGTTGGCGCCGTAGAGCTCTTTGGCCCTGGTCCCGTCCTTTATTATGGTCTTCTGGGCTCCGAGCCGCATTGTGGCCCCCATCTGAGTGACTCTGAGCTGCTCGGGAAGAATGTCCACCACCGGATAAGGAGTGTCGGGGTTGAATTCCGTTGAGTTCGCGCCCTGAAGGCCCATCACGTTCCTGGCATACTCGACGATGGCGAGTTGTAGGCCGAGGCAGATCCCGAGGAAAGGTATGCCGTTCTCCCTTGCGGTCCTGACGGCCTCTATCTTCCCCTCCGTACCCCTCGATCCGAAACCGCCCGGGACGAGGACGCCGTGCGATCTCAGTAAAACCTCCTGCATGACCCGGACCTCTTTGTCAAAATCGGGGCCCTTTTCCGGAGCGTCGATCCACTCCACATTGACCTTAACCCCAACCTCGGCCCCGGCATGTTCGAACGCCTTGTAATGTGATATGTAGGAGTCCTTCAAACCAGTGTATTTTCCAACCAGGGCGATGGTCACCTCCTCCTCGGGCCTTTCCATTCGATTGACGAATGCCTTCCAGGCTTCAAGATCGATCTCCCTTTCCGGAAGGTCCAGCCTGTTGAATATGGCATCCACTATTCCCTGGCTGTTCAGGAGCAGCGGAACCCTGTATATGTTCTCCACATCGTGCGCCGAGAAAACGTCCTCGGTTCTAACGTTGCAGAAGAGCGAAATCTTTTTCTTCACGGATTCGTCAAGCGGTTCCGGGCACCTGCCGATTATCATGTCGGGCTGAATTCCTATGGCCCTGAGTTCCTTTACACTGTGCTGGGTGGGTTTTGTCTTCTGCTCGCCCACAACTCCCATGATCGGCACCAGCGTTGTGTGAATGAAGAGGACGTTGTCCTCTCCCTTGTCCATCTGGAGCTGTCTTGCCGCCTCGAGGAAAGGCATGGACTCGATATCGCCCACCGTTCCGCCCATCTCCACCATGCATATGTCCGCACCCGAGTTCTCGGCCACTCTTTCTATCGTTTCCTTGATCTCGTTGACTATGTGGGGTATGATCTGAACGGTCTTACCAAGATAATCGCCCCTCCTCTCCCTGTTTATGACCTCAAGGTAGATCTTGCCGGTTGTAATATTGTGTTCGGACGAGAGAAATGTATCAAGGAATCTCTCGTAGTTGCCAAGGTCCAGGTCCACCTCACCCCCGTCGTGGAGAACGAACACCTCGCCGTGTTCGTAGGGGTTCATGGTTCCGGCATCGCAGTTGAGGTAAGGATCTATCTTGATGGCCGTTACTTTCAAACCGCATTTCTTCATCAGCAGTCCTATCGATGATGTGGAGATACCTTTCCCCAGCCCGGAAAGTACACCTCCTGTCACTATAATGAATTTCACTTCTGCCACATCCCCGGAAGCCCCGTTTCGAGGGCATTGATATCCGCCCTTGGAATGAATTCCTATAAGGTCTTTTGGAATTAATGAGTTGCGATCGAAAGCCTGATCTTCCCCGCCTGCCCAGCTGATTTCATCCGTAAAAAGAAGATTTGATCGATTGATCTCAAGGCGGTACTGCGGTTGGAGATTCATCGCTCTATCTGCTTCTGACAAATCGACCCAGATGCGCGTCAACCGACCAGTTTTCCTTCCCGTCGATACTGTTCACCCAGTAAGGGAAAAGAACGTCCATCGACCGGAGAACCTCTATGGATTCCGGAAGCACGTCGTATTTGACCTCCTCGTACACGGTGCTCATCGTTCCATCGTGAACGATCTCGTCCTCGGAGTGCGGGTCCCTCTTGATCACTGATTCCAGCAGACCACGGGCCCTCCCGTCACCGATACTGCCCCTGTTCAGATTGCCGGGGAGTGAATCCACCTTGACGGGATCCCCGACCCTCGAGAGCTCGTCGGCGACGGAGAATGGAACCGAGAGTGCCTCGCCATGTTTGAGATCCACGAGATAGGTTCCCTCCTTGTCCATTTCCCTGCTTCCGTTCCTTGCCCTGACGTTGAACCTGACCCAGAATAGCCTGTGCGGTCTGTAACCTCTTTCCACCTCGGTTCCCTCGCCCGAGCCGGAAATTGCCATTGCCTTCTCCTTGGTGATCCTCTCGGGGGCCATTATCCAGTCCTTCCAGGGATCATCGGGTGGAGATTCGGATCTCTCCTCGACCGTCTCGGTCAGAGGCTCCATCGGCATCATGGGCAGGCCTTCGAACACCGGTTCCGGTTCGGGAGGCGGTATTTCCATTTTACCGAGGAGAACCTCGTCCGGCACCCTGTGCTTCATTGCTTCGTCCGATCGGTTCGGGGCGGATCCTTTCTCGACAGCCGCATGAGTCTTCTCGGATTGGATGGATATCGGGATCTCATCGTTCGAATCCCATTCCTCAAGTGTATCGTCATCCGGCAGGGTGACTTTTCTGATCGAGAAACCATCCTCGTCAAAGTCATCCAGTGACCGAAGTTCCCGTTCGTACTCCCGAAGCTCTGTTACGGGATTCACATCATCGGTCTGAAATAGATCCATGATGCTCCCCTCTCTTGCCGGTGTTTTTTCCGGCGAGGTGTCCGGGTTAAGGTCGTCGAGGAGCATCTCGCCCGCTGCCATTGAGAGTGCCGTGCGATCCCATACCGCTGCGGAGCCCTCCTTGAAGATCCTCTTCACCTTTGCGCGGATTTTCCCGGGGGATATGAACAGGATCTCATCGGATCCGTCGTTCTCGGCCATCGAGAGGTACATCTCGGCCTCGCCTTCGGTAATCTCCGAGTCGAGCGGGGAGTATCCCACCGATCTCTTCATGCCGTCCCTGGTCATCAGAAGGTATCTGTTCTCCCTGGAAGATGTCTCGATCTCGAAGCCTCTTGCCCTGAAGATCTTCTCAAGGAGATCACTCATGTCTTGCGGCATCTCATCCCTGAGAACTCAATGGATTATATGAATATTAAACATTTGTTGATCCCGACCTCAATCGTCCAGTAGAGACAGTGCCGCTTTGAGATCGGAATCGGGATCCTTCTTCTTCTCTCTCCTTCCGAAAGCGGAGAAGGTGGTTTTCTTCTTCGGGATCATTTCCTTCGGCTTTTCATCCATATCGTCCAGATCGATCTCGTCCATATCGAGATCCTTCCCACGCTTGAATTCGAGGGATGCGGCCTTCTCTCTCTTGGCTGCGGCCGGAAGGGCGGTAAGTTCTGCGCTCTTCTTCAGTGATTCCTCACGCCGCTTTGTTTCGGCTTTCTTCTCGGCGTCCCGGCGGGCTTTCGCTTCGGCTTTTTCCTTCCGCCTCTCCTCCCTCTCCAGTTTTCGAAGCTCCCTTCTCTCGGGTTTCGATATTATATGGTACAGCCACACGAAACCCGGCTCCTTCCCGCCCTTGAGGCTCCATCTGCGTTTTCTCAGGGTGATTAGATTGAATCCCATGTTGAAAAGCACAAGGGCCATGACCAAATAGATGATCAGTGCCCACATCATGGGCAGGTAGAGAATATCGAATCCGTAGAGGAAGAGATAGAAATCCGTTTCAATGTACTTGACAAGGCTCTCATCGTCCGCAATAAGCGCCTTCTCCTTGGAATAATGGGATTCAGCCCTCACGGAGATCCTGATCACATCGATGTGGTACAGTCCCGCGAGCTTTCTGGGCGAGGTTATGTTGATCCCAATCCTTGCTTCCTGCTTGGGCCCCACATCGATGCTCGTTCTGTCGAATTCGAAAACCCATCCGTCCCTTGCGAGGACCCCCGCACCGACCAGAGACAGGTCCACGCGGTCGTTGCCGTTTCCCTGGTTGTTAATCAGGATCTCCAGCCGCCCGGAACCTCCGGGCGACATCTGAAGTATGGGAGGATTGAATGTCATCAGTAGTTCGTTGAATGGTTTGACGTTCACATAAACCGGGTAGGTATTGAGATTGCCACCCTCCCAACCGCCGACGCCGAGGCTCGGCTCGGTCGACCAGGTTCCCATGATCTCCCCCTTGATCGGCGGGGACACTCCTGTAGAATAATGGGTCATGGGCTGTATGTTCAGGTTGATCTCGATCTCGCGATAACCCTGTTTGACCATGGGCTCAAACTGTAAAACGGTGGGATTGATGGCGCCTGTCAGTTCCGGATATTCCGATTGGAAACGAAGATGGATGAATACGGGAGTTCTGAGAAGCCTTGCAACCCGGTATATTCTCACCTTGGCGATCATCTTCGCCGAACCTGACTGACCGGGCCCGGTCTGGACCTCGACCAAGTTCCCCACCTGGGTATTGCCGTGCTGGTCGCGTGTCTGCTGTTCCATCTCTATCGCCAGAATGATGGGCCTTACCGCTTCCGCATCCTCGACAACAAAATCATCAATACAGATACCACCGGCTACCATGGTCAGCAGTATCACTGATACAAGTCCGAGTCTGGACAGTCTGATGGATCCGGTGGTCGCGGTCATGATGACGACCTCATCTGTCCTGGGGTGTGCCAACCTCGTCGACTATCTCCTCTCCGGCGTAAACCGCATCTATCGAATGCACCACTCCGGCCATGTCCTCGATCGTCTTCTTGATGATGGGGTAGCTCAATCGATAACCCTCGACGATCAACTTGACGTTCTCGGTTTCCTGATCCACCTCGTTGAGGAAGATCGAGACACCCGTCACGTCCTTGATAGCGGCGATTTTCTCGGAATAAGATACGATATTGGGTTTGTGAGGTTTGAGGACATCCAACACTATTTTCCTGACGTTTCCCAATTGGGGAGCCTCCGAATTTCCGAAAGGATTTTATGTACAGGTCTGTATCGGAGGTGTGATATAAAAGGCTTGGGTAACTGCCAGGCCCCCGTCCAGGCGGTTGAAAATTCGGAGTTGTCCTTACCATGCTCGAGAGACCGGAACCTTCCTTCGTGAAGAGCATATCAATCACTTTCGCGATATTGACCTCGTCGATTCCAGTTGTCCTGATCCCCCTGGTGAATATACTTGCGATAACGATGGTCCCGTACATCTCCACCGCGGTAGGATCCCGTTACTCTCATCCGAGGGACAGACTACCAATGGCAATAACGACCTCCATCATCTGGTCCGTCCTGGAAACGGCCGTTCTCCTGTCCGTTATGTCCTCGATACCGACACCGGGGGGATTCTATATCGGGACGATCGGCACCCTGGTCCTCGTTTTCATCTGGGCCTGCAACATAACATTCTCCGTTCTCGGAGCCGTTCATCCCTGGCGGGATCCCTATGCGGACCTGAAGGGATGACATGGCGGACAATGAAATACCCTAACCATGAATCCCGGACTCAATATAATTAGTTCAGATTTTTCCGATGCATATTTTTCATTCAGGTCTGCGGGGGATTGTATCCACTCTGCACTCCCTGAGGCTGCTGTGCTGCGGGAGCCTGGGGAGGTGTCTGAGGCAGCCGGACCTCCGGCGGGGGAGATAACGGCTGCTGCGGCGGTGCCTGCGGAGGCTGACCGACCGGAGCTCCTTCCGGGACAGGGACCGGCTGCGGCTGAGCGGGAGGTACCTGTACGCCGGCGTCCCCTTGCGGCGGTCCCGCTGGTGCAGGCTGATTCGGAACCATCGGCTGCTGCACGGGTGCGGACTGCTGTTCGGCCGGAACCTGCTGCTGCGGTGAGACCTGCTGGGAACCGGCCTGCATCTGATGCCATTGTGTCTCCTTCTGCTGTTTCATGGCGGCAATCCTGGCCGACTGCATCAGGGCTATCTGCTGTTTCCGGAATTCGGCATCCTCCTCGAGAAGCCTGTCGATCGAAGTATCCTTCTTCCCGATCAGACCATAGGTAAGGATCCCGGAACCCACCAGGAACAGAACTATCCCCGGCATGGCGAATATCCATCCCGACATGAAGCTCGATCCGCCCCACCAGACCTTTCCGGTGTCAACCGCCCTTCTCTCCATGAAGGTATTGGGCTCGCTTTTGACCTTGACCAGGACAAAATCCCCTTCCTTGCCCAGATCCCTGTCCGAATAGATCCAGGTATGAGGCTCCCGTCCGACGTTCTGCTGATTGAGCGCCTCCTTCCTTCTGTCCACGCCATCGCCGTTGATCTCGTATGCAGTATGGTTGAAATAACCGTGATTTCCACCGAGGTCCCATTTTGATTCGGAGATGCTTACGACCCTGGTTATCTCACCGAAGATGTATTCCTCCCCGCCTGGAACCTCGTAATGCCACGCTCCGTCGTATTTCGGCTTGACCGAATTGGGACTGAATATGAAGAGCATCACAACAAGATACAGGATTATTGCTAAAGCCACGCCGACCAGCATGGTCCCCCCGCCGATCCCTATGGTGAGCGGGTTTCTCACCCTCTTGAGCTTGATGGTGGACATCTTCTCCTGAATGTCCTCCTCCGTTATCTCCGGGATCTCCTGACCGGGTACGAATTTCAGGGGACTTCCGCAGAAGGAGCATTTATCCAGTTCCCCGTAATTGTTCTTGCCGCATCTGGGACACCTAGTCGACATGGACACACCATCGACCTGAAAAGAGTATACATTAAAATATATTTCCAGGGAAGTGATTGGGCAATCACAAATCGAAGGAAAAGCCAATATGATTTCTCGAGGAGCCGGATTAACGATGGCCTTTGACAGTGATACGCAAGAAGTACAAGATGATGATCCCGGGGATGCCCTCTATGCCGATATCGCACCCTATCTCGTGGAACCGGGAAGGGTCAGGGAGATCATAAGCGAGGCGATCACCTCTGGAGATCCCGAGGACTATCTGAATAAACTTATGGAGAAGAGCGGGGGCAGCCTGAAGATCGATCTCAGGATCGTCCTTAACAGGATCAGGAAAAAATAGTGATCATTTAATACTTTCCAGGATGGAAGTCGCATTCCAGATGAGGGTTCTTCCGTGGAGGGGGATGTTCGGATCGTTCGATAGATCCTCGAGGACGGATACCACACTTGCACATCTGAGATCCAGATCCTCCCTCTCATCGAAAAGCCTCTCCTTCGAGTCCTTGGCCCCTTTCCTGATATTCCGGGGTACGGACGTATCCTCGGCCAGCATATCCAGTATGGTGGCAACCTGTTCGAGCTTCTTGTCCACTGCTTGATCGACCATTCGACCGCCTCCAAATCCAAATGAACGGATCGGATGATGATTAATGTCCGTTATATATAGGTTTCTGTTTTGAACACATTGGAAAATCATCTCAGAAAAGATAAAATAAGAAAAAAAAGAGGGGGTGGATCACACCCCCTGATTGCGGTCAGATCAGGACTTCTTTTCCGGTATGAGCATCGTCACTCCGCATTCCTTGCAGGGAACCTTTGCGGGCCTGCTCTCGATGGACACTATCTGCTCGGTGTGGCATTTCTGGCATTCCACCTTCAGGTTCTCCTTCTTTGCCGGAAGCTTCTTGTCGATAGGCGCCAGCGGTGCAGCCGATCCTGCGGATGACGGCGGCAGTCCGGCGGGTCCCTTGGCCATGGGGGCACCGGCGGCCTCCTTGACGACCTTCCTGGGTCCGCCCTTATCAAGACCGAGATCCGATTTCTTCATCCTCTCCGCAAGCTCCTTCGCTTCCCTGTTCTTGTTGAGGGCGAAGAGGGCCGCTATTATGGCGATCACAAGGAAGATCACCATCAGGGCCAGGATGATGTAGATGTTCAGATACTGTTCGATGCTGAAGCTCGGAAGATCCACATCCCTTGATACCTCGTTGTTGTCCTGATCCGTTTCCTTCACAGGGAAGTCATCGTTGACGATGACCTCCAGCTCATGGGATCCGGTGCCGGGCTTCCACTTGAAATCGAAAGAGTTGTTCCTGCCGGGAAGCACATCCCCGGTAACAGTCTGGACCAGCTCGCCGTTGTCGTACAGGGATACGTCCACCTCCTTGGCCGGAGCATTTCCGATGTTCATCACGTATATGGTGATATCGTTCTCCTGACCGACCTTGATATCATCATCCGATGGCAGATTCCTGAATGATGAGTCATCCACCATCAGGTCCGGCGCTTCAACCGTTATCCAGATGTAAACGTCCTGCCACTCGTTCCTCGCATTCAGGGATCCGGAATTGGGTTTCACGGTGAACTTCAGACCCTTGGTTCCCCTGAAGAGGCCGTCCCTCTGTGTGAAGGTGATCGTGACAACGATCTCCTTCTGCTCCCCCATCTCTATTGTCTGGGATGAGGAGGAGAGATCCACGTTCCATCCGGGAGGTACAACCGACGGCTTAACGATCTTGAATATGTCCTGATCGTTGCCCTGGTTCTCGATGAAGAAGCTCACCTCCAGCTTGGACTTGTCATTGATATCCCAAACCTTTGGCGTGGATGAGGAGCCGGCCTCATCGAGATCGGGGATCACGGCGGAATATACCTGTTCAAGATCCACGGTGAACAGAAGCGACTCGGGTCTGGCTTCCCGATCCCCCCTTGAGGTTACTTCAACCGTGAGGTCATAGCCTCCGGATTTTATGTCGTCGAGGTCGGACACCTCGTCGAGTCCGGGAACCTCGACCGTCATGTAGACCTTCTGATCGGTATCCGGATCTAGGGTGATCGTGGTTTGGGACAGCCTGCCCCAGCTTCTCTGGAGGCCCTTGATCTCAAGCTCATACGTGTCCTGGCTGTTGCCTTTGTTGTACACCTCGAAGGTGAACGTCACGTTCATGCCCGGTTTCACGTCCTTGGTATCCTCATCCGTGGTAACCTCGTGCTCGTAGGTTTCATCGATATCCACATGGAGCAACAATATCTCGCGGGCCTTCAGCTTCTCCGAGGTGATGGTCGAATCCCTCTCCACAGTGATGTTGAACGGATACAGACCGGCCTCGGCCTCGAAATTGTCCTCCGGGATCCTTACCGTGATGGTCACTTCGAGGGATTCGGTGGAGGAGCCCTTGGGTCCCAGGGTGAATTTCGTCTTTGTCGATGTGGCCCAGGCCCGGTTGTCTTCCTCCCGTATCGTGAGGCGGAAGTCGTCGTCAGCATTGCCCTCGTTGTTGATGGTCAGCTTGAACGTCACATCGTTTCCGACCTCTCCCTCTTTCTCCTCGTTGTCCACATCCACAGAGACGCCGTAGGTCTGCTTCACGTTTACGGTCAATTTCTGCCAGGATGTCACGTAGTCCGTATCCTCGTTGAAGTTCTGATCCTCACCGCGGGATATGGCCTTGAACTCCAGGTCGTACTTGCCCGTGAGGGTGTCGCTGTCCATTGTCACCAGGATCTTGACCTCGACGGTTTCACCGCGTCCGATCTTGAAACTGCCGGTGTCGTAGGAGACCTCGAACTTTGACGATAGTTCATCCTGCTCCTTCAGCTGGAAAGTATCGTTCCCGGTCCCGGTGTTCTCCACCTTGAGGGTGAATTCCGCGAACAGTTTCGAATCGTCATCGGGATCGGGTTCCGTGGGCACCAGCTCTCGAGGGGTGTCGATATCAAGTCCGTAGGTCTGCTCGATCTTGGTGGTGAGGACCAGCTCGTTGGAGTACTTGTCGTCCTCCTCCGTTTTGTCGGATCCCTCCGAGTATGCCCATATCACCGTCTTGAAGGTGCCTGGATCGTAGTTGTAATCCCTGACGTTGATGGTAACGGTGATGGTCACCTGACCTCCTTTCGGGATATTTCCCGTATTCGTCTTCGACAGGATGACATCGCTGGGATAATCGGATCTCGGAATGAGCTTCCACTCCTCAAGGGACATCGTTTCAGGTCTCTGGCTCGATCCGCCGGCCTCGTCCTTCTTCAGTACCAAGAGCTTGAACGAGTCGTCGTCCTCGCCCTTGTTGATCACCTGGATGTCGTATTCGATCTCGGTGATGGATTTGTCCACATCGGGAATGAGCTCCTTCGTATCCTCGTTGGTGATGAGTTCAACGGCCCGATTGGGGGATACCTCGACGTACAGATCCCTGCTTGCGATCTTCGTCTCATCCCCTCTCGAAGTTGCCTTGATGGTGAATTTGGGCGTATCCGCAGGCGCGTCATCGGGAACATCTATGGACAGCCAGATCTCCTCCACGTCGTCCACCGCCAGATCCGTAACCTCCTTGCTGGTGGTGTTCACGTTGTTGACCACCACGCCAAAAGAGGCCCATGTCGGCTCATCGGCGGTCAGGGTGATGTCGAAGGTATCGGCCGTGTTTCCCTTGTTCTTAAGCTGAATCCTGAACCCTACGGGTTCGCCCGGTTCGGCTTCCTTCTCGGAAACCCCATCTGACAATTTCAGCTCCGGAAGGAATTTCTCCTCCACGATCACATCAAGGTATGCGACCTCCTTCGCCTCATCCGAGTGACCGGATACTTCAGCGGAGAAGTAGAAGGTTACCGTATCGGCCGCCGCATCCGAGGGGACCTTGATCTTCGCGTAAACGCTGACTGCCGAGTTGGGTTTCAGATCGGATACGGTCGCTGGGGTTATCGTTGCCCATTTCAGAATGGAAGAGCTGGTCTGCGAGTCCTTCTTGATGAGGATCGTGGCGGGTTCGTTCCCCTTGTTGGTGATGTTCAGCTCTATGTTCTCAGACGTCTTTCCGGTCTCCATTGTTATTGAGCCGTCCGGGATCACGAACTGAAGCTTGTAAACGGGCATCACCTTGATCTTCAGGGTAATGTTGTGTACTATTACGTCGTCCGTATCGCTGGTGGTTTCCCCTGCAGAGGTCGCCTTGAAGGTGAGCTCGTAGGTCCCTGTCTCGATGATCTTGTCATCGATGGAGGGAATGCTGATGTTTATGGAGATCCTCTTCGTGGCCTGTGTGTTCAAAGTGAACAGGGAAGGCGAGATCTCGATGTTCTCGAATTCGAGGCTGTCCTCTACCTCTATCTTGAATGAATCGGATAGTCTCGTTCCCGTGTTCTTGAGTGAGATGTTGTACCAGGCCCTCTGTCCTGGATATGCCTGTTCGAATACATCATTGGAATCAAGCTGGCCGGAGAAATCATCCGCGAAGGTTGCGGTGTAATATTTCTCGTTCATTATCGAGTTGTCCTGGCTGTACTTCGCCAACACCTTGCACCAGACCGATCCCCAGTTGGTATCTGCGCTGTTGTACACCTTGATCGTAAGCTTGACAGTCTCCTGCGCCAGTGGAGAGAGAACACCCGTCTGAATGGTCGACAGGTTGAAATCCACGGCGGTTCCGTAATTCGGATGTTCAACGCTCATGTCGAACGAGTCGGAGGAAGTTCCCCTGTTCTGAACCACCACATTGAATGTCTTGGAGAAGCCTAACCTGACCTGAGAGCTGTTCTGATCCGTCAGTATCTTCACCTCGTGACGGGCCAGAAGATTGAGGCTCAGATCGATCGTGGCGGTCTTATCGTCGGTCAATATGCTCGTCGTCCCGTTGTCCGATGTCACCTGAACGACAAACGAATACGTTCCCGAAGGTATTCCTTCTCCAATCTTCGGCATCTGGACCGCAAGTTTGCCGGTCTTTGACTCTCCCTGGGGTATCGTGATCAGCTTCTTTGTGTTCTCGACGAAGTAAATCGAGTATTTCCCTGCAAACTGTGAGGGAGCGGTCTTGACCTTCAGTGTGATGGAATCGTCCTCAGCCGATCCCTTGTTGTACACATCCAGATCGAAGTAGGCCATTCTCGGACTCCCGGTGGCATTTGAATACTCGGCGTTGACGCTCTCCTTGTTTGCGGTGATATCAACATTATAAAGTGTGGGGATCCTCACGGTCAGATACAGGCTCTGAGACACCAGTGCATCGTTCTGGGATGTTGCTGTTACCAGGAATCTGTATGATCCCGTAGCCGCATTGGATGGTGCCTGAACGGTCACATTGAAGTAATATTTTGCATCCACTGCCATGAACGGGGGCGTTGAATAGGCGGAAAGAGAAGGAGTCCATCCGGTATCGATGGTCTCCGTCTCGCCCTCGACCTCAAGAGTGTACTGATCGACATCATTACCGATGTTCTGGACCATTACCTGGAAAGTATAGCTATTGCCCGGCTGTCCGTTTGGTTTTGTCGCTGCGGTAACCGGCCCCAGGAACACATCGTATTCCGTTTCTATGGTCACTCCGAAATCCTGAGAGGAAGACGGGCCTCCGGTGATGTTGGCGTTTATGGTGAAGGAATAGGCTTCTGCCTTCACGACATTTGACTTGGGTTTGATGGTTACCGTGATGTCGCGGGAAGTTCCGGCCCCCAGCCTTACGCTGCTCGGTTCCACGTTTGACTGCTCGAAACCAGTGGGATAATCGAGCCACAGGTTGAACCTCTCCTCGGAGTTGCCGAGGTTGGTAAGCTCGAATACGAAAGTCACCGTGCCGTCAGGTGCGCAGGTCTGGTCCGATGCTCCGGTGTTAAGGAGATCGAGGTCATAATAGGGTTGCACAACACATGAGACCTGGGTGGATCTGGTAACAGCCGGATTTCCCTGGGATGTTGCATTGATCCAGAATTTTCCAATTGAATCCACCGCCGGATTGTCGCTCTTCGACGGAGCTGTTGCGTAAAAGGTAAGGTTAACGGACTTATCCGGCTCAAGGAAGTTGGTCAGGGAGGTCGACAAAGTCCCCTGCCACCCGTCATCCACATATGCCTGAGGGATGTAAACCGAAACGTCGAACTTATCCTCCCCGTTGCCCTGGTTGGTTATCGTGACCTTGTATTCAACGATTCTGGAAACGGATATATCCACTTCCTTCAGGCCCTGGGATTGGATGTTGACATCATATGTCTGGTTCACGAATACGGATATGGTTTTGGTAGTGATCGAGGTGTTGTCATGTATCGATTTCGCCTGTATCTTGATCTGATAGGTTCCCGCGTTGGTCGATGAAGGGCAGGATACGAGGAGCGTTCCGGTCCTGGACTCGTCGGGATTGATCTCGCTGGTGGAGAAATCCTCGTTGGCCGACCAGCCGGCGGGCTTGTCAGTGACATCCACTATGAATCCGTCCTTGTCGTTCCCGAGGTTCTTCACGGAGAAGGAATAGGAGGCCGATTTTCCGGCCTGGATGTATTTTGCACCCGGGGAGAGGATCTCGGATCCGTAGTCCCTTTTTATGGATGTGTCAAGTGTCTGGTATGCCGATGAATTGACAGGATCCGTCACCGACACGACGGTGATAACGGCTAGACAGCTTGAGGTGACGGTGGCGGTGGTTGGCGCCTTCACCGTCACGGTAATGAGCCCCGTGTTCCCGCTTCCGATATTCCCGGTCGACGAGGTTGAAAGGGTGACGGTCCAGCCGGTTGGTTCGGCCGAAACGTTCTTTGTAACCGTATATCTATCCTGATTGCCACCCTCGTTTGTGATGGTCAGGTAATATTTCACGCTCTGTCCGGCCTCCACCTCCTTGTCCGCATCATCGGCCACAAGGCTCACGTCGTAAGCCGATGCCGAGGATCCGATCGGAGCATAATAACCGAAGACCGCAAACCCCGCCGCAATCAAGAGGAAAACGACGGCTATCTGGATGAAGCTCTTCCAACTTCGGTTCTTGGACATAGTAATACCTCTGGGCGGGGAGTTGATTTGCGTTATATAATATTTGCTTACCATTATTCTAGGATAATTTCGCCAGACGTAAGAAAAAACATATGATTACTAATACAAATGTAATAAAAAAGTATGAAAAATATTTAATATTGTATTATACCATATGACTTTCCAGTGGAAAAGCACCCCGGAGGCGCATCACATGGGAAACCTGTTCACAGTTCGTCTTGAGGATAAGGACAAGGAGGTAATGAACTTTTCCTCTAAATTATCCAGAATGCCCGTATCCAAGGTTATCAATCCCTTTCTGAAGGAGGGAGCACGGAGCGCTCTCGGAGCTGCTCTCCTGTTTCAGATAGACCGATCCACCATAGTACAGAAGCAGATGTACCGGAATTTCCTGGACCTCATCGTGGATCCCATCCGGCTGACGCCCGGAATGTCAGACGAGGGTTCCTTCGAGGAGATGTTCAAATGCACCCCGAGGATAGTCTGGGATTTCTTCGATCTGATAAAGGAGGCCAAGGTAAGACAGAAGCTTTCAGCCGTGATGAAGGACATAGAGTTCCGAGAAGAGATCGATTTCATCGATACGAGATCGCTCAGATACATATCCCATCAGCTGGGGGACATCTATGTGACGATGGGGGGATCCCTGTCAAGAATGGATTACCACCTAGCAACCAAGACCTTCTTTCATATAATGCTCCATTCCTACTACAGGAACAACGCGAGCGGGACCTCCAAGGCACTGAGCTCTCAATGGTATACCCATCAGGACACCGTATCCAAGATAGAGGATGAGCTAATCGAGAGATACGAGAGGAAGGTCAGCACAAAAGTGGTGGAGGCCATCGAGGTTCCAGTGGAGTCAAAAATCCGGAAACCGCCGGAGGCCGAGGTACTTGCCCTTCCCCCTTCGGAACAGGTCGTGGCCAAGGTAATCGCCGAGAGGAAGAAGAAGAAGATAAAGAGGTCCAAGTAGAGCGATCAACCGTACATCGAAGGCATCGGCGTGCTTGTCTTTCCTCCTGGTTTGGTGACCTTCTGGTATCCCTTCATCTTGGCTTCCAGCAGATCGGCTTCAGCATATAGCGGATCGAGATCCAGTTCGAAATAGGGTATGATCTTCTTCAGGGTCTCGATGATCCTGGCGGCTGCCCGGGCGTCCGGTATGTTATCCCGCGCTTCGGCCAGTAGGCAGGTAACCTCGAAGGATCTCTTCTTCCCCTCGTTTAGAAGGACCCCGGGTATTCCGGAGATCAATCCTTCCGGGAATATCGGTACACTGGATTTGTTCATCCTTTCCCGCCCGGACGAGGTGGACGAGAGGCCGTAAACCAGCTTGTCCGGTTCCCCCGGCATCTGTTTCATTGTCGCCTGGGGCTTCTGTTTCTCCTCTTCATCATCCTCCTGGTCTTCCCCCTCGGCCGCGGGAGCATAGGTTGGTACCTCCCCCTCCACAACGAGACCTTCCGGGGAGATCAGGCACGAGCATCTCTGGTCCTCCGCCCAATCAAGTATGGTATTGCAGATCATCTTGATCAGGTTCGATGGGGGCTGGAACTCGGATAGGAAAACGACGAGCCTGGTCCAGTCTCCCTCCGGCCCTTCCAGGTCGCCTGCGTAGAATCTCACGGGATGGTGGGGTTCGCCGTCCCTGATGACGGAAACAGTGGGAAAATAGACGGAGTCCATGACCCCGATGAGCTCCATGTCGAGGGCCGCAACGATATAGCTTGCGGTTATCGTGCTTACGAGACCCACCGACGGAAATCCGTCAATGACGAAAGCATCGCGCAGGTCCAGACGCCGATATTCGTATATCTGGATATCGTCCATTTTTCATAACCCCCGAGTTCACACTCAAATCACGATGGTTCTTATTAACACTGTCGGAACAATATCGCCTCATCGGGAAGGGAAAGGTGCGAAAGGTATCTCCGCATCTGAAGGAATCCGGATCGATACCATCCAAATCTTCATTGTATCGATCCCGGCGCGTTTTCATACAAAAAAATATTGACCCCCCTGATCATATACGGGTCATGGACCGCCCTTATATTCATATCAACTGCGCCGCATCGGTCGACGGGAAGATCTCCCGACCGGACGGATCTAGATTGAGAATATCATCCGAATGGGACATGAGGAGGGTGCATAGATTGAGGGCGGAAATGGGATCGATACTCGTAGGCGCGGGAACGATCATCATGGACGATCCGAAACTCACGGTCAAGGAGGAGCATTCCGGCAGGAAGGTGGAGCTCAACAAGATCGTGCTGGATGGAAAGGGCAGAATTCCCGCTACGTCCGGATTTCTCACGACGCCGGGGAGGTCATATGTTGTCACATCGGAGTCCCCGAACAGTATCTGGCTGGATTCCATGAGAGATCTGGCGGGGGGGGACAATGGGATCGAGATAATAGAGATCCCCGGCGAGGACGGAGTGATCGATGTGGGGAAGATTCTTGAAGAATTGAAGAGGATCGGCATAGGATCGATACTCGTGGAGGGCGGATCGAATATCATCTGGGAATTCGTTTCGGGAGGTTACTTCGACAAGATCACGATCTACTTCGGTCCGATCCTGGTGGGAGGCTCCGGACCCGGCATCGCCTCCGGTGATGGTTTTTCAGGTGAACCGATGGGATTGGTATTGACGAATACTCTGATCACGGAGGAAGGAGGAATACTCGTGGAGTACAGGAAAGGGGCAGGCCGATGACGGATCAGCTGAACTCCGTCTTCTCGCCCTGGATATCCTTCAGCTTCTTGATCAGTCCCTTCTCCTTTATGCCGGGGTGTTTCGGGATCTCGATCTTGACCTTTACATACTGATCACCGAAACGCCTGCTGTTCCGTATATTGGGCATACCCTTTCCCTTCATCCTGAGAACGGTGTGGGAGCTTGTCCCGGAAGGGATTCTCAGATCCACCGGTCCGTGAAGGGTGGCGACATTGACCTTTGTTCCTAGCACGGCCTGGGGATAGGTTATCCTGATATCGCATTTGAGATCGTCCCCCCTTCTCTCGAAGAAGGGATGCTCCATGACCTCGAGCATCAGGTACAGGTCGCCCGGAGGTCCTCCCCTCTCCCCGCTGTCGCCCATACCTCCCAATCTGAGCCTGTTGCCCGTGGATACGCCTTTCGGTATCTCAACGACCTTGTTGGCGGTGTCCACCACCTTCTTCTTCCCGCCGCATTTCTTGCACTTGCTCTTGATTACAACCCCCTCCCCCTTGCATCTGGGGCAGGGATTGGTGGTAACGTACTGGACCGGTCCGAGCCTTTTCACGGACCTGATGGTTCCGGCGCCGCTGCATTCTGGGCATTCCACGGGAGGCTCTCCGTCCTTGGCCCCGGACCCCTCGCATTCGGGGCAGGTCACGAGATGTTTGAACTCGATCTCCTTCTCTATCCCGTTGAATGCCTCCTCGAGTGATATCCTGAGGGTCATGGTCCGGTCGTCGCCCGGGATACGTCCTCGGCGGCCCCCCCTCCTCTCCTCGAAGGGATCTCCTCCGAAGAATGATGAGAACGGACCGCCTCCGAAGGAGTTCATGAACATGCGGAGTGCGTCATCCAGATTGATATGATGATACTGGTAATTGGGCATATCGCCGTCCTCGGATGCGAAGCCGTACTGGTCGTACTGCTCCCGCTTCGTCGAATCGGACAGGACCTCGTACGCTTCGGTGACCTCCCTGAACTTCTCCGCCGCCGTGGGATCGTCGGGATTCCTGTCGGGATGATACTTCATTGCGAGCTTCCGGTAGGATTTTTCGATATCCTCCTTGGCACAATCCTTCTGGAGGTCCAGTATCTCGTAGTAGTCCTTCTTCATATGCCGCACTTTCCTTGTCAATGAGGAAGATCGGGGGCGTTGAAACCCCCGATCACCTCAAGCTTTATGCGTCTTCCGCATCTACGTCGATGACATCCTCATCGTCATCGCCCTTCTCTTTCGGGGCTTCCCCGTCATCGTCCATTCCGGGAGGGGGCTGCTGAGCCTTGGAAGCCTCCTGATACATCTTGGCGAACAGCTTCTGGGACGCCTCGGAAAGTTCTTCCGTCTTCTCCTTCATCAGTTCGATATCGTCTCCCTGGGCCGCTTCCTCGCACTCTTTGAGAAGGTCCTTGACCTCTCCGATCTCGTCCTGGTCAACCTTGTCCTTGTAGTCGCGGAGTGCCTTCTCGACCGAGTAAACCAGCGTGGTTGCGTTGTTCTTCGCCTCGGCGAGCTCGATCTTCTTCTTGTCCTCCTCGGCGAACTTTTCAGAATCGGCCATCATCCTCTCGACCTCCTCGTCGGACAGGGCGCCGGTTCCGGAGACCACTATATCCTGGCTGTTGCCCGTTGCCATGTCCTTTGCCATCACATGAACGATGCCGTTAACGTCTATCTCGAAGGTCACCTCTATCTGCGGAATGCCCCTCGGCGCCGGCGGAATGCCGGTCAGTGTGAAGACCCCTAGCGTCTTGTTATCCGAAGCCATGGGTCTTTCCCCCTGAAGCACGTGGATCTCCACCTGGGGCTGGTTGTCGGAAGCCGTGGAGAATACCTTCGATTTCTTCGTGGGGATCGTGGTGTTCCTGTTGATGATCTTCGTCAACACGCCGCCCAGCGTCTCTATCCCAAGTGACAGTGGAGTGACGTCGAGAAGGACCATGTCCTTTCCCACCTCTCCCGATAGGACCCCTCCCTGAATAGCCGCTCCGATGGCAACGCATTCGTCCGGGTTGATGTTCTTGGTCGGATCTTTTTTTGTGACCTCTTTGATCTTTCTCTGAACCAGCGGGACCCTCGTGGAACCTCCGACGAGAAGGATCTTATCGATATCCGATGCCTTCATCTTGGCATCCTTTAGGGCGCTCTTCAGGGGCCCCATGGTCTTCTCGACCAGGTCCTCGATCAGGGATTCGAACGTTGCCCTCGATAATTCCAAGTCTATGTGGAGGGCACCGTCATCTCCCTGTGTGATGAAAGGGATCGATATCTGCGTGGTCGGGGTACCGCTGAGCTCTATCTTGGCCTTCTCAGCGGCATCCTTCAACCTCTGCACCGCCTGGTTGTCCTCCAATAGGTCGATCTTGTGCTCCTTCTTGAACTGTTTGGCGATCCATTCCATTATCCTTCGGTCGAAGTCATCTCCTCCGAGATGATTGTTGCCGGAGGTGGCCTTGACCTGGAAGACCCCGCCGCCGATCTGGAGGATTGACACATCGAATGTCCCTCCTCCCAGATCGTAAACCAGTATCGTCATGTCGCCTTCCTTGTCCAGGCCGTATGCCAGTGCGGCGGCGGTCGGTTCGTTTATGATCCTCTTGACCTCCAGACCGGCTATCTTGCCCGCGTCCTTGGTGGCCTGACGCTGGGAATCCTCGAAGTATGCCGGGGTAGTGATGACGGCATCCGTAACCTTCTCTCCGAGGTATTCCTCCGCATCCTCCTTGAGCTTCTGTAGGATCATGGCGGAGATTTCCTGGGGCGTGTAACGCTTGCCCCCCATCTTCACCTTGGTCTTCTGCCCCATCTTCCTCTTGATGGAGGAGATGGTGTTATCGGGATTGGCCACCGCCTGTCTCTTTGCAAGTTCTCCGACAAGTCTCTCGCCTTTCTTCGTTATCCCGACCACGGAAGGGGTGGTCCTCGATCCTTCCCTGTTCGCTATTACTATGGGCTGTCCGCCCTCCATGACCGAGACCACCGAGTTCGTGGTTCCAAGGTCTATTCCAATGATCTTTCCCATTTTTAATCACCTCGTTATTTGGTTTACCTTTACTTTTTTTTCTTGGAGCCTGAGATTTTACCCTTCGGCTTCGCCTTATTCCCTCCGCATTCCGGTTTCGCCTCTGGAACTTTATTGATTATCACCTGGGCCGGCCTGAGCACCTCATCCTTGTGCTTGTAACCGCTGGCCTTCTCCTCCACGATCACCTCGTCCTCGACATCCGTTCTCTCCACTCTGCCCACGGCCTCGTGATAGGTCGGATCGAAACACTGTCCGACGGACTGGATCCTCGTGATATCAAGTCTGTTGAAAAGCTGTGCAACGTGGTTCTCGACCATGGACAGCCCCATGAGTATGTTCCTGACGTTGTTCGTTTCCGATCCGCCGTTCTCTATGATCTCCCGGGCACGTTCGAAGTTGTCCATCACCTCGACGAGATCGATCCCGATGTCCCTTATCCTTCGTTCGACCATGCGGTCCTTCTCGGCCTCGTGCCTTCTCCTGAGGTTTTGGAAATCCCTCTGGAGGTAGGACACCCTCTCCTCCATGGAAGCCTTCTCCTCGGAGACCCTGATGAGTTCGCGGTTGAGCCGTTCCATCTCCTCCTTGAATCCCTCCAGATCCTCCTGCGGTGCCGCGGGCTGTTCTTCCCCTGTGAAGGGGGCCCTCTCCTGATCGGGGGTCTCGGCCGCTGATCCGCCGGTCTTCCTCGGAAGCATGACCTCGAGCACTCCCTGGGAGAAGGACACCGATACCCTGTCCGAATCCGGTTCGAACGGGATCACCTCCATCGTGGAGAATTTCCCCCTCCTCCCCTCCGCATCGATCTTCACGATATCCTTGGATACTGCCATCTTGATCGAGTCCTGGGTAACTCCCGGAAGCTCGACGACGAGTTTGACTCCGTCCGGAGTATCTACGATCTCCGTGGCGGGCTCTCTGTAATCCTTTGCGGTCTCAACCATTCGCATCAACCCGTATACAACCTGTGGTTGTAATCTTATAGTAGTTCAGGAAATGTTTTGTATTATTTAAAAGTTTCTCCGATCATTCGTGTGTTCCGAATCCGGGTTGATAGATTTTGTATGCAGATATCAGTAGATCTATAGAAACGAATTAGTAACCGATTCAAACTACAAGATCAGATGGCGGAGATCCCGTTAATTGTCTACATCATACTCCTGGCCGTGGTCATAATCTCCCCGA
The DNA here is from genome assembly GCA_049472195.1 of Thermoplasmatota archaeon. Taxonomy (GTDB): domain Archaea; phylum Thermoplasmatota; class Penumbrarchaeia; order Penumbrarchaeales; family Penumbrarchaeaceae; genus JBLIRG01. The sequence continues at coordinate 34,795 of JBLIRG010000005.1, forward strand.
TCATGGCCCAGATCTCCAAATACAGCTGGAAGAGCAGGCTGTGGACGGGGATCTTCGTAGCGACGGGTGTTCTATCAATGATCGCTTTTCTGATCATTCTACTGTTTGTGTAGGGATCTGATATGGCTAAGAGGAAGAAATTACTCGATTCAACCCGAAGGAAGGGGCCGGATCCCCGGTGGATCTATCCGGTTAGGGCCGAGGTCAAATGGAAGAAGAGGAAAGGGTTGATCACGCTTCAATATCCGAAGGACTTCAACAGGTTCGAGAGATTTCTCCACAGGTTTCTGGGCGGTCCGGCCGATATCAAACGCCCCCTCGATGAAGTTGGGACGCTTCTGTGGGAGATGAGCGACGGGAAACACTCTCTGCTGGAGATATACATGGAGGAGCAGGAGCGGTTCCACGAGAGGGTGGAGCCCGTGGACAAGGTTGTCGGAGGGCTCCTGGAGATCATGCTCAGCCTGCATTTGATGACTCTGGATTACAGACCTCCGGAGGAGATCAAAAAGAAAAAGAGCGAGAAGAAAGGAAGGAAGATAGTCAGAAGAGCCTCGAAATGATCCGGTTCATAATCACTTGAAAGGCGTTTTCCATGATCCCATCTTTCAACCGTGTATGGCACACTATGGATCATGATGACAAGTGTCAGTTAAATATGATAAGATTTTTATTACCTGGGTAGTTATCTCCATGTACAGGGGATGCGCATATCCGCCTTCATACAGCCGAGTGATATCATGATCGTCAGGAAGACAAGATTCCGCGTGATCTTTGCATTTATAATCACAACCGCATTCATATTCCAGATATTCCCGCTGACCACCCTCGGAGAGGCAAAGCCGACCCTGCCGGAGGGATTCGAGGGCGTATCCTATTCGGAAATGACCTCAATAGACAAGGCGGCGATCATCAACCACGACCGGGAAGGTTACCTCGATGATTACGCATATCTGGCTGAGGTCCCGGCTTCTGTGTTTCGCTATGCAGACGGCGACCGGATGATCATGAATCCGGTCCTGTTCTACGAGAAGCCCAGGGAGACCTCCGATGTCGAGAGGACCGACAACACGTATCCCGCGATCGATTACTTCATGGAGGATATGGTAACCGTTGCGGACGGAAGCCTGGACCGCATCGAACTGGTTGGATTCTCCGGGAAGACCCCGGGGGACGTCGGATCCGGTTGGGATGCGGACGAAGTGGTCCATCTGGATTCGAAGACCCCGTGGGGAATCGCGGACAGGATCGCCCTTGAGAACTGGGAATACTCCGACAAGGCCGTCGTGGCCGTGATAATGCCCGATCAGGAGCCCTTCGAGGAGATATTCGAGGGGGAAACAGGCGGCATGACCCCCGATGCGAGACCCGAGACAGGATCGAAATCTGGGCAGAAGGAGCCCTCGCCGACGGATCCCAACTATCATGAGTTCGATGTCGGTCCCGATTACAAGTACATAACTTCACAGCTTACATGGGGGAAGGACTGGAATCCCCTCTCCGATATAACGGAAAGAGGGAAGGACCCGGACCTCCAGCTCTACGATACGGAACTGGGACAGGTAGGGGCCTCGGAGAAATGGAACGTTCTTGAGGGCGCATCCGAGGAGATAGCATCCTATATTTACAATCCGGGGCAGTGGAAGTTCGCTGTCACCTACATGCCCACGGAAAACTCCCTGGTCCACATGGAGGATCCCGAGGGGTGGGGAGGCGTCCCCCTTCCATCCGAGGTGACGTATACCGAGAGCGAGGAGTGGAGGTTAAACCGGATAAGGTCGGTGATGGAAGATCGTGATCTCAGGGGCCTGAATCCCGACGCCCCGTTCGACGCTCAGGTGGAATACACGATCGATTACACCCTATACCCCGGAATCGACCTGCCCGATCCGGTGGAAACACCCTTCTACTGCAGGGATGCGACTTTCACCCTCGATTGGTCCGACGGGAACCAGAACCTCGGCATAATCCTCCGCGGGCCCGAAGGGGCCGAGATAGGAGTCGCAACCACGGCCACCGGAGGAACCACCCAGGTGCTCGAGATTCCGGCGCTCGGCCAGGGAAAATACTGGATCTCGGTCATCAACCTCGGGGATAATGCCCAGGCAACCGATTTCACTGTCAAATGGCAGTTCAAACAGGTCCGAGACGAGAAAGAAGGGTTCAGCTGGGCGAACGCGGTGAACGGAGCTGTCCTGGCATCCACCTTCAACAGCCCCCTCTTTTTCTGCGGGACCGACGGGGTGAGGAAATCCACCCAGTCCGCCATGAACGATCTCGGCGTCAAGGACCTATACCTGGTTGACGTAAACGGGTATGCCTCGAAAAAGGTATACAAGGATATCGACGGTATGAGGGGATTCTTCAGTCCTGAGATAGACGTGGACAGGATCGAATCCTTCGATGAGCTCTATTCGCTGATCAACGAGAGAACGTACGATAACGGCGCGCCCTCGAGGGATGTGGTCTTCACCACCATGGACGGTTGGACCTCTTGGGAAGTCCTTCTCGAGAGGGAAGCCGACAAGAATCCCCAGGAAGAGGTCCCAGGGGCCCTTTTCGTTGGGCCAGCAGCGTTGGCCGGGGCCGTTCACGGCGCGCCTGTCCTCGTTCTGGAATCCCATCCCGAGCTTTCCACGGCTATGGCATGGCACAACGAGTTCTGGGTTTACGCTTATCATCATAACAGGGCGCCGCCATCGGTGGCATGCATGGTTCTGACCGGGAGGGCCATCTATGACGTCCTCGACCAGTACGGTCTGGACGTTAAGAGTCCCGTGGATGATAACGGAAAGTGCAAGGAATCCATCATAACCGTGGCCGACCAGTTCGATATCGGTTCATCGTGGGACAGGGCCCTGACCGGCGCGGCCGATGCGGGAAGGATCATGGGAACCCCGGTGGATGCGGCGGCCTGGGTTTCGAGATCGGGAATGTATCCCAAGATCATCTATGCGAATCCCGCGGTCAATCTCGAGCTGGACGAACATGATGGCATGAGGATCCAGGGATCCGAGTCGACCAGGGTGGCGGGGGCATTGACCATCACGACGCCCGAGAGGGAGACAAAGGAGGAATTCGCCGTTGTGGAGACCTGGGTAAGCTACCAGTATAAATTCAACGAGGACGCGGCGGAGTACTGGGGAACACCCTACGTCACAAGAAAAGGGATCACTCCCTATCACCAGATGTCATCATCGGAGGACGATCCCGACGGTATAGATCCCGAAGGAAGATGGCCCGATCTAGATTCCTCGGAAGTGATACCCCATTACCTTGATCAGCTGGGATACGGCCAGGCATTCACAACTACTTTCGAGAAGACCACAGAAAATCTCAACCGGGGAGCCATAATGTGGCTCGAGGTGATGCATGGAGGCCACACCCACTCGGGAGCGGTGGGATGGTGGGATGAGAACGGTGCGACCGAGGAGAATCCATGGAGAGGATACGAGGAAGCCGGGGTCCCATTGGCGGGAACGAGCCTGCAGAGGCTCCGTGGTGCTACCGATGATCCGGATGTCGTTACCATGTCCAAGCATGTCGGCCTTGATATCACCCCCGGGTTCGGTCCGGTGACCGATGCCGGGATAATACCGGAGAGGCACGACGGCGTGATCATCGCGATATCCCAGCAGGGGCAGACGGAATATTCCGAGGACGGCCTGGTCATGGACGAGGCCTTCGAGAACCTTCATTCGATGGGGTTCTCGGGGGGAAGCTGCCTGATTGCAAACACATACCTGCACCTCATGATGGTCAGGCACGGATCCGTGTTCCAGGTCATCGATCCCTGGCTCACCTCATGGTACAGTGCTTTTGCCATGAACATGTTCCTCCGGGACATCTACTACGGCCGCACCGTGGGAGATGCATACGAGAGGGGTATTTCCCATGTGGGTATCGACTACCTCAACGAGGGATGGTGGTGGGACATCTTCGAGAACCTGGTTTACTACGGCGACCCCGATCTCAGGATGTTCTCACCCAAGCACGCCTGGGCAGAGCCCGATCCCCTCCCGGAAGGCATGACCCTGTCCGGCCATTCACCTTTCGGATCCACCGGCCATCCCCACAAAACGGGAACGGGATTCCTGATAGACGCCGTTGTCATTCTAACCCTGCTTGCGGCGATCGGGGCCGGCGCCTACGTCTTCTACGCGAGGAGGAAGGGGATCGAGATCCCGCTTCTGGACAAACTTCTCCGTAAGAGATCCCATTCGAGCTGATAATCTTCGCATTTAACCCTTGATCGGACCGGAATCGGACCGCGTACCACTGACCATGAAATCCACGGGGATACCTATATCTATCAAGCTTCTGATTACCCGGGCAAGGGGGAATCCGAATACTCGAACTGGTAACAATCATAGGCGGATTGTTGGGGATGATAATAAGCATATGCTGCATAATTGTGTTAATACTTGTTCCAGCAATCGGATTGACAATCCTCATATGGTGGTTAATTCAGAGAAATAAGAAGAGGAATGTTGACAAATCAGCCGAGGATTGGGATGTGGATGATGATGAAATTGTAAAGGAAGGAGAATTCACCGAAAACGATTGAATGGACGAATCGACATGAACGACCAAGATCTGATAGTAACCAATCTGGACCATATACCCGGGAGAAAGATAGACAAACTTCTCGGGATGGTAATCGGTTATTCCTCGGTAGAAGGGGGCAAATCCGGCAGCCTGTTCGTTGAAGGAGACGGTATGAAATGGCCGTGGGCAGATACGCCCCAGCATTACGAAGCCCTGTTCAAGGAAGCTGAACGCAGGATGAGGGAGGCCGCCGTGGAACTGGAAGCGGAAGGGATAATAAGAACCGAAGGCAGGCTGTCGAGGGACTCCAGGGGCAGGCCAGAGGTCGTGATGATGGGAACGGCTGTTCAATTTGAAGAAATGGCGCAGTATCCGGAATCAGCGAGATCCATCGGCCCCGACCGGCCAAGAAGGGTCGTTCGCGGGAGGGGAAGGGAGCAGATTCCCGAACCCGCGGAGGATGACGAGGGTGAGATGACCATTACCATCGGGGGCACTTCGGCCAAATGGACCCCCGTTACCGCAACACCCTCCGAGAAGAGGCGGGTTGATAAAAAGTCGGACGAACCTGCAAAGGAAAAGGTGGATTCCCACACTCTGGACCTCGCCAATTCCCTTGGAATATCCACGAGCAAGGCCGCGGATCTCATCGAACACGGGTTTGATACCCTTGAAAAGGTCTCGAAGGCCGAGATAAGGAATTTGACCGAACTCGAAGGAATAAATCCAACCCAGGCGAGGCTGATGATCGAGAAGGCCAAATCCACCGTATCCGGAAAATGAGGGGGAGTGAGGATGGAGACGCTTGTTCTCGTCGCCCTGTTCAAGATCCTCATAGTCGGGATCGTACTCTGTGCCGCTGCCATATCGGATATTAAGACGAGAAGGGTTTCCGACCGTTACTGGATACTGTTGCTTGCCGCCTCCGCCCCTCTTCTTCTTGTTGAGATCTACCACATGGGCGGCGCGGAGAAACCCCTCTCGTTCCTTCTCCTCGGCCTGCCTATCGGATTCATGGTCTTCGCATTGTATGGTTATCCCGAGATCAGGGAGATCATGGAGGGTAAATTCGAGGATATAATATTCGGCATCGTATACCTGGGAGCCGCGGCGGCGACGATAATAGGTGCGATTTATGGTGACAGATCCCTGCTGGGCAGAATTGCATTCTCGTCCCTGTTCATGCTCATTTATTTCATCCTGTACTCCGTTCCAATCGCGGGGGTCAGAATAATACACGGCGGAGCCGACGCTAAATGCATGATATCCCTGGCGGCAGTGTTCCCGTGGTACGGTGAGAAACTTCCGATATGGACCGGACCCTTTTACGATCTGGTGATCGATCACACGGCGACGGAGTTCATCTTTCCGTTTCATTTCTCAGTCATGCTCAACGGGGCGCTGGTCACCGTTGTGTTCCTGGCATTGTTCCTTCCGGTAATGAATATGATCAGGGGGAGATTCCATCCCGTAAGAATGTTCACGTCATACGTTCTGGACGTTGATGATCTGGCCGGAAGGTTCGTATGGGTCTATATTGAAGAGGATGGAAAGAGAAGAAAGGTCGATCCGACTCCCGAAGTGATACGCGATCTCGTGGAAGACGGGAAAAAGGAGGTCAGGGTCACGCCGAAGATACCATTCATAGTCTCGCTTGCATTGGGTTTCGCAGCACAGGTGGTGTTCGGCAATCTGGGTCTGATACTGCTTCTGTGGCTGATGTGAAGAAGATCCGGCAGGATAAACCGGACTTTGACATAGGGAAGATCAGAGAACACCGGTCTTTCTCAGGGCTTCCTGATAATCCTTGGGTGAAAAATATCCTTTGAATGTCCCGTCGACATCCTTGACCACTACCGCGTAAGGGGCGAATTTGGAAATCTTCAGTATGACCTCGGATATGGGATCGTCCATATTGATCTCCATGATATTGGTGTTCATGATATCCTCCGCTGCAAGTTCAAGGAGGTTCTTCTCCTCCATGACCGCGATCAGGAATTCCCTTGCCGTCACTGCTCCTGTTGGTACTCCTTCATCGCTCAGGGCAAAGATCACCCCTTTCGGAACCTCCATCAGCTTTTTTGCCAGATCCTTGCATGGAATGGATTTTTTCACAGGTATGAACTCGTCGGTGATCGTGAAATCCTTGATGCTCATGCTTTCCAGGGTGACGTTTTCCTTATCAGCAGACTCATCCTCGCCCATGGTAATACCCTCAGTCCCTATACAGGAAGCAGGAGATATAAAACCCTTTTTAAACAAAAACTAAAAAGTGTAACCAAACCGCGATAAGACCGATCGTCAACGGGAAAGCCTTGCATGTTTATCGGCGAGTTGCAAATAATCACATATGCATTTGGAGGGATTTTCCTTCTTGAGTTGCGCTTGAAACTTGTTCTGAGTGGAGGACCCGACAGGAAGCAAAGTCTATATACGGCGAGTATGTATGCCCTGCCGCCAGGCTTGACCGGGGAGCTAGGCCCTCCCTCACATCCTTTGGATGTGCCGCAGAACGGTCTATAGCGGGGTGACGGCCAGGGGCGGCGCAACCAGTACGCCTTTGGTCCAAGTGCCGACTGTGAAGTAACGTCCCTCGGGGTTGGAAGCGATGCCTGGGGCGGCCGGAGGGTCGTCCCGACCTCTTGACTATGGGAACCGGGTCAGGCCCGGAAGGGAGCAGCCTAACCGTAGATTCCCAACGCTCGTTGGGAGCCGGGATGGAGAAGGCGCAAGGAGCAACCAATCGCGGACCAGGGCGTCCACCCTGATCTGCCTGGCATCTCCCTTTTTTAGATGTGAGAGCGATGGTGTCAAAGGTACCACTGATAGTATTCGACATGGACGGGGTTCTTGTTAAACCCAGGAGCTCGTGGAGGGTGATCCACGATCATTTCGGCGTGGACAACGAGGAATCCTACGAATTGTACATGAGGGGCATGATCGACGATATGGAGTTCATGCGGCGGGACATATCGATCTGGAAGGGGATCGATCCCGGATTGAGCCTCAGGGACATACGGACGATCCTCTCCAGGACCCCCAGGATGGGAAGCCTGGAGGCCTCGGTGAACTTGCTCAGGGATGCGGGGGCATCCACCGCGATAGTAAGCGGAGGCATCGATATTCTCGCCGAGATACTCAATTCCGGGGCGTTGTTCGATCATGTCATCGCAAACGGGCTCGACTTCGACGCGAGATCACTTCTTTCCGGGGAAGGAATACTCAGGGTCCCTCTTCGGGACAAGGGAGTCGGATTGAGGAAAATACTTGACGGAGGATACTTCGAGCCCGTCGTATCCCTCGGGGATTCTCATGTTGACGCCTCCATGTTCTCCCTCTCGGACCTATCCGTGGCATTCAGGCCGATGGATGATATCGTATCGTCTGCCGCCGATGCTGTGGTACATGGCGATGATCTTCTCCCGGCAGCGGAGTATATTTCATCCTGGATTCGGAAATGGGTTAATTGACCCAGCACAATAGATTTTTATTCCATATAGCACATACGGTAGCCCTCAATCAAGGGGATAAAATCGACTCGCGGGGGATCTCATGCAAGGGCACAAAGAGGAGCAGAGCAACGAGGTTATACGCCAGATCATCGAGATGCTTAGCGAGAAGTTCTCCGAGGAAAAACATGTAACCGTTCAGAGGATCTTCGATAAGTTCGCGACCCGCCTGGTCAAGGGCCGCGACATCACCATCTACCTGTACAACATCGGAATTCTTGAACCCCGGAGGGAGACCGAAACCCCCAAGGATGCCAACCTCTGGACGATCAACATGGAGAAGGTAAACAGCTTCCTGGAGAACGACGGAGGTCTGCTGGAATACAAGTGCCCCCTCTGCGGATCCCAGACGATTTCAAAGGCATACAAATCATACAGGTGCACCAAGTGCCTGTTCAAAGGAGATCTCCCGGAGAGGCCGTATATCAAGGGCAAGGGGATCTAATCCTCGGTTAATCTCTCGAAACCATAATATTTTACCCGGAACCTGTTCCAGATATTCTCGCCATCCTCATGATCTGGGTCCAGTTCATATGGGTCCAGTGTCCGCTCCTTCTCCTCCCATATCTTCTGGGTTTCTCCCGAGTCGAGCCAGATCCCCTTGCATGTCCGGCATTCGTCCACCTGGACCCCGAATATATCCTTGGTCTCCATGTACTCCCTGCATGAGGGGCATTTCAGATTCTCACCCTTGATGGGTTTCTTGATGTTGATCAGAAGCTCGATGGAGATATCCTCACCCAGAAGCTCGTCGAGCTCATGGGGATCGAACCATATGCCCCCGCATTGTGTACATACTTCCAGCTTCTCCCCTCCCCTCTCCTCGATGCACATGTCCTCATCGCATCTGGGGCAGATCCTGTGGGCGATTATGCACATCTCGTTATCCGAATTCCGTTTCTTCATACGGCCGGCCTCCACGTTCGGTAATTAGCTCTGATCTCGGCTAAATAATTAACGTTTGAATGGGAGGGATGCATAGAATGTTCATCCCGGATCAGATCGCCGGGGCTATCCTGAATTTACCGGATTTATGATCCAGGGCGAACATCGATGTGTTGTGGGCCATCCCCCTCATCTTGATGCACCTTATCCTCCGCTGAAGATCGACTTCCCCAACCGGAGAAAGCGTGAGCTGGAACACACCGTCGGCAAGGAACTCCTCCTCCCCGTATCCGCCGTCCAGAGATCTCTTCTCTGAGATCAGGATGGTCGTGGTCCCCAGTGTCCTTAACCACTCGAACAGATTGAAGAGGAACTCCCTCTTGTTATCATATGTGGCCAGGATCTCGAGGACCGGGAGGGAGTCGATGACCAGGAGCCTCGCCCTCCTCTCGCTGACCAGGAATTCCACATAGGCCTTTATCGCCGCCATCCAGTCGTTCCCCGTGGAGAACTTCTCCATCGCAGCCCTTATCCTGCCGACGTCGGATACGATGATCCTCTTCTTGGTCTCGGCGTCCATCTTCCTTCCCATATCCGCCTGCTGGTTGAGAAGGGAGTTCTGGCTCTGCTCCAGTAGAAGGAAGATGCCGACATCCTTGTCCTTGATGGCGGCGTCATACAGGATGGAGAAGGCCATGGACGATTTGTACGTTCCCGGCGTTCCCGACAGCAGTATCACCGATCCGAAGGGGATGCCTCCTCCGATCTCCTCGTCGAAACCCTTTATGGAAGTGGAGACAAGTTTCATGGGAACTACCTTCAAAACCATTAACCCTGGTTATCAAATATAAACTATACTTGAAAAAAACTGAACGATGAAAAAAATAATTAAAGGCGGGACCAAAACGGCTCATTTCCGCCTTTTTACCAGGAAATATGCCGCCAAGACGATTATTCCGATGATAACGGCGACCATTCCAAGGGCTGTCAATATCTCAACAACGGGAGCTCCGTCGGATTTCTTATCGACGGGTTCATCCGTATTCTCAACATCTCCTGCGTTACCCGGATCGTCCGTATCCTCAACGACATCGTCTGTCTGTCCGTCATCGGAAGCCTCCTCCGGATCGTCCTCACGGCCGCTGTTCAGCCACTCTCCGAACTTCTCCAACCATCCCTCCACATCATTCTCGCCGTCCGCGTCGGGATCAAACTCTTCCCTGGGCATCCCGTCCTCATCATATCCGTGGCAGCAGGGATCTTCCACATCTTTATCCTCCTCCCACATTCCGTATTCCGGATACATCGGAGGCATTGCCGATCTCATGGCGATCAGCTTGAGGATGATGTTCATTGCTCTTTCGACGAATTCGGGAGGCAGGTCGAGCATCAGCAATTCGACCTCGGGATTGCCGTCGGAGTTCTCATCCTCGTAATGGTATTCCGCATCCAGCTTGTCATCGCCGTTCACGTCAAGGGCGATGTGAATGAGCTCGGGCAGTCCGTCGGAGTTGGCATCAACCTTCTTTATCTCGACTTTGAGCCCTCCGAAGCCAGGTTCCAGGTTCTCCATTCCCTCCATTATTATCTTAATCCCGGCCTCCGGATTGTCAGGTCCGATTCTGAAGGGCATAACGGCGGGATGATATCCTCTCGCCTCGGCATGGACCTCGTATCCGCCGAACCTCAGCCTGATCATGAAATGGCCCCTCTCGTCGGTCCTTGCAGTTATCGGCTCCATAGGTTCCGGGGGAACGTCGTTCTCGACGACGGTCCCGTCCTCCCGGATCTTGACATGCTCCTCGATGAACGGCATGAAAGTCACGACCGCACCGGGAATCGGTTTTCCGTCAGGAGATCCCACGAATCCCTTGACCACCCCGAAATCCCTCTCCTCCTGCCGTATCCTCTTCATCTCGATCAGCAGGCGCTGGGGCCCCTCTCCTATCTTGATCTCTCCCTTGAAAGGTTCGTATCCCTCGGAGATGGAATGATAGTAATAACCGCCTGGCCTGATAAGAAGCGAAAATACTCCTGACCGATCGGTTTCCGCCCTGAAGGCGATATCGGTCTCGATGCCCCCGAACTCGACAACCGCGATAATTCCCTCACCGGTTCTTGCATCGATCACCTTTCCGTGCAGGTTGCCCTCCTTGACCGCATCGAGGAGATCCATTTTGATGGAAAGTTCCATTTTCTGCCCATCCGGCATCTTGAGCTCACCGCGGGTTGCCATATAGCCCCTGGCCTCCGCTTCGTAGACATATTCTCCGGGTGGGAGGTACAACCTGAAAGCTCCCTCTTCGTTGCTCTGGGCAGTATATCTGAACGAGTTTTCCGGACCGCCTCCGAAATGGATGACGGCCGAGATCCCCTTCTCGTTGATCGAATCGATCACCTTTCCGAAAAGATTGGGTTCCTTGTCGCTTTCCGTCGGCTCCTCTGAGACGACCATAGACAGGACCGAGACCGTTAACAGAGCAACTGCGATCAATGGAATGAACCTGGACATTGTTGACATGAGTCCACCTCACCAGCAAAATGAGCGGTTCAACTATAAATGTTTCATCCATCAATATATCAAATAGGTTTCTTATCCCGATAAACCCTGATATATCAGAGGACAATGTAATCAACGATCGATCGGATCGGACATGTGGTGCATGAAATGAAGGAATACAAAAGACTCGGGGACCTGAGAATAGGGGACAATGCCCCGGGATTCGATCTACCGTCCTCGGACGGAGGGAAGATATCATTTCAGGATCTTCTGGGAAAGGGGCCGATCGTCCTTTACTTCTACCCCAGCGATGATACTCCCGGATGCACGAAGGAAGCGTGCTCCTTTAGGGATCAGTACGAGGACTTTACCGATGCAGGGGCTACGGTGATCGGAATATCCTCCGATTCCTTGGATTCGCACCGCAGGTTTGTGAAAAAGCACAACCTTCCTTTCACACTCCTCAGTGATGCGGATGATGAAGTGAGAAAATTGTACAATGTCCCGAAGACCTTCGGATTTATCCCCGGAAGGGTGACGTTCGTGATCGACCGATCCGGAAGGATACGTTACATGTTTTCCTCTCAGATGATGGCCGAGGAACATGTGAAGAGGACGCTGAAGATCATCGAAGGGATGCGATCCCCGTAACTTATATAGAGAAACATTTGATACCCCCCATTAGTCCATGACCGCCCACTGGCGGTCCATTCGCGGGGAAAGGCCGCTGTATTAGGGTTCGATGATCCTGCCCACCTCAGGGATGTGACTTCGTTCTGGACGGACAGGTGTAATAATGGACAGGAAGAATGTTCTGATAATGGGCGCCGCCGGGCGCGACTTCCATAACTTCAATGTTTTCTTCAAGGAGAACGAGGACTACAAGGTGGTAGGTTTCACCGCCACCCAGATTCCGGGGATCGATGACAAGATGTATCCTGCAGACCTCTCGGGCAAGCTCTACCCGGAGGGCCTCCCGATCATGCCGGAGGAAGACCTTGAGGATATCATCAGGGAGAAGGATGTCGATATATGCGTTCTGTCGTATTCCGATCTTTCATACGAGACGGTGATGAGGAAAGCCGCCAGGGTAAATGCGGCAGGGCCGGATTTCATGCTGTTGGGTCCGGATCATACCCTCCTTAAATCGACCAAACCCGTGATCGCCGTCTGCGCTTCCAGGACCGGATGCGGAAAGTCACAGACATCCAGGTACATCGTCGAGGTCCTCAAGGAAATGGGGAAGAAAACCGTAGCAGTAAGGCATCCGATGCCCTACGGGAATCTCGTCAATCAGAGGGTCCAGCGTTTTGCGGGCTACGATGATCTTGACAAGCACGAGTGCACCATCGAGGAGAGGGAGGAATACGAACCGTACATCGACAGGGGGCTTGTCGTCTACGCCGGGGTCGACTACGAGGCAATCCTCCGGGAAGCCGAGAAGGAAGCTGATATCATTCTCTGGGACGGCGGCAACAACGACATGCCGTTCTTCAAACCCGATCTAATGATCACGGTTGTAGATCCCCACAGGCCCGGTGACGAGATATCATATTATCCGGGTGAGACCAATGTCAGAATGTCCGACGTGGTCATAATAAACAAGGTGGCAACAGCTTATCCGGAGGATGTCGAGGTTGTCCGGCGGAACGTTAGGGGGATAAATCCACGGGCCTTGATAATCGATGCGGCATCGCCGATATCCGTTGACGATCCTTCCAGGATCAAGGACAAGGTGGTGCTTGTTGTCGAGGACGGACCGACCGTAACCCACGGAGGAATGGGATACGGAGCGGGATTCATAGCGGCATCCAAGTTCGGCGCCGCGGAGATCGTCGATCCCAGGCCGTATCTGGTGGATTCGCTTGTGGATACTTTCGAGGAATACGATCATCTTGAGGACATTCTGCCCGCGATGGGTTACGGTGATGAGCAGGTCAAGGATCTGGAGGAGACGATATCCCGGATCCCATGTGATGTTATCATCACCGGGACGCCGATCGATATCACCAGGATTCTCAAGGCCGACAAACCCATAATCAGGGCAAGGTACGAACTTCAGGTAATCGGGAAACCCGATCTCTGTTCGATATTGAAGGATTTTGCAGGATAATAGGCCGGCAAGGGCCGTTCAAGCGTCAAGGGACGGCCCCGTCCCTTCTCTGTTTTTCTTCCACGATCGAACCGATTCTCACCTCTTTCATATGCTCCCTCTTCAGCTTCTGATAGATGGACGCAATCTGGGGATCGGTCCTGTATAGATCGGATGTGATCTTCCTGCCGATCGATATGGCCCTGTCGCAGCGTGGCCTGCAGGGAACGAACCTTTCAACGAAATAGGCATCTGGATCCGGATCCGGTTCTTTCCGAAGAGCTTCCGTCGCCGCCCTGTCCTGATCGGTTCCCTGCATCAGATGCCCGACGAAGGATTTCATGCAGCACTCGGGGAAATCCAGGATCTCTCCCGACATCCGCGCGATCGCTATCTGGGCAATAATGAAGTTCTCAAATCCCACGTTCTCGTATATGTCGGGGATATCGGGCATTCTGTCCTCGTTCGCGAACAGGAATACTTTATGGACAAGGTTTCCGCATTTCCTCACCACCATCCCCAGTTTCAGTTTTTGTGCCAGATCGTGAACGATCAGTATCTCGTCGATGTCCACGGGGTGGAACATGGAAGCGTCCCTGATCCCGACCGCCACCATGTAGAGGTTCTCCACGGCCCTCGATTCGGATAATCTTCCCCGCCTCACTGCATCCAAGACGATTTCACCCGCTTCATCCCTGGCAGGTCTTTCCGAAGGCTTCAGATCGGCAGTATGGTGATCCATCTGGAATCTCAGATAATCGAGCACGAATTACCCATGCCTCACAGAAAAATTAACTTTTTCATCATATGGGAATTTTGAAGCATCCAGTCGGTCGGTTCCTAAATTTGTTGTAGGCGAGATGAAACACCTGACCTTAGGGGGGGTGGGATCATTGGCTCAAGGTTCGATGCCTGTCATCGGACCTTGTTTTTCAAGATCTGTATGTATGTGGGAAGAACAGCACCATCACGGCCATGATCTCGAGCCTGCCAAGCCACATCAGAACGGATAGTAGCACCTTTCCAATGGGTTCGATTTCAGAGTAGTTTGACGTCGGACCGACGAGTCCCATCCCCGGTCCGACGTTTCCCAGGGTTGCCGAGACGGAGGATATCGAAGTTATGAAATCCAGACCGGTAAGGGACATGAGGAACGAGCTGAAGATAAATATCGTGATGTAAGCGAATATGAAGACGAGTACGGATCTTACGATTCCCTCCGAAAACACGACGTCCCTCATTCTGAGCGGTATTACGGACCCGGAATGCCCCATTCTCCTCATGCTCCGCTTTGCCGCCTGAAAGGCGATCATGAATCTTGCGATCTTGATCCCCCCTCCGGTGGATCCGGTCATTCCTCCCAGGAACATGGCCAATATCACAATGAACCTTGAAAGAGGAGGCCAGGCCTCGTAATCTGCCGTCACATACCCAGTGGTGGTCTGTATGGATACGACGGTGAATACGGATCCCCTGATGGAATCAAATATGTCGAAGCCGCCGCTGAACACAAGATCCAGCGTGACGATTGTTACCAATCCCATCATGATCAGCAGGTATGTCCTGAACTCCAGATCCTTCAGGTAGCTTCTGACCCCTTTCATTATGAAGTTGTAATGGATTACGAAATTTACCCCGCCCATGAACATGAAGAAAACGAAAACCATCTCGATGAAAGGGGCGGTTGGAAGGTCCCGGTAATGGGTGATGCTGTCCGTATGGGTTCCGAATCCGCCCGTCGATAATGTGGTGAATGTATGACAAACAGCGTCGAACACTCTCAATTTCAGCGAGATCAGGAGAATGATCTCGGCGATTGTCAGGATCCCGTATATTATCCAGAGTATCTTCGCCGTGTCCTTTATCCGATGTACGATCCTCTCGCTCGAATGCCCCGGGACCTCTCCCTTCATCAGGAGCATTCCCGCCTTCGGACCGCCCATCAGAATCGAGAAAAGGGCCACCATCAGTACGATCACTCCCAGGCCCCCCAGCCACTGGGTCAGGGATCTCCAGAGTAGAATGGAATGCGGAAGATCGTCGATTTCAACCAGTACCGAGGCTCCCGTTGTGGTGAATCCCGACATGGATTCGAAGAAAGCGTCGTAGAAGTTGGTCATGGTTCCCATTATGAGATAAGGCAATGCTCCGAAAGCGGCCACAACCAGCCAGAATATCGATACGGTCATCAGGGCCTCGGTCGGCCTGAAATCTTTCCCTATGCTTCCCCCGATCAACCTGAGGAGGTAGCCGAGAGTAAGGGCCAGTATCGACGGGATCCCGTAGGCTGAGAATATCAACAGCAGGCTCTCACCGTAGATCAGACCTGTAATGAACGGAAGTGTAAGGCTTAGAGGGATCAGGAACATGGATGTCCCGACCGCGGATGCAACCCCCTTGAGCCTCATCATCATCTCGCCCCATTAATCCGGCCCATCTCGGATCTGAACCCGTTATTTTCACGAATTCGTATTCGAATATAACGGGAGTTCAAATACCCGATTTCATCAATTCATCTACATGTCATTATGGACCGCGGGAGGCTCAAGGAGGTGATCCATGATGAAATTTACTATGATTTCCATGTGGACGGAAAGAACAGAACGAAGCATGTTATGATCTCAAGACGCCCTATCCACATCAGCATCGAGAGTATGACCTTTCCCGTATCTGTCACTTCGGAGAAATTCAAGTTCGGACCGATCATGTTGAGTCCGGGCCCTACTCCGCCCATGGTCGTTGCCACTGATGAGATCGCTGACAGCGGGTCCAAACCGGTCAGGGTCATGACGAATGAAGCGAAAACGAAGATGGCCAGATATGCAAAGATGAACATTCCCACCCCCCTCACTATGTCTTCTGAAAAGATCACATCTCCCACCTTTATCGGGATATGCGCTCTGGGGTGTCCGATCCTTCTGATTGACCTGGTCAGGGCTTTGGATGCGATCAGAAGCCTCGCGGTCTTGATAGCTCCGGAGGTGGATCCCGTCATTCCTCCCATGAGCATCATCATCAGCAGAAGGTATCTGGAAAGATCAGGCCAGGCATCGAAATCCTGGGTGGCGTATCCCGTGGTCGATATTATGGAGGTGACATTGAAAAACGAATGCCTTATGGATGCATCCAGGGCGTACACGTCGTTAACCCAGAGATCGACCGCCACGACCCCCACGAAGACCAGCCACATGGCGATGAATACGCGGAACTCGAAATCCATCAGATAGGCCTTGATATTTCCCCGCAGGAACTTGTTGTGCAGGATGAAGTTGACGCATCCGAATATCATGAATGCGATGAATACCCCTTCTATCAACGGGGCGAGATCATAGTTGCTGTAATGGCCGATGGAGGCCGTATGGGTTCCGAATCCGCCCGTCGAAAGGGTGGTGAAAGTATGGCAGACCGCTTCGTAGAAGCTGAGCCCGAGCAGGGTCAGGAGAAATATCTCCGCCGCGGTCAATATCAGATATACGGTGATGACGACCTTTGCAGAATCCTTCAGGCGGGGGACAACCCTCTCATGTGAATGGCCCGGGACCTCCCCCTTCATCATTAGAAATCCCGCCTTGTGTCCGCCGAGAACCGTCGATAGAAGCGCGACGACCATGACAATGATTCCAACTCCCCCTATCCACTGCGTTTCCGCCCTCCAAAGGAGTATGGAATTCGGAAGTCCGTCTATCTCGGTCAAAACAGATGATCCGGTTGTCGTAAATCCTGACATCGATTCGAAGAAAGCGGACACGAAATCCGGGATCGTTCCCATGATCATGTATGGAAGCGCTCCGAATACTGCCACGAGTATCCAGAAGAACGAGACCGTTGACAGGGCTTCCGTGGGTCGGAAGTCGCTTCCAATCTTTCCTCCCCAACGGGTCAGCAGTGCTCCCAATGAGAGGGCCAGGAGGGATGGAAGCCCGTAAGCCGAGATGATCAGGATCATGTTCTCCTTGTAAAGCAGACCGACGATCAGGGGAAGGACCAGACTGACGGGGATCACGAACAGCAAGGTCCCCACTCCGGCTGCCAGTTCCTTGAGCCTCATCTGCCTTTCACCCCACTCCCCTGATGTGTTCGATCCTAGAGACCGATATATGTTTATTTAATTGTATTCGGATAAAAATCTGTTAACGGTTTTATAATGAAATATTGCACTGGACGATAATCAGCAGGATATCGTGTTATTTTTCAATCGGGATAACGATCCGGCATAATTTATATAGGACCTTTCCAGCTGAAAACACCGATCGGACAAGGGAATAAGGCGGGAATCGTTTTGAACGCATCGGAAGCCATCAAGATCATGGAAAAGTCCAAGGTTCTACTTGGGATAACCCCGCGGGATGAACCGGATGACGTTCAAAAGGTGCATAACGGATCGAATGAAGAGAGATCCGGATCATCTGAAGATGATGCGAAGGATATGCGTAAAAGGATCGGAGTTCGAAGCGGTCCCTTGAGCATACTGGAGCTTAGGTAGGACCTCCCTCTGTAACCATATACATTTTATATTCACAAGCGATAGTTCATTTCGTTTCAATCAATATCACTGCTGACATTCGGTCCGGGATCGTATGTTAAAACCAGGCATCTACACAAATATCTGATTTGATCGGCTAGATCCGATCTTTATCCCTGTATATTCCGATCCCGCCGCTTCCCAGTATCCTGGGCAGGTTTCTCACGGCCTCACGATCGTATTCCCTGATCTCCTCGGAAAGCTCATCCCACGATACCAGGTAAGGACTTTCCAGGTTCTCGGTGTCGTTCCCAAGGACCCAGCCGTTGATGAATTTCTCGGCGTTCCACCTCAGATGCTCCATCTTGGAGAGGCGCTCCACTTCCATGGTGGTGAATTTTTTCAGGGCATGGGCATCGATGCCTTTCCTTCTATGACATCCGATAAAGCGGAGCTTGACATCGATATGATCGGCCTGCTGCCGGTTTGCATCCTTGAATACCTCCGGGAGCCTGCTCCAGATCCGGTGGCTCGGTTTGTCGGGATCGAAACTGCCCTCCCTCTTCCTCTCTTTCAGGTAGCTGTTGTGGATCAGTTTGGCTATCATGTCCATCTCGCCGTCTATGATGGTCCTTCCGTTGCATACGCTCTTTATTGTCTTGAAAACGTGGAAAATACCATCACCGGACTGTTCACTCATACCCTTCTTGAACTTGGAGGCTACCCTGTATTTGCTTATGACATTGATTATTACGGGAATATCCCGCAGATAACCCCTGTTGTTCAGATGAAGGGCAGCGGCGACATTCCTCATGTCATCCTCGAAAGAAAGGTAAACCGCATCCGGTCCGGGAACCATAATATGCTTGATCGATCCGGTCCTGAAGAATCCCGATTCGTCGATGTGAATATCCCAAAAATCCAGGGATATGTTGTCTATGTTTTTCACCTCTGGATACCTATCGAAGAATATGGCCTCCTTCTCTTTCAGATTATCATCCACTATCGATATCCTGAGGGTTTTTCCATCGGTGAAATGGCCGATCTTCAGGGCCTGAGTCAGCAGGCTTTCACCCAGGCTGTCGAATCCGAATATCACGATGTGTACCGGATCTTCGACCTCCTTGGGCTCCCGATCGATCATCGGATATCGGTCGAATATCCTGCGGGCGCTGTATTCGTATATGTTGAAATAGCGAACCGTGGATATCCCGGCTTTCATGACCCTCTTTCGGCTTGTTCCGAGGAGATCGCAGAACTTCTTGTTCTTGATGTGAACGAAACATGATGTTTTACTGACCCTTTTCGAACTCTTCACCATTTTAGCCTGGGTAAGGGCGATCTCGGTATTCGTCACATCACTGCCTGTAACGGCGAAAAGGTACTTTGCCCTGATGACATTTGCTCTCTGGAGGATGAGCTTCTGGGTGGCGTCTCCGTGGATCACAGTGATCCCCTCTTCGCTGCACAGGTCTGTCTTAACGTTGTTTGGATCCTTCTCGATCACCACGACCTTGTTCTTCTTGTTGAGGTCCCGGGCAAGGAGATATCCCTTGTCCCCCAGCCCGCAGATCACTATGTGGTTCCTCCATCCCCTGATCTTCATGTATTTTATCTTCTCACCGAAGAGTTTCAGCACTATTAAAACGACGGCATAGGATGAAACCACCGGGAGTATGAACCTCCCAGCCTCCAGCTCCCAGGGGATGGGTACGCCATATTCGTTGACATTGATCAGGAACAGGCGCAGCACCACGTATGTTACATCGAAAACTGTCCATCCGTCATCATGGTACATCTTGTAATAACCGATCCACCCCAGAACGGATCCTACAGCTGCGAAGATGAGGATTATGAACCACTTGTTCTCGGACAGCTTCCTTGCAATTTTCAACCGGAATATTCCCCCTGATGAATTAGTTCGCACATGATTGACATCCGTACCTGTCGATAAGGATTAACTATCTTTGATTTTTTCCATTCATTTTCTGTTCTTAGATTAATTGATGCATTGTTCGTCAAGGATTGAGAAGCTGTCTCTGCTGTCCCTCCTTCAGCTTTTCCGCTTCCTTGTTTTTCTCCGGATGAAGGGTTGATTCCACGGTGTTGGCCAGGTTGTCAAGGTGTTCTTCCATCGGTTCGCTGAAAGCATCCAGCCAGTGAACCGCGCTTATGAAGTACTCCAGTTCCTGAGAGGGCATGATATCGGTTATCCTGTACATTATTATCGGAACCTTCTTGTTAACCGCCCTCTCCACTTCCCTGAGAACCTGTTCCGATTCGTTTGATTTCGCTGAGAACACCAGAATCATCACCTTGCTCGTGTTGATGGCCTCGATGATCGCCTTTCCCCAGTTCATACCGGGGGTTACATCTCTCGGGGCGATCCAGCAGTGCAGCCCCTTCTCCTCCATCTTGTTGCATATGGAGTATGCGACGTTCTGATCGTCATGGGCATAGCTGATGAAAACCTCCTTCGGACCTTCCGTGAGCTCGGCTTTCAGCAGCTGGATGGGCCTCTTCCCTTTTCTGATGATGAGGAATATCGTGAGGGCTCCGATGAACGCGAATATCAGGATGACGATGATTATCAGCCAAACGATGTATGTGAGGAGTTCATTGGTTTCATCCACTGAGGGATCGGTTCCGTCCAGATACTCCTGAAGATCGGTGACGCCGTCCCCGTCCGAATCCTCCTCCGAGTTATCCTGAAGCGGATCGAGTCCGTATAGGACCTCCCATCCGTCGGGCATGCCGTCGCCGTCCGTATCGGATACGTTCATCAATGTACCGTTTCGGTACTCGTCCAGATTGGAGAGATCGTCCCGATCCATATCCTCTGTCGCATCCGAGGGATCGTATGAGTTGAGGCCGTAGATTTCCTCGACCAGGTCGGGTATTCCGTCCTTGTCGATGTCGTTGTTCTTCGGGAGAACCTCGACCGTGATGGTGATCTGATTGGAGTTTCCCGACGTGTCGGTTACGCTGATCACGACCGTGTATGTACCGGACTGGTTGACATATCCCCTGATCGTGGATCCGTAGAATGTTTTCGGCAGACCAGACCATTTGATCTCCTTGATGCCCACGTTGTCCTCGGCCTCCACGCTCAACGAGAATCGGCTTCCCGAATATATGGTGGCATCATCCAGATCCTTGATCGATGGCTGCTCGTTGTCGGTGACGGTTATCACATTCTCCGTTCCATTTAGAATGTTTCCGGATAGATCCAGAACCGAGACCGAGTAGGATAGCTTCTCCCTTGAATCATCAAGCTGGATAGTGATCCTCCATATCCCTTCTCCCAATGCAGTCATGACCTGGTCGGATCCGCCGAGGGACCCATGCGACCATGTGAGATATATCTTGTCGATCCCGATGTTGTCCGATGCCTCGACCTCGACTACGTAATCGCTTCCGGAGTAACCCTCTTCAGAAGATCCATCGGTGAAGGTCGGATAGTCGTTGTCGATTATTGTGACCGATCTGATCGCGCTCTTTATTGAATTTCCCGAAGTGTCAGTGAATGTTACGGTATACGTCAAAGCATCGGTTGAATCATCCGCTGCGATCTTCATGCTCCAGGTTCCGTCACCGTCATCATCGAGGCCGATATTTTCAGAGCCGAGTTCCCCGTGCGACCATGTTATGTTCACCCATTTGATCCCTATGTTGTCGGAGGCTTCTATATCCAGGAAGTATTGATCCCCGGTCGATCCTGATGATTTACTGTTGTCGGCGTAGGTGGGTTTGATGATATCTTTAACGCCGACGGAGCAGACATCGGTTTGGTTCATGTTCCCCTGAAGATCCTCCGCGGTGAAATAATATGAAAATGACATGGAGTCTATCGGGATCTCAAGGTTCCACGTATATTTCGATCCCGAAATCTTGTAAGATGTGGACGTCTTGTATCCCGATCCGAAATCGTAGTTCAATACCGTGTTGTCCACCCTGATGTTGTCCGTGATCTCTATGGAGATCGTGAGATCCTCCCCCGTTTCAATGATCGAGGGGGTGATCATGCAGTCGAAGAAGACCGGATCGTCATTGTCTGCCACATCAACCGTCCGATCGATGCTTTCACCGCCCAGGGATCCGTCATCCGCGGAGAAATAGTAGGTAAACGACGTGGCATCGACTGGAACTTCAATGGACCACTTGTAGACGAATCCCACGCTCATATTGGTTTTGATCTTTGAATATCCGTTCCCGAACTTGTAGTGAAGTGTTGCGGAAATCACCTTGATATTGTCGCGGATATCCGCTGAGATATTGAGAATGTCCCCTGTTGTGGGCTCGGCCGGATTGAGTTTGATATTTGTGAAAGCGGGGGGATCATCATCTGCTATGGCTTTGGTCCAAACCGGTGACGTTCCCAAGTTGGAGGCCCGGTCAACGGCCGTAACGTAGTAATCCATCGAGGTGGCGGATGGATCAACGGTCAGGGAATCCCATTCGTATATCGTTTCGTTTATCGTGTATGTGGTCGAGGATATGTATCCCGATCCGAAATCATAGTAAAGGGTTGCCCCGGTCACCTTGATATTGTCCGATATGTCTACGGAAATGCTGAACGTATCCCCGGTCCTGAGGTTTGACGGGGTGACCACGTTGTTGCTGAAGGTCGGAAGGTCGTTATCGGTCACGGTCACTGGGCCCCAGGTCGGGGATTCGCCGAGGTTCGATGCGTGGTCCCGTGCGGAAAAGCGATAGTACATCAAGGTAGCATTATGCGGGATCATCAGAGTCCAGTTGTAAACTGATCCGATCCGGGTATAAACAGCGGAGGTCACCTCTCCCAGACCGAAATCATAATGGAGAATGGCGCTTGAGACCCCGATATTATCGCTTATCTCGACCGTTATGAATAAGGTGTCCCCCGTCGTCGGGACCGACGGATTCAACAGGTTCTTGTTGAAAACGGGCAGGTCGTTGTCCAGAACAACAACAGGTCCGTAATCGCCGGACCTTCCGAGATTAGAGGAGGAATCCGCAGCGGTGAAATAATAATCTATTGTGGTGGAATTCTTGGGAACGGTCAGCGACCAGGTATAGGTTGTTGCCGAAATTGTGTAGGTGCTTGAGGATAGATATCCTTCTCCGATTCCGAAATCGTAGTAAAGTGTGGCACTGCTTACTTCGATATTGTCTTCTATCTCTACCGATACGCTCACGGAGTCGCCTGTTGTGAGGGTGCTCGGGTTCGTCTTGTTGTTCCTGAATGTGGGATTGTCATTATCCGATACGGATACGTCCACCTGAGTCGTTGAAGCCGAGTTCGAGGCATCGTCGACCGCGTGGAAGATGTAATGCAGGGCTGAGATGGAATCGGATGGAACTGTGATCTGGTACGTGTACGGGCCCGTTCCCGACATGGCGGAAGTCGTATGAGATCCGGTTCCGAACCAGTACTCGACACTTACCGCGGGTGAGGAGTCGACACTGTCTGAAACGGATATTCCGAAATTGAAGGGATCGCCGGTCTTGGCTGAAGCATCCGAGGAATCGGTACCGAAAACGGGATCATCGTTATCGGAGACCGTTACATCCACCTGTGTCGTTGAAGCCGAGTTCGAGGCATCGTCGGCCGCGTGGAAGATGTAATGCAGGATCGAGATGGAATCTGATGGAACGGTGATCTGGTATGTGTAAGGACCTGTTCCCGACATGGCGGAAGTCGTATGAGATCCGGTTCCGAACCAGTACTCGACACTTACCGACGGAGTTGGATCAACGGCATCATTCACAGCGATCGCGAAGTCGAAGGGTTCCCCAGTTGTTGCAGAAGGGTCCGAGGAATCGGTGCCGAATAAGGGATCATCGTTATCCGCGACAGTCACGTCTACCCGGGTAGTTGATACGGAATTCGCAGCATTATCTGCCGCGTGGAAGATGTAATGAAGGGTCGAGGTGGAATCTGATGGAACGGCGATCTGGTAGGTGTACGGGCCCGTTCCCGACATGGCTGTGGTGGTGTGGGATCCGGTACCGAACCAGTACTCGACGTTTACCGCGGGAGATGTGTCCACATTGTCTGTAACCACGATCCCGAAATCGAAAGCGTCTCCCGTGGAGGCCGATGTATCCGATGTATCCGTCCCGAACACGGGATCATCATCATCTGCGACCGCAATGTCAACCTGGGTCGTTGAAGCCGAATTGGAGGCATCGTCAGATGCATGGAAAATGTAATGGAGCGAAGACGTTGAATCGGATGGAATGGTGATCTGGTATGTATATGGACCTGTACCCGTCATCGCTGAAGTTGTATGAGATCCCGATCCGAACCAGTATTCGACGCTGACCGAGGGAGACGAATCGACGTTGTCAGAAACGGAAATACCGAAGGAAAACGAATTTCCGGTCCCGGCCGATATGTCGGATGAATCGGAACCGATGACCGGATCGTCGTCATCCGTGACGATAACGGATCGATCTCCAGAGGAGGGATCCCTGGTTGTATTTGCGATATCATCCGCTTCGAAGTAATAGTAAAGAGTATCCGTGGAACCGGAGGGAATCGTTATGGATTCAGAATATCTTCCTCCTGTACCTTTTGTCATGGAGAGAGAAGAATAGGATCCTGTTCCGAACCTGTAGTACACGGTGACCGATGATATGTCGACGTCGCTCCGAACGTTTATTGCCGTGAAACTGCCCGAAATCGTTCTTGCAGCCATCGACGAGGTGCAGCAACAACTGGCGGCCTACGGTTTTAACGTGCGGTGGGTGACGACCGGTAACA